>CAXNIC010000044.1:0-19109 GCA_964201945.1 Alphaproteobacteria bacterium
CTCCGCTACGCGCAACGCCGGGGGCGCTGCGCTACGGGCGCGGGTCCCCCCTATGCACTACGCGGATAAGCCCATTCCTCCCCGCCCAGAGGGGTCGGAATTGGACGCGAAAAGGGGGTCACGGTTGGAAGCGATTTGACACCCCAGGCAGCTCCAGGCCGAGCTCGACCAGGGTGATGGCGACCGCCGGCCGCATGCCGACGACCACGGTGACCGCATCCAGGATCTTCGCCATCGAGGCGATGTTGTTGAGGACCCGCCCCATGAAGGAGTCGACGATCTCGAGCGCCGAGATGTCGATGAGCACGCCGCGGGATCGCGCCTGCACCAGCTTCGCCGTCAGGTCGTCCTGAAGCGTCATGGCGAGCTGGTCGTGCATGTCGACCTGGATGGTGACGAGCAGCGAATCCCCGAACTTAAGGATCGGGATCCTATCCATCGGCGGTCCCATTGCTTGCAATGAGCTTGCGCTTGCCGACGCCGAGCCCGATGCGCTTCAGCGCCAGCGCGAAGGCATCCGCCATGGTCGCCTTGGTCGCGACCTCCAGCGTGATGCCGAGATGGACGATGGTCTGGGCGATCTGCGGGCGGATGCCGCTGATGATGCAGTCGGCGCCCATGAGCCTCGCCGCCGAGACGGTCTTCAGCAGGTGCTGGGCGACCAGCGTATCGACGGTCGGCACGCCGGTGATGTCGATGATCGCGATCTCGGCCGAGTTGTCGACGATCGCCTGGAGCAGGGACTCCATCACCGACTGGGTACGGGCGCTGTCCAGCGTGCCGATGATCGGCAGCGCCACCACCCGCTCCCACAGCTTCACCACCGGGGTCGACAGCTCAAGGAGATCCTGCTGCTGGCGGCGGATGGTCTCCTCGCGGCTGTTCACGAAGATCTCGATCGAGTGCAGCCCGAGCTTGTCCAGGAGATGGCTGACCGTCAGAAGGTCCGCCGCGGCCTGCTTCGAGTCCTTGGAATCGGCGAGAAGCCGCTCGAACAGGGTCTGCTTCAGGGAGAAGATGAAGGTCGCGGTCTCCGACGGCTTGAAGCCGAGCCGGGCGCGCGACCGGGAAAGCTCGGCGAGTTGTCCCCGCGCCTCCTCCCAGGCCGAGGCGGAGATATCCCCCTGGTTCGAGGACAGTCCGGCCGTGAACGCGTGGAGGAACTGCTCGGATTCCTTCTGTAGGTCCTTGGCATTGACGAGGTCCGTGACCTTGGTCTGCGCCGTCTGCTGACGCAGCCACTCGGAAAGGATGTCCTTGCCCTTGTCCCGGATACTCTCCCCGACGCTCCTGGATTTCTCGGCCATTCGTCCTCCTCCCAGCGTTCTAGTTGTGCCCGGGCAAGCAAAACGCCCGGCGGGATGCCGTTGACGACAAAGTAATTACGGAGGGCGAGTGCGCGACAGTCACCCCGGAATTCCGCAAGTGTCCGTCGCCAAGTGGCAAGTAAGTCCGTGAGGCAAAGTCTAAGCTCGCCCTGTGATATCAGACAACTACCTCAGCCAAGTAAGCGCCGAAGCGGTACTTGAATACGCAACCATCTGAATGGGTTCCCAAGAAAAGCGCAAAAACCAGGGCAATCACGAAAGAGCAACTAACCGCTGCAGTTTTCTAAAAATTTTTGGAAATAGTTCGAGAGCGAACCGCTTCGCGGCGAGTCGGATATCGCCCTGAAAAGGGGCACGTCAACCCAAAGGGGTCGTCTCAGGCGAAGGTCAGGAGCCGCTTCGGGTTGTCGACCAGGATCGCCTCGATCTCCGCTTCGCTGAACTCGCGCCGGCGCATCATCGGCACGACGTTGCGGAAGATATGGCCGTAGCCATGACCGCCGAAATTCACCAGGCGAGTGCGGTAGCAGATGTCGTGGCTGATGACGACGCGGTCGAGATGGCCGCCATCGATCAAGGTGCGCAGATGCTCGATCCGGCCGGCGTCGTTCGGCATGTCGATGCCGGTGTTCAGCTTGTAATAGGCATACTCGACCCCGAACAGGTCGAATTCGAGGGTGACGCCGGTGTCGGCGAGCCGGAGCAGGCGCTCGGCATCGAAGACCGTGCGGTCGATGTGGCTGATCACCGTGCGCGCCGGGTCGCCGCCATTGGCGATGACGAACTCGGCGATCTCCTGGGGCAGGTCCTCGTGGCGTCCGGGATGGATGTTGAGGCAGGCGCCGGTCTCCTGCTGGGCCAGGATCGCGCCCTTCAGAACCGTGCGCTCGAGCTCGCCCCAGGGCGTCGTGGTGCCGATCTCGCCGATGATGCCGGACCGGACATCGGTGCCCCAGGCGCCTTCGAGCACCTGGCCCGCGATCTCGCGGGCGAAGTCGTCGACGCTGCGGTCCTTGTTCTTCGGGTCCTGGTATTCCTCGACGTAGTAGCCGCACCCCATGACGATGTGGACGCTGGTCCCTTCCGAGACCTGGACCAGCCCCCTGGGGTCCGGGCGGATGCCGCCGCAGGTCAGCTCGACCACGGTCTTGCCGCCGACCTCGCGCATCATCTGCAGCTCGTCGATGGCGATGGCGACGTCGTCGAACAGGTAGTTGCGTGGCGAGTAGGTCTCGCCATAGGCGACCTGGAAGATGTTGCGCATGGTGAGTTCGGGGCCGAGATCGTTCTTCTCGCGGATCTCCGGCGTGCGCAGATCGTAGAGCACGTGCTCGTGCATCAGCGTCTGGCCGAGCTCGGCGGGGTCGATGAACCCTCGCACGGTCTGGACCTTGCCCGTGAGATCGCTTCGCGAAAGCCTCGAACGAGCCATTCGCCCCCTCCCCTCGGCAACCCTGAACGATTGTACGGCTAGCGGACGACCAGCCGCGAGACCTTGCCGTCCATCGGCGTCAACGGCTTGAACATCGACTCGATCGCCGCGACCGTGCCCTTGTTGGCATTGAGCTTCTCGGCCTGGTCGACCGCATCCGAATGGATCGACTTCCGCCGGTCCGACGGCAGCTTGTCGAACTCGGCCCGGGCCGAATCCAGCGCCTGGGGCGATCCGACGCTCACGACGCGGGTGAGCTTGAGGTAGACGATCGATCCCGTGCCGACGACGCGTGCCGTCGAGTCCGCCAGGATTTCGACCGCCCTGACGGTGGTCTTATCGAGTTGCATGGTGACCCATCATGGAGCCTCGAAACGCGCCGTGCAACCGTGACTTACAGTTGCTTGTTGCGGAAATGTTTCGCGAGCCGGTCGAGGGCCGCATCCAGCACCTCGTCCTTCTTGCAGAAGCAGAACCGCGCGAAATCGCGGGGACCGTCGGCCGTGAAGAAAGCGCTGACGGGGACCGCCGTCACCTTGGCCTCGACGGTGATATGCCGGCAGAAATCCTCGTCGTTGCCGTTGAATCCCAGAGGACGAAAGTCCGCGGTGATGAAATAGGTTCCCTCGCTCGGCAGCACGCCGAAGCCGATCTCGGCCAGGCCTTTGCCGAAGCGGTCGCGCTTGGCCTGCATGTCGCCGGCGAGATCGCGGTAATAGCCGTCACCGAGCTCTAGGCCGGCCGCGACGGCGCGCTGCAGATTCGGCGGCGTGGTGAAGACCAGGAACTGATGCGCCTTGGTGACGGCGCGCAGCAGCTCGGGCGCCGCGGTCACGTAGCCCACCTTCCAGCCGGTCAGCGAGAAGGTCTTCCCGGCCGAGCCGATGCGAAGGCAGCGCTCGCGCATGCCGGGCAGGCTGATCAGCGGAATGAAGGGCGGCGCGTCGGAGAAGACGATGTGCTCGTAGACCTCGTCTGAGACCGCGACGGCGTCGTGCTTCAGCACCAGGTCGGCGATCAGCTGGAGCTCTGCCCGGGTGAAGCTCTTGGCCGCCGGGTTCAGCGGGTTGTTGAGGAGGACCAGCTTGGTGCGGTCGGAGAACGCGGCTCGAAGCGCCGCCTCGTCCAGCCGCCACTCCGGCGGCAAGAGTCGCACCAGCCTCGGGATGCCGCCGGCCCGCCGGATGATCGGCAGGTAGGAGTCGTAGAGCGGCTCGAACAGCACGACCTCGTCGCCCGGCTCGATCAGGCCGAAGAGGCAGGCCGCCAGCGCCTCGGTCGCGCCCGAGGTGACGATGACCTCGGACTGCCAGTCGACGTCGAGGCCGTGGAATCGCTTGTCGTGGCGGGCGACCGCCTGGCGAAGCTCCGGCACGCCCATCATCGGCGGGTACTGGTTCGGCTTGTCGGCCAGCGCCGCCTGGGCGGCGGCCACGATCTCCGGCGGCCCGTTCCCGTCCGGGAAGCCCTGTCCCAGGTTGATCGAGCCATGCTCCATGGCGAGGCGCGACATCACCTCGAAGACGGTCGTCCCATAGCCGGACATGACGGAATTGGCGGGCTTCACGGCGAGGCTCGGCTAAAGTTGGGGAGGCCGACGTGTCTAGCACGCGGAGCCCGTGGATTGAATATCCGATGGCGGCGAACCCCCGGAAGAAGAGCTACCGACCCAGGGCGGCAGCCCGGCGGGGCCATCAACCGCCCCGGTCACAACTTTGGACGAGTCGCGCTTTGCAACAGCCTGCTCTTCCTTTGGTTAGCTCCCTGAACAGAGGAGCTTGTTGCATCATGTATCCGTCCAGTCTCCTGCCTGCCGACGTCACTCGCGTGAACACTCACGACTACTGGGAGCTGCGATACTGGTGCCGGAAGTGGAATTGTACGACCACCCAGCTCAAGGACGTCATCCAGGCGGTCGGCTGCCAAGTCGATGACATCGAGAGCACGCTGGCGTGGAGGATGAAAGAGTATCCGGAATATACGAAGTCGCGGTTCGTTCGGCCCAACGCCCTGCGGACCGCAATGATGGGCAGCCGGGTTTCATCCGCTCACGCGCAGCCGACCGCCAGCCCGGTGTGAATAACCGGCGATATGGAGGCGTGAGAGTGTTTCCAGGGCACGAGCAGGAGGCTTCCACGAGGGGGCCGACGTTCAGCGGGACGGAACGTCGCCGCGCTCGTCGACGCTGCGCTCCTTTGCGCGCAATCATCGATGGTGAGCGCTACCGGATCCTGAACTGGAGCAACAATGGGTTCGCAATTTCTGACTTTCGAGGAGAGAGCCTTGCGCTGGGCGAGCCCCTTGACCTGACGATCGCAATTCCGTTGTCGGGCCCTAAAGGCCGGACCCGGATTCAGGTTCGTGTCAGCCGCTACGACGCGAACAGGAAAGTCCTCGCATTTTCATTCCGATCGATTGACGACCGCACCTTCGAAATTCTCACGCGGTACGCCGCCGACTGAAATCCACGACGTCCGTCTGAATGCCTGGCTCCGAGGCGAGTCCGATCAGGGCCTGGGCGGCGGCTCCAGGCGCTTGCCCGCGGCATCGGTCAGGCCGGTCATCACCAGCGCGCCGTCCTTGACCCGGGCCTCGACCAGGATCGCCTTGCTCCAGGTGTCGGCCGTGCCTTCCTCGAACAGGAACGAGGTCGGCGCCACCCGCGGTTTCTCCGCGCTGCCATGGACCTTGGCCCGCACCTCGTTCGGCTTCGGTGAACCGTCGTCGCGCCGCGCCGACCGCACGACGCCCGCCTCGTCAAGCGTCAGGATGGCGGAAGATCCGAGACCGACGAGCTGCTCTCCCAGCTCCCGCCGATAGCCGATCGCCATGTAGTCGCCCTGGACGAGGCTGCGCGGATCGACCGGAGCCATCGGCAGCAGGATGCGCGTGCCGTCGCGCACCACCGCCGCCTTGCGGAGACCGTCCTGCGCTTCGGCGGCGGCCACCGCCAGCACGATCGCGGCGAATCCGGCCAGCGCCCGAACCGGCGGGCGGAAGCGACCGGCCGACAAACGCGGCGCCAGCACGGCCCAGGCGCCGAGCGCCAGCACGCCTCCCACCGCCATCAGGGCGGCCTTGTGGGCCAGCGGCAGCTCCAGCGCGTAATAGAAGCGGCCGATCGACCAGACGCCCAGCGCCAGGGCGAAGGCCAGCAGGCCGAGATTGTTGCGGCGCGCCGCGATCGCGAACAACCCGATGGTGCCGGCCGCGCCGCCCGGAAGCACGAGGCAGACCGCAAGCGCACCTCCGATCATCGCGCGGATGCGGAGATCCAATCGCCAGCCGGCGCCATGGGCCGCAGCGACCACCAGCGCACCGGCGCTGATCACCGCGGCAAGGCGCTGCCATACGTCGCCGACGAAGCGCAGTTCCGGCACCGACTCGAAGAGACTGGGGGCGAAGAAGGCGGCGCCGAGCAACGCGGCACCGGCACCGACGAATACGGGTGCCTGCTGGCGGAGCGCCAGCCAGCCCAGCCCGGCCAGAACCGGCACGGTCAGGGGAAGCGCCGGCGCGGCCCACTGCGTCACCACCGCCAGCCACAGGCCGGCCAATCCCGCGGCCAGCGCGAAACCGGCATCCAAGCCACCACCAACGATCAGGACGAACCGCGTCAACACGGCCGCAGCGAGCGTCCCTGCTACGGCAGCGCCGACGAGCGCGACGCGCGGTCCGAATCCGAGGCCCCGCGAGCCGCTGCCGTCCAGCAAGTTAGACGCCGCGGCGGCCAGAAGCACGACCGCAACGACGGCGAAAGGCCCACCGACCCGACGGGCGAAGTCTTCACCATTGCGGAAGAAGAAAGCGGCAGCGGTGGCTGCGATGGCGCTGACGAACATGGTTTCGTCCCGCACGAGCCCGGCAAAGGCAGCGGTCAGCAGAATCACCGCCAGCCAGGCTACGGCGCCGACGACCGCGCTGATGACGGCGCCTCGGGCGACCCCGGTGCCTTGCAGAGACGACGCCGCGCTACCGCCCGGGACGGTGGTCGACCATTCAAGCCCCCGCAGGTGCTGCGTCAGACGCCACAAGCCGACCAACAGGGCGATCCCCAGCACCGGCATGCCCATAACCGCGAAGCTGTCGGAGTTGGTTTCGAGGATCAGGCGTGCGCCCAAGGCAGCGGCGAAGGCCAGCGCTCCCCCCGCCGCCGCCGCATATCCGGCCGGGCTCGGCGCCAGATGGCGGAACAGCCCCAGAGATCCGCCGATCAGGACGACGGCCGCCACGGCCAGCGGCCACGCGCCGGTAACCCAGACGCCGACCAGCCCGCCCAGCCCCGTGAGGCCGGCCATCGCCGCGACCTCGATCGTGACCGGCAGGAAGGCGCCCGGCGCCTGCTGCGGCCATCGCCGCCGCATCAGCCGCAGCAGCACGCCGGAGACCGCCAGCACTGCGACGGGAAAAAGCAGCTCGAGCCGCGTCTCGCCCAGTTTCAGGACGCGGCCGTCGAGGGTCCACAGGCTGGCGCCCAGCACGGCCAGGATCACCGCCAGCAGCCAGACCGCGGTCGCCTCCGACATCGCCGCCCACAGCGCCGCCGCCACCGCCCAGACCACGAACAGCTGCCAGGGATCGGCGCCGCTCTGCCAGACTTGGCTATGGACGACGAACAGCACGCCCGACAGCATCGCGCCGGCGAATGCGAAGGAGGAACGCGTGATGCTGCCCCGGCCGGCAACGGCCGCGGCAAGGGCCAGCCCCAGCAACGCGGCATCGACCCAAAGGATCTTGGTCCAGCCCGAGATCCGAAACCAGTTGGCAGCGAAGAAGAACACCGCCGCTGCCGACAGCAAGGCCGCGGCAGCGGCGATCAGGCAGCCGCGGGCGATCGCCGGCCAGTCCAGCGCGAGCGCAGGCGCCGTCGGCGGCAAAGCCGCATCCGTCTCACTCATCCCCCGTACTCCCCCCCCCGTGTTCGTTCGGCGCCTAGCTCCGGGGCGCGTTTGTCCGGATGGCGTCGCGGATCTCTTCCAGCAGCACCTCGCTCCTGGGCGGCGGTGCCGGAGGCACCTCCGGTGCAACCTCTTCCTTCCGCTTGAAGCGGTTCAGCGACTTCACCACCCAGAAGATGGCAAAGGCGACGATGACGAACTGGATCACCGCGTTCAGGAAGAGACCGACGTTGAGAGTCACCGCGCCGACCTTCTGGGCCGCTTCCAGCGTCGCCTCGGTCGGGCCTTTGAGGGTGATAAAGATGTTGGAGAAGTCGATGCCGCCGACGAGGAGGCCGATCAGCGGCGTGAAGATGTCCTTCACCAGGCTGGAGACGATCGAGGTGAAGGCGGCGCCGATGATGATGCCGACCGCGAGGTCGACGACGTTGCCGCGCAGGATGAAGGCCTTGAACTCGTTCACCCAGCTCGGCGTCCGTACGGGAAAGGAAGGCTGCATGGCGCATCTCCTCGAAGGGTGCAAGTCATGGAAGATTAACGAGTATTTGCCCTCGGCACCATCGCCGCCCGCACTATCGTATCGGATAGGAAAAACATTCGCCCCGAAGACTGACGTTGTGCTCAACTTCCGGCAGGGAACACACCGTCAGGGAGGGCCGCCGTGAAGTGTCGTCCGATCGCCGTCGCCGGCTTGGCATCGATGTCGTTGGCGCTGGGGCTTACTGCCCAGCCCGTGCACGCTCAATCGCCGAAGAACACGCTCGTGGTCGTCCCGCATGCCGACCTCCGCATCCTCGATCCGCTGGGCGCGACGGTGACGATCACCCTCAACCACGCCTCCAGCGTCTATGACGAGCTGTTCGCCTGGGACGTGAACCTGCTGCCGAAGCCACAGATGGTCGGCGACTACCAGATCTCCTCGGACCGACTCACCTATACCTTCACGCTTCGTCCCGGCCTCAAATTCCACGACGGCTCGCCCGTCACCACGCGCGACGTCATCCCCTCGGTCGATCGCTGGATGAAGCGCGACTCCGGCGGCAAGAAGCTGGCGGAACTGGTGGCGGCGATGACCGCCAAGGACGACAACACCTTCTCCATCCGCCTCACGCAGCCCAACTCCTGGGTCGAGTACATGCTCGGCAACCACGCCGGCGCCTATCCGGCGATCATGCGCGAGAAGGAGGCCAAGACCGACCCGATGACCCAGGTCACGGACATCATCGGCTCCGGCCCGTACAAGTTCGTGAAGGAGGAGTGGAAGCCCGGCAACGAGGTCGTCTACGTCAAGAATCACGACTACGTGCCGCGCGCCGAGGCGCCGGACGCGATGGCGGGCGGCAAGATGGCCAAGGTCGACCGCATGGTGTGGAAGATCATCCCCGACCAGCAGACCGCGGCGAACGCGCTGATGGCCGGCGAGGTCGACCTGATCGACTCGGTCTCAGCCGACGTCGTCCCACAGCTCGAGCGGAACAAGGATATCGTCGTCACCAAGATCGCGCCCGTCGGCGGCTTCGGTGCGATCCGCCCGAACGCGCTGCACCCGCCCTTCAACAATCCGAAGGCACGCCAGGCCCTGGCCCTGGTGGTCGAGCAGGAAGACTTCATGACCGCCGCCTTCGGCGAGAAGAAGTGGTGGAAGAACTGCTACTCCTTCTTCGTCTGCGGCTCGGTCTACGGCACCACGGCTGGCAACGAAGGCTTCACCAAGGCCGATCCGGCCCGCGCCAAGAAGCTGTTCGAGGAAGCGGGCTACAAGGGCGAGAAGATCATCATCACCTCGACCAAGGAGATCGCCAACATCGGCGCGCAGGCCGAGGTTCTGGCGGCCGGTCTCCGCAAGATCGGCGTCAATGCCGAGGTCGAGTGGGCGGACTGGGGCACGACGCTCACCCGCTTCCTCACCAACAAGAACGGCCCGGGCCAGCCGGGTTACTGGAACATCTTCACCACCACCAACTCCTGGTCGACCTGGCACAACCCGCTGACCAATGTCGGCGTCGTGCTGACGCCGAACGGCACCTGGGCGGGCTGGCCGACCGACGAGATCGGCGAGAAGATGCGCACCGACTTCATCCAGGCGCAGACGCATGAGGAGCGGCTCAAGATCGTCGAGGCCTTCTCCAAGCGCCTGTGGGAGATCGTGCCCTACGTCGTCACCGGCCAGTACGACGCGCCCTATGCGTGGCGTTCGAACGTCCAGGGCGTGCTGCCGACCAGCAAGATCGTGTTCTGGAACATCAGCAAGAACTGATGGCGATTACCCCCTCTCCCGCCGAAGGCGGGGGAGGGCCGGGGGTGGGGGCCTGAGCGAAAGCGAAGGTCGTAGGTTCTCAGGGCAACCGCCACCCCTTAGCTTCGCTCAGGCCCCCACCCTGCCCTCCCCCGCGTACAACGCGGGAGAGGGTTCCGATGAGACGGGAGCCCATGCGTCCGCAAAACCTGCTCTTCATCTTCTCCGACCAGCACGACCCGCAGTTCATGGGTGCCGCCGGGCATCCGGCAGTGAAGACGCCGAACCTGGACAGGCTCGCGGCCCAAGGCACGCGGTTCACCAACGCGACGACGCCCTGCCCGGTCTGCGTGCCGGCACGCGCCAGCCTCGCCACCGGGCGTTGGGTCCACGACAACCGCTGCTGGGACAACGGCCAGCCCTATGACGGCTCGATGCCGAGCTGGGGCCATCGGCTGATCGCCGAGGGCCACGACGTCACCGCCATCGGCAAGCTGCATTACCGCTCCGACGAGGACGACAACGGCTTCAGCGAGAAGATCGACGTGATGAACGTCGTCGGCGGCGTCGGCGACCGCTTGAGCTGGATCCGCCGCCAGCGCTTCGAGCGGGGTGGCGTCAAAGCGATGGTGGAGAAGGCCGGGCGTGGCGAATCCAGCTACACGCAATACGACCGCCGCGTCGCCGGAAAGGCCCAGGAGTGGCTGCGGCAGCGGGCGGCGGCGCCGACGGGAAAACCCTGGGTGCTGTTCGTCGGATTCATCATGCCGCACCTGCCTCTGATCGCGCCCGCCGAGTTCTTCGATCTCTATGCCGGCGCCGATCTCCCCTCCCCCCGGCTCTACGGTGCGGACGAGCGACCGAAGCATCCGTGGATCGACGGCCTCACCTTCGAGATCCCCTACGACAAGTACTACGACGAGGAACGCCGGCGGACCGCGATCGTCGCCTATCACGCCATGGTCACGTTCCTCGACCACAACATCGGCCTGCTCATGAAAGAGCTGGAGGACTCGGGCCTCGGCGCGTCAACGCGGGTGATCTACACCAGCGACCATGGCGAGATGCTGGGCAATCACGGCATCTGGGGCAAGAGCTGCATGTATCAGGAAGCGGTGGGCGTGCCGCTGATCGTCGCCGGCGACGGCGTGCCGAAAGGCGTGGTTGCAACAACCGAAGCCTCGCTGGTCGACTGCTATCCGACCATCCTTGAGGCCGTCGGCGTCCGCGCCTCGGAAGAGGAGAACGACACGCTACCCGGCCGCTCGCTTTTCGCGCTTGCCCGCCGGCCCGATCCGATGCGCTACGGCTTCAGCGAGTATCACGCCGGTGCCGCCGTGACCGGCGCCTTCATGATCCGGCGCGGTCGCTGGAAATACGTCCACTATGTCGGGCTGGCGCCGCAGCTCTTCGATCTGGAGGCCGATCCGTTCGAGGCGAAGGATCTCGGCACCGACCCGGCCCATGCCGAGATCCGCGAGACCATGGCGATGGCGCTCCGGATGATCGTCGATCCCGATCGCGCCAACACCCAGGCCTTCGCCGACCAGGATGCGAAGGTCGCCGCATTCGGCGGCGTCGACGCGGTCATGGAATTCGGCGACTTCGGCCACACGCCGGCGCCCGGCGAGACGCCCCACTTCGCCAAGACCGACAAGGCGTAACGCCCTACTCGACCCAATCGAGTCCCATGCCCTTGAAGCGGTCGGGATCGTCGATCCAGTTGTCGCGCACCTTCACGAACAGGAAGAGGTGCACGCGGCGGCCGAGCTGGGACTCCAGCTGCCTTCGCGCCTGGGCGCCGATCGCCTTGACGGTCGCTCCGCCCTTGCCCAGCACGATCGACTTCTGGCTGTCGCGGCGGACATAGATCACCTGCTGGATCTTGACCGAGCCGTCCTTGAAGTCCTTCCAGGATTCGGTCTCGACCATCAGGTCGTAAGGCACCTCGTCGTGGAGATTGAGGAACAGGTGCTCGCGAGTGATCTCGGCGGCGAGCAGGCGCTCGGAGAGATCGGAGAGGTCGTCGTCGGCGAAGAGCCAGGGCCCTTCCGGCATCAGGCCGGCGAGATGCTTCCTCAGATCGGCGACGCCGTCGCCGGTCTCGGCCGAGATCATGAAGGTCTCGACGAAGGGAAAGGCCTGGTTGAGCTGGGCCGACCGCGGCAGCAGCTCCGGTCGCTTGATCAGGTCGACCTTGTTCAGAGCGAGGATCGCCGGGCGCTTCGCCTCGGCGAGGCCGGCGAGGATCCGGCGTACGTCGTCGCCGATGCCCTTCTTGGTGCCGTCGACCACCACCACCACCTGGTCGGCGTCGGCAGCGCCGGCCCAGGCGGACGCCACCATGGCGCGTTCCAGACGGCGCGTGGTCTTGGTGAAGATACCGGGCGTGTCGACGAAGACGAGCTGGGTCTTCTCCTCGATCGCGATACCGGTGATACGCGTCCGCGTCGTCTGCACCTTCGGCGTCACGATCGAGACCTTGGCCCCGACCATCTGATTGAGCAGCGTCGACTTGCCCGCATTGGGCGCCCCGACCAGGGCGACGAAGCCGCAGCGCCGTCCGTCTTCCGTCTCAGCCATGAGCGTCGACCTTCGTCAGCAGAACGGCAGCGGCGGCCTGCTCGGCCTCGCGCTTGGAGCGCCCGGCACCGGATGCGGGATCGTGATCGCCGACGCGCACCTCGACGATACGCCGTGGCGCATGCGCCGGCCCGCTGGCTTCGGTCTCGGTGTAGGACGGCAACCCGAGGCCGCGCGCCTGGGCCCATTCCTGCAGCCGGGTCTTGGCGTCTCTCGGCGGGGTGATGTCGGCGTCGATCAACTCGCCCCACTGGCCGGTGACGAAGCTGCGGGCGACCTCGAGGCCGCCGTCGAGATAGAGCGCGGCGATCACTGCCTCCATGGCATCGGCCAGCACCGCCTCGCTGCCGCGCGAACCCGCCTCGTCCTCGCCCTTGGAGAGCCGGATCGCGGCGCCGAGGTCGATGCGCCTTGCGACATGCACCAGCGCCGCGCGGCTGACCAGCAGCGCATGGCGCTTGGCGATGTCGCCTTCCCGCTCCTTCGGAAAGCGGTCGAGCAGCGTGTCGGCGACGATCAGGCCGAGCACGCGGTCGCCCAGGAACTCGAGCCGCTCGTAGCCGCGGCCGCGGCGCTTGGTGGCGCTGGCATGGGTGAGAGCTTCGTCGAGCAGCTCGGGCCTGGCGAAGGCGTGACCGAGGACCTCGGCGAGGCGCCTCAGATGATGCCCCGGAACATCCGGCCGATGCGGATGGCGAAGGGCCACTTCCAGACCTCCCAGATCCGGGCCTCGCCGTTGGTCGAGAAGAAGGTCACCTCGGCGCGGCCGACGAGGTTCGCGGCGGGAACGAAGCCGACGCCGGAGAGGACGCGGCTGTCCAGCGAGTTGTCGCGGTTGTCGCCCATGGCGAAGTAGTGGCCGGCGGGAACGACATAGACCGGCGTGTTGTCGAGCGGCCCGTCGTCGGAGACTTCGATGATGCGGTGCTGGCGTCCCGTCGGCAGGGTCTCGACATACTGGGCGTAGCGCTGGGTGGCGCGGCCCGAGCCTTCCAGGAAGTCCTCGACCCGCTCGCGCTTGACCGGCGCGCCGTTGATCTGGAGGACGCCGCCGGTGACCTGGATGCGGTCGCCGGGAAGACCGACGATGCGCTTGATGTAGTCGGTCGAGTTGTCGCGCGGCAGCTTGAAGACGGCGACGTCGCCGCGATCGGGCTCGCGGAAGAGGACGCGGCCGGGGATCAGCGGCAGGCCGAAGGGCAGCGAGTAGCGGCTGTAGCCGTAGGAGAACTTGCTGACGAACAGGTAATCGCCGACCAGGAGGGTCGGGATCATCGAGCCGGAGGGGATGTTGAAGGGCTCGACGGCGGCGGTGCGGATCACAAGCGCGATGCCGATCGCGTACAGCACCGTCTTGATCGTGTCCCAGACGGTGCCGCTTTTCTTCGTCGACGTGGTCAGAGTCATGGCTCGCGGCTCGGGGGAAAGGCGTCGCCAGGGTATGCCAGACCCGCCCCTCCCCGGCAAGCTACGCTTGGATTCGTTCCAATTTCGGCACCGGCGAGGCCAGCAGCGGCACCAGGCAGAGCGCCAGTCCCACGGCCGCCAGCCCGACTCCCGTGTGCAGCCCCAGCATCTCCCCGGCGAGCCCGCCCAGAACCGCGCCAACCGGCCGGAATCCCCAGGTGAGCCAGCGGAGGCTGGCATTGACCCGGCCCAGCAGCTGAGGCGGCGTGACGCTCTGCCGCAGGCTGGTCTGGGTGACGCTGAAGATGATCGGCCCGAAGCCGAAAAGGAACCGCCCGGCGATCAGGAGCGGGATCGCCGTCTCCGGGGTCGCCACCAGGATCAGCGCGATCCCGACCACGCCGATCGCCGGCCCAAGCACGATCGACCGGCCGATGCCGATCCGCCGTGCGATCGCCGAAGCCGCGAACGCGCCCAGCACCATGCCGACGCCGTCGACGGCGAAGACCAGGCCGATCTCGGCCGCGGAGAGCCCGAGGCCGCGCGCGAGATAGAGCACGAGGAGCGCGTTCATGGCGAACAGGGCGATGTTCCAGGTGAGCGAGCAGAGCGCGAGCGCCCTGAGGCTGGGCTCTCCCAGCAGGAACCGCATCCCTTCGGCCAGGTCGCTGGCGAAACTCCGGCGGACGGGCGGCACCTCGGGTGCCGCCGGTTTCGAGATGGCCCAGGCGAAGGCGGCGGCGGCAAGATCGGCGAGCCCGCACGCCAGCACGGCCAGTGCCGGCCCGATCGTGCCCGCCAGGATGCCGGCGAGGCCGGGACCGCCGGTGGTCGCCGCCGCCCGCCCGATCTCGAAGCGGCTGTTGGCCTGGATCAGGCGGTCGCGCTCGACCAGCGCCGGGATCGCCGACTGGCTGGCGACATCGAAGAAGACCATGCCGACGCCGGCCAGTACCGCGCTCGCCATCAGGAGCGGAAGGGTCAGGACGCCCAGCAGCGCCGCGGCGGGCACCGCCAGCAAGGCCGACGCCCTGAGGAGACTGCCGGCCACCATCACCGAGCGACGCGGCAGCCGGTCGATCCAGACGCCGGCGGGCAGGCCGAAAAGGAAGAACGGGATCGTCGCCGCCACGGTCAGCCAGCCCATCTCGACCGGGCCGGCACCGAGGACAAGGACCGCGATCAGCGGCAGCGCCAGCAGCGCGACCTGGTCGCCGAATTGGGTGCCCGAAAAAGCGGCCAGGAGCTTGGTGAAATCGGTCATGGGCGCAGTCATGGGCCGGACCTGCCGAAGGCTCTATCCGGCACTTGCGTCCTAATTCTCAGTCCCTGTCCGGCGTCTTCTGCTCCGGCTCGATCCTCGGCACCACCGTGATGATCACCGTCGCCTGGGCGATCGGCGGCTCGTCGGTGAGGGAGACGTCGATCCGCACCTCCATGCCCGGCGGCGTGATCTGGGCCAGACGCCGTGCCGCCCCGCCGGTCAGCTTCATCGTCGGCCGGCCGGAGGGATCGTTGACCACGCCCATGTCGCGCCAGAAGACGCCGCGGCGGAAACCGGTCCCCAGCGCCTTCGAGCAGGCCTCCTTGGCGGCAAAGCGGCGGGCATAGCTCGCCGCCCGGTTCGCCCGCCTGTCGGATTTCGCCTGCTCAAGCGGCGTGAAGATGCGGTCAAGGAACCGCCCGCCGAAGCGCTCGATCGTCGCCTCGATCCGGTCGATGTCGATCAGGTCGGTGCCAAGCCCGATGATCATGCCGTTTCGGCACCGCTGACGCTGGCCCTCGCCTTGTCCATCAGCGAGCGCATGCGGCGGATCGCCGAGTCGAGGCCGGAGAAGATCGCCTCGCCGACCAGGAAATGGCCAATGTTGAGCTCGACGATGGAGGGGATGGCGGCGATCGGAGCCACCGTGTCGAAGGTGAGGCCGTGCCCGGCATGGCATTCGAGGCCGATCGCCTCGGCATGCGCCGCCGCGGCGACGATGCGGGCCAGCTGGCGTTCGCGGTCGGCGCCCTCGTGCTCGCAATAGGCGCCGGTATGCAGCTCGACCACCGGGGCACCTAAGCGCTTCGCCGCATCGAGCTGACGCGGATCGGCCTCGATGAACAGCGAGACGCGGCTGCCCGCCTCGCTCAGCTTCTGCACGACGGGGTGGAGATGGTCGAACAGGCGGACGGCGTCGAGCCCGCCCTCGGTCGTCACCTCGGTCCGCTTTTCCGGCACCAGGCAGCAGGCGTGCGGCTTATGGCGAAGCGCGATCCCCACCATCTCGTCCGTCGCCGCCATCTCGAAATTCAGCGGCCGGTCGATGTCGCGGACCAGGCGCGCGATGTCGTCGTCGGAGATGTGGCGGCGGTCCTCGCGGAGATGCGCGGTGATGCCATCGGCGCCGGCCTTCACCGCTAGGCGCGCGGCACGGACAGGATCGGGATGGCGGCCACCGCGGGCGTTCCGGATGGTGGCAACGTGGTCGATGTTGACGCCAAGGCGGAGAGGACGAGGCATGGGAGGGGGCTCCTCGGGTTTGGGGCCCCTACTCTAGCCTCAACCGCGGGCGCGCTCGACCGAGTTGATGACGGGAGCGGCACGGAGCGCGGCGACGATGTTGGTGAGGTGGCGGACGCTCGCTACCTCGATGTCGATCAGCATGTCGAAGAAGTCGGCGGAGCGGTTGGTGAACTTGAGGTTGGTGATGTTGCCCTGGTTCTTGCCGATGATGGTGGTCAGGCTGCCGAGGCTGCCCGGCTCGTTGGTGAGCGTGACGGTGAGCCGGCCGACATGGCGCTCGGGGTCGTTGTCGCCAACGTCCCAGCCGACGTCGAGCCAGCGCTCGGGCGTGTCGTTGAACTGCTCCAGGGTCTCGCAGTCGATGGTGTGGATGGTGACGCCCTTGCCGGTGGTGACGATGCCGACGATGCGGTCGCCCGGCAGCGGATGGCAGCAGCGGGCGAAGTGGACGGCCATGCCGCTGATCAGGCCCCGGATCGGAACCCGGTGCTCGTTGTTGGCCTTGGCGGCGCGGCTGCGGATCGGCACCACCTTGCCGGAGTCCTGGGCCTTCTGCTTCAGGCCCGGGAAGATCGCGTGCAGGACCTCGCGCTCGGACTTCAGTCCCTCGCCGACGGCAGCATAGATATCCTCCGCCGTCTCTGCATCGAAAGTCTGAAGAACACCGCTGAAGGCCTTGTCAGAGAACGTATATCCCTCCTGACGAAAGGCTTTCTGCAGGATCGCCTTGCCGAGTTCGGAGAACTCCGCCCGCTTCTTCAGGCGGATGAAGCGGCGGATCCGGGCCTTGGCCTTGCCGGTGACCGCGAACTGCTCCCAGGTCGGCGACGGCGTCTGGGTCTTGGAGGTGGCGATCTCGACCTGGTCGCCGTTGTTGAGGCGGGTCCTGAGCGGCACCAGCCGACCGTTGATCTTGGAGCCGACGCAGGTGTCGCCGATGTGGCTGTGGACGGCATAGGCGAAGTCGACCGGCGTCGCGCCGCGGGGCAGCGCGATCAGGTCGCCCTTCGGCGTGAAGCAGAACACCTGGTCCTGGAACATCTCGAGCTTGGTGTGCTCGAGGAACTCCTCGGGGCCCTCGGCGTGCTCCAGGATGTCCAGGAGCTCGCGGAGCCAGCGGTACTGCCGGCCATCCTTGGCCTCGGCCGAATCCTGCTTGTAGACCCAGTGGGCGGCGACGCCGAGTTCGGCCACGTCGTGCATGTCGCGGGTGCGGATCTGCGCCTCGATGCGCTGGCGCTCAGGCCCGATGACGCCGGTGTGGACCGAGCGGTAGCCGTTGGGCTTCGGCGTCGAGATGTAGTCCTTGAAGCGACCCGGCACGACCGGATATGCCGCATGCAGCAATCCCAGCGCCTGGTAGCAGTGGTCGACCCGGTCGACGACGATGCGGAAGGCCATGATGTCGGAGAGCTGCTCGAAGCCGACGTTCTTCCGCTGCATCTTCCGCCAGATCGAATACGGCGTCTTCTCGCGGCCGGAAATCCAGGCCTCGACCCCGCCTTCCCTCAGCGTCTCCTTCAGCTCGGAGATGATCCCCTCGACGAGGTTCGCCCCCTTGTCGCGTAGGAAGGACAGCCTGGCCGTGACGCTGTCGCGGGCGTCCTTGTTGATCTCGGCGAAGGCCAGGTCTTCGAGCTCGTCCTTCATCCGGTGGATGCCGATGCGCTCGGCCAGCGGCGCATAGATCTCCATGGTCTCCATAGCGATCTTCCGGCGCTTGGCCGGGTTGGCGATGAAGTTGAGCGTGCGCATGTTGTGGAGGCGGTCGGCGAGCTTGACCAGGAGGACGCGGATGTCCTCGCTCATCGCCAGGACCAGCTTCCGGAAATTCTCCGCCTGCTTTTCCTGGTCGGACTGCAGCTCGATGCGGTTGAGCTTGGTCACCCCGTCGACCAGACGGGCGACCTCCTTGCCGAACTTGGCCTCGATATCCTCGATGGTGGCGTCCGTGTCCTCCACCGTGTCGTGGAGAAGCGCGGTCACGATCGAGGCGGTATCCAGCTTCATGCCGGTCAGGATGCCGGCGACCTCGAGGGGATGGGCGAAGTAGGGATCGCCGGAGGCCCGCTTCTGCGAGCCGTGGGCCCGCATCGCGTAGACATAGGCGCGGTCGAGCATGTCCTCGTCCGCATGCGGGTCATAGGCTTTGACCCGCTCCACAAGTTCGTACTGGCGGATCATGCCGATCCACCTTCAGGGCGCCGGACGGTTTGTCGTCCGGCGCCTTTGGCGGCTTTAGGCGCGGTCTTCACCAGCGTCGTCGCCGAGCTCGGCGTCGGGAATCTCGGTCACGTCCTCGTCCGCCGCCTCGGCGGCCTGGGCGGCGCCGGCCATCATCGCCTGGGCAAGCGCCTGCTCGTCCGCCATGACCTCGAGGATCTCTTCCTCGGGCTCGTCGACCTCGACCTGGCGTTGAAGCCCCTTCACCAGGGATTCCATCAGGCCCGCCAGGTTGACGGTCTCTTCGGCGATCTCGCGCAGCGCCACCACCGGGTTCTTGTCGTTGTCGCGATCGAGGGTGATCGAGGCGCCGGACGCGACCTCGCGGGCGCGCTGGGCAGCGACCATCACCAGGTCGAAGCGATTCGGAATCTTGACGACGCAATCTTCGACGGTCACGCGAGCCATTTCGACAAACTCCAAAGAACGCGGTTGAACACAGAGATATAACGTTTCCAGACACTTGTCGAAATGCTAAACGACTGGACGGGAT
>CAXNIC010000045.1:0-19041 GCA_964201945.1 Alphaproteobacteria bacterium
CGACGTCATGTCGGGCAGCCTGCTCTACCCGCCGACGCGGGAGGACTGCGACCTCGGCATCGTCTTCATCGAGGTCTCCGGCTGCCTGCCGATGTGCGGCCACGGCACCATCGGCACGGTGACCGCCGTGATCGAGCGCGGCCTGGTGAAGCCGAAGACGCCGGGCACGCTCCGGCTCGACACGCCGGCCGGCCTCGTGGTCGCCGAATACGGGCTGAACGGCCCCTATGTCGAGTGGGTCAAGCTGACCAACGTGCCGTCCTTCCTCTATGCTGAGGACGTTAAGGTCGAGTCCGACGAGCTGGGTCCGCTCAAGGTCGACGTCGCCTATGGCGGCAACTTCTACGCCATCGTCGAGCCGCAGGAGAATTTCCGCGATATGGCGGACTTCACCGCCGCCGACCTGGTCCGCATGAGCCCGAAGCTGCGAAAGCGCCTGAACGAGACCGGCTCTTACGTCCATCCGGAGAACCCGGCGATCAAGGGCCTCTCGCATATCCAGTGGACGGGGAAGCCGACGCTGAAGAGCTCGCACGGTCGCAACGCGGTCTTCTACGGCGACAAGGCGATCGACCGCTCGCCCTGCGGCACCGGCACGTCTGCTCGCATCGCCCAGCTCGCCGGCAAGGGCAAGCTCAAGGTCGGCGAAACCTTCGTGCATGAGAGCATCATCGGCAGCCAGTTCGAGGGCAAGGTCGAGAAGGAAGCCAAGGTCGGCAACTACGAGGCCATCATTCCCTCGATCAAGGGCTGGGCCCAGGTCACCGGCCTCAACACCATCTTCGTCGACGACCGCGACCCCTTCGCCCGCGGCTTCCAGGTGGTGTGAGGCGATGACGACCAACCAGCCCTCCGGCGCCGAGGCGATGGTGCGCATGCTCGAGGCCCATGGCGTGCGCCATGTCTTCGGGCTCTGCGGCGACACCAGCCTGCCCTTCTACGACGCCTTCCAGCGCATCGGCGGCTCCATGCGCCACATCCTCTCCCGCGACGAGCGTTCGGCCGCCTACATGGCGGATGCCTATGCCCGGGTCACCGGGCGCGTCGGCGTCTGCGAGGGGCCGAGCGGCGGCGGCGCCACCTACATCCTGCCGGGCGTGGTCGAGGCCAACGAATCCTCGATCCCGGTGCTCGCCATCACCACCGACGTAGCGACGACCTCCCGTGGTCGCTTCGCCTTGACCGAGCTGGATCAGGAGGCCCTGTTCCGCCCGCTCGCCAAGTTCACCCGCGTGATCGACCGAGCCGGCAAGCTGCCGCGCTATGTCCGTGCCGCCTTCACCCAGATGACCACCGGCCGCCCCGGTGCCGCGCATTTGAGCTTCCCCTTCGATGTTCAGAAGGAGCCGGTGGACGAGGCCGAGATCTGGGCCGATGCCGCGCTCGGCGTCTATCCGGCCCGCCGCCTCGGCCCCGACCCGGCGGCGATCGCCGAAGCCGCGGCCCTTCTGAAGAGCGCCAAGCGCCCGGTCTTCGTCTGCGGCGGCGGCGTGGTCATCGCCGGTGCCGAGGCCGAGCTGCAGGCGGTGGCCGAGGCGATCGGCGCCGCGGTCGCCACCACCGTCTCCGGCCAGGGCGCCATCGCCGAGACCCATCCGCTCGCGGTCGGCGTCGTCGGTTCCAACGGCGGTACCGTCGAGACGCGGGAAGCGATCGAGTCCGCCGACCTGGTGATGTTCATCGGCTGCCGCGCCGGCTCGGTCACCACCGAGCGCTGGCGGCATCCGACGCCGGGCAAGGCCAAGATCGTCCATATCGACGTCGACCCCGCTACCATCGGCGTCAACTACCGGACCGACGCCGCAGTCCCCGGCGATGCCCGGCTGGCATTGGCAGCCCTCGCGGTTGCACTCGGCGGACACAAGACCGGCAACGATCCCCGCGCGATCCTCGCCGCGCTGAAGGCGAAGAAGCGTGCGTCCTTCGACGAGCTGGCGCGCTCGACCGAGGCGCCGATCCTACCGGAGCGGCTGATCGCGGCTCTGCAATCGGTGCTGCCCGACGACGCCATCGTCGTTGCCGATCCCGGCACGCCCTGCCCCTACTTCTCCGCCTATTACGAGACCCGGCGCACCGGCCGCACCTTCATCACCAACCGCGCCCATGGTGCGCTGGGCTACGCCATGTCGGCCTCGATCGGCGCCCAGGTCGGACGACCGGACAAGAAGGTGGTCGCGGTGATGGGCGACGGCAGCTTCGGCTTCACCGCCGGCGAGATGGAGACGGTGGTACGGCTCAAGCTGCCGATCACCTTCGTCGTCGTCTCCAACGCCGTCTTCGGCTGGATCAAGGCCGGGCAGAAGAGCGGCTTCGGCGCCCGCTATTTCTCCGTCGACTTCGACCGCACCGACCATGCCCGGGTCGCCGAGGCCTTCGGCCTCAAGGCGTGGAAGGTCGAGGATCCGAACGATCTCGCATCGACGCTGAGGCGCGCGGTCGAGACCGGCGGGCCGACCCTGGTCGATGTCATCTCTCAGCCGCTGCAGGACGCCCGCGCGCCCGTCTCCGAGTGGGTGGCGTGACCGTCGCGACCGGCGGCAAGGCGATCTACGGCGCCCGCCTCGGCATCCTGATGCTGGAGGCGCGGTTCCCGCGCATTCCGGGCGACATGGGCAATGCCCGCACCTGGCCCTTCCCAGTCCTCTACAAGGTCATCCTGGGCGCCTCGCCCGAGCGCGTGGTGCGGAACCGGGCCGAGGGCCTGCTGCCGGCCTTCCTCGAAGCGGCCGAGGAGCTGGTCCGCACAGGCGCCGACGGCATCACCACCAATTGCGGCTTCCTCTCGCTGTTCCAGGCCGAGATCGCCACCCGGGTGAAGGTGCCGGTCGCGACGTCGAGCCTCATGCAGATCCCGATGGCACAGGCGCTGCTGCCGCCGGGAAAACGCGTCGGCGTTTTGACCGTCGATGCGCGGTCGCTCACCGCCGATCACTTGAAGGCTGCCGGCGCGCCGGTCGATACGCCGGTAATGGGAACCGAAGGCGGTCGCGAATTCACCCGCGTGCTGATCGGCAACAAGGAGCGGCTCGACGTGGCAGCGGCCGAGCAGGATCTTCTGGCAGCCGGCCGCGCGCTCGTCGCAAAGCATCCGGAGGTCGGCGCGCTGGTGCTGGAATGCACCAACATGGCGCCTTACTCAGCGGCGTTGCGGGACGCGCTGGGGTTGCCCGTCTACGACATCGTCGGCTTCATCACCTGGTTTCACTCAGGGCTGGAGCCGCGCCGCTTTCCACTGAGCTGGCGATAGGCCGCTTCGAGCTCCCGGGCCTGGGCCGGCACGGGATCGGTTCTCGGCAAGCTGCGCCCCACCGCGTCTGCAGCGATCTGCACATAGGCATCGGCATCCGCGGCGATCAGGTCGCCGAGACCCGATCGGGCAATGACGGAGAGCGACTGTCGCGCCAGCGGACGGCTGCCGGCCAGCGCCACCACCGGCACGCCTGCCGACAGCGCCTCCCAGGTGGTGACGCCGCCGCCGAACGGGAACGGATCGAGCGCCACGTCGATCCGGCGATAGGCCCGCAGATGCTCGCCGTCGGGCATCGCGCCGCGCAACTCGAGGCGATCCTCGGCGACGCCATAGGCAGCGAAGGCCTCGACTGCCAACCGTCGGATCTCCGGCCGTTCCAGGCCCGACGACTGCAGGAAGAGCTGCGCTTCCGGCACCTGGCGCAGCAGCCTTGCCCAGAGGGCGATCGTGGGTGGCGACAACTTCACCAGCTTGTTCAGTGAGCCGAAGACGGGTGGGCTCGAACGTGGAAGCCGCGAGACAAGGTTCGGCGGCACCAGGCGGCCGGACGGCAGGCGGACCACGGACTCGGTGAAGTGCGCCGTGGTCGGGGCCTCCCAGGGATCCGAGAGAACGGCATCCATCGCCGTCATGCCGATGGTCGCGCCATATCCGAGGAAGGAGACCTGCGCTGGCGCCGGCTTGCGCGCGAAGGCGAGCAGCCGGTTGTCCCAGGTGTGCCCGGCAAGATCGACCAGCACGTCGACGCCGTCGTCACGGATGCGGGCAGCGAGAGCCTCATCATCGAGACCGGCAGTCCGATGCCAGGCGCTGCCTGCGCGCAGACGCTCGGTCACGTCATCCTCGGCCAGCCGGTCGGAGTAGACATGGATGTCGAACGCATCCCGATCATGCGCCGGCAGCACATCGAGCAGAAGCCGGCCGACCGGGTGGCGGCCGAGGTCGGCCGAGACGTAGCCGACGCGGAGACGCTCGCGCGTAGCGGGCGAGTGTGAATATCGCGGCAGGGGATCGGCGTTCCGCCGACCCCAGGCCCGATGCGCCTCGACCAGGCGCGCATCGTCGATGTCGGGATCGAATTGCGCGAGATAGAGCGCTGCACTCTCGACCTGAGGGAGTCCGATCTCGGCGAAGGGATCGAGACAGGCCTCCGCCAGATCGACACCGAACCCACCGCCTCGCCGGGCCGCAGTGTCATGGGGCAGGTCGAGCGACTTCAGAAGATCGGCTCGCCAGGCGAGGCAGGCGCGATCGTCCGGCCGCCGCTTCAACCCGCGTTCGGCGAGATCCAGCGCAGCGAGACGACGCGCGGCGAGATGAAACCGGCGGGCGGCGTCACGTGTCGCCACAGGCGCCATCGATCCAGGTGTCGATCACATCCAGCCGATCGTCGAGGAGGACGAGATCGGCGCGTTGACCTGCGGCGATGCGGCCACGGTCGGCGAGCCCCAGCGCCTCAGCCGGATAGAGCGAGGCCATGCGCAGCGCCTCCTCCGCCTCGAGTCCGAGGAGGCGGACGGCATTGGCGACGGCGCGGGCCATGTCGAGGTCGGCACCGGCCAGCGTGCCGTCCGCGCCGAGCAGCCGGCCGCCCTCGGCGCGGATCGGCCGGCCGCCGAGATCGAAGGTGGCGGGTCCGCCGGCTGCGGGCGGCATCGCGTCGGTCACCAGGATCATTGTGCCCCTGGGCTTGGCGGCGATGGCGGCGCGCAGCACGGCCGGATGGACATGGTGGCCGTCGACGATGAGGCCGCACCAGGCCGGGCCATGATCGAGAGCGGCGCCGACCATACCGGGGGCCCGCGAGGCCATCGGCGTCATCGCGTTGAAAAGATGGGTGACGCCGGCGATGCCGCGGCGGAAGCCGTCCATGGCCTGGTCGTAGCCGGCATCGGTGTGGCCGGCGGCGACGATGACGCCGGCCGCGACCAGCCGCTCGATCAGCCCCGCCGGCGCCTGCTCCGGCGCCAGGGTGACGAGGGTGCGGCCGACGGGAAGCTCGGCGAGCAGCGCCAGGTCGCCCTGGTTCGGGGAGCGGACGAAGCGCTCATCATGGATGCCGCGCCTGGCCGGATTGAGGAACGGCCCTTCCAGATGGAGGCCGAGAAGGCCGGGCACGCCTGCCGCCAGGGCATCGCGCGTCGCCGCGACCGCCGCCGCCATCTGCTCGGTGGAATCGGTGATGAAAGTGACCAGGAAGCCGGTGGTACCGAAGGCGCGGTGGGCGCGGCCGATGGCACGGATCGCGTCCACAGTCGGCGTCGCGTTGAACAGGACGCCGCCGCCGCCATTCACCTGCAGGTCGATGAATCCCGGCGCCAGCAAACCGCCGTCGAGCGGAATGCGCGCGGCTGCTGCCGGCACCTCGCGCTCGGGCATGACCGCGGTGATGACCCTGCCGTCGATGAGCACGGCGAGGCCTGGGCGGATCGTCTCGCCGTTGAAGACCTGGCCGCCGGTGAACGCCTTCACAGGGTCTCCGTCACCTTGCGGAGGTGCCGCGGGTGATCGGGATCGAGCCCGCGCGCCACGGCGGCCCGTGCCACCCAGGGATAGAACACCTGCGCCTGGAGGATCAGGTCGAGTGCGGGATGCAGCGGCGGCGCGCCCGTCGGCACGCGCGTCACGGTCGCACCCTTGGCGGCGACCGCGGCCAGGGTCTCTTCCATCGACGGCCGCGCCTCGTCGTCCTGGACGAAGGCCAGCACCGGGAAGCCGGGCTCGACCAGCGCCACCGGTCCGTGCAGCACCTCGGCGCCGGAATAGGCCTCGGCATGGAGGCCGAGCACCTCCTTCAGTTTCAGCGCCGCCTCGGACGCAATGGCGAAGCCGAGACCGCGGCCGACGGCGAAGAACGAGGCCGCCGATCCGAGCGGCAGGTTCCATTCCCTGCCCGCCGCCTGCTTCAGCGCGGACGGCAACCGGTCGAGCGCGACGGTCAGCACCTTGTCGTCCGCCCACATGGCGACGAGCTGGGCCAGCGCCGAGAGCGAGGCGAGGAAGGTCTTGGTGGCGGCGACGCTGGTCTCAGGGCCAGCGAGCAGCGGCAGGACCGCGTCCGAGACCTTGGCCAGAGGCGAGTCGACGTCGTTGACCAGCGCCAGGGTGGTGGCGCCGGCCGCCTTCGCCGCCTCCGCCTGCACCACCAAGTCGGGGCTACGCCCGGATTGAGAGACCGAGAGGAACAGCGCGCCGTCGAGCTTCATCGGCGCCCGGTAGAGCGTCGCGACCGAGGGCGCCGCCGCCGCGGTGAAGATGCCGAGCCGGGTCTCGATCAGGTACTTCCCGAAGCGCGCTGCATGCGAGGACGAGCCGCGGGCGCCGCTGACGATGAAGCGCGGCGGCGACGCCTTCAGGCGGCCGACGATGTCGGCAATCGCCGGCCGGTTGGCGGCGAGCTGGTCGGCGATGCGGTCGGGCGCTTCCAGCGCCTCGGTCAGAAGACGAGGTGTCACGAGGTTCCCAGTCGGTTCGGGTGAATGCTAGGAGCCTGCCTGAGTAAAAGCCATGGCCTCAGCCGTCATTGGAAGGGTTTGGACTAGGAGAGTGGCGCGACGTGATGCTGGACGCATCACGAGCGGCGCTCGACGACGTCCAAACCCTTCCAATGACGGCCCTTCGGGTTGCGAAGCGCGGGGCGATGGCTTTGTCGCGGACGCTAGGCGATGCGTCCAGCATCGCCGTCGCGCCCGCTTCGCGCCCTCTCCGCCGCGCTTCGCAACTGAGGCCGTGGCTTTTACTCAGGCAGGCTCCTAGCATGCGCGCTTACCGAATCCGGGAGGCGCATGTCCACCGAATCCGTCGGCGCCCGCTACCACGGCCTGGATGCCTGGCCCAGCCGCGACATCCTGGACGTCTTCATCGAAGGCCAGATGGCGGCGATCGCCGCCGTGCGCGCGGCCGCCGGACAGATCGAGGCGGCGGCCGAGGCCGTGACCGCTCGCCTCAGAGCCGGCGGGCGGCTGGTCTATGTCGGCGCCGGCACCTCGGGCCGGCTCGGCCTGCTCGATGGAGTCGAGCTGATCCCGACCTTCGACTGGCCGGCCGAGCGGGTGGTCTACCTGCTGGCCGGTGGCGAGGGAGCGCTGGTGCGCGCCGTCGAAGGCGCCGAGGACGATCGCGAGGCCGGTGCCCGCGACATCGCCCATGTGAATGTGGCCGCCAACGACGTGGTGATTGCCGTCGCTGCCAGCGGCTCGACGCCCTACACCATCGCTGCCCTCGAGACCGGCCGTGCCCGCGGCGCGCTCGGCATCGGCATCGCCAACAATCCCGGCGCCGCGTTGCTGGCGGCGGCCGAGTTCCCGATCCTGCTGGATACCGGCACCGAGGCGATCGGCGGCTCGACCCGGATGAAGGCGGGCACCGCGCAGAAGGCGACCCTCAACCTGCTTTCCTCCCTGGTGATGACCAAGCTCGGCCGGGTGCATGACGGCTACATGGTCGATCTCCGCGCCACCAACGCCAAGCTGCGCCGCCGCAGCGAGCGCATGCTGATCGAGCTGACCGGAACCAGCGAGGACGCGGCCCGCGACGCGCTCGCCCGCTGCAGCGGCCGGGTGAAGCCGGCGGTGCTGGTGCTGAAAGGGCTGACACCGGAAGCCGCCGAGCAGGCGCTGGCCGAGGCGGGCGGCAGCCTTCGAAGCGCGCTGCAGAAGAGCTGATGAACCGTCACGAGCGGCGGGCCCAGGCGAAGCAGGGCGCGCCCGATCCGCGGCTGCAGCAGGCACTGGCCGCCTTCCAGGCCGGTCGCCTCACCGAGGCGGAGCCGATCCTCGCCGCGGTGCTGGCGCAGAACCCGAAGGAGCCGACGGCGCTCCATATCGGCGGCCTCGTCGCCTTCCAGCAGGGGAACGAGGAGCTCGCCCTCCAGCGCCTCGCGGCCTCCGTCCGTCTCAAGCCGGACTATGCCGAGGCCCAGAACAATTTCGGCCGCATCCTGCTGATCCTCGACCGGGCACGAGAGGCGGCGGAGCGTTTTCGCGCGGCGGTGAAGCATGCGCCGGGCGTCGCCGAGATTCATGGCCATCTCGGCGAGGCACTGCTGGCCGAGACCCAGGTCGGCCCAGCCGCGGCCTCGTTCCGCCGCGCGCTGGTCCTCGATCCGCGCCTGCCGTCGGCGCTCTCCGGCATCGGCACGATCGCAGCCGCCCTCGGACGCGGCGACCGAGCTGGCCGCTGGCACGCGGCCGCCCTTGCCGTCTCGCCGGATTTCCCGCCCAGCCTGCGCGGCCTCGGCGAGGCGCGCCTGCTTTCGGGCGATGCCGCCGGCGCCATCGCGGGATTCGAGTCGGCGCTCCGCACCCTGCCGCAAGACCTGGCGCTGCTCGGCAATCTCGCCGTCGCCTGGCGCGAGGCCGGACGCCTCGACCGCGGGCTTACCTATCAGCGGCGCATCCTGGCCCTGCAGCCGGCAACCGGCCCCACGCTCGGGCACCTGTCGCAGGGCCTGTCGGTTCTCGGCCGGCCAGAGCTGGCCGTTACCATCGCGCGCCGCCGCCTGGCGGCGGAGTGGAGCGAGTCGGCGCGGAAATCCCTGAAGGCGAATCTGCTCTACCTGCCGTGCCTCGATCCGGCCACGGCTCTGGCCGAGAGGAAGCGGCTCGCTCCCGCCAGCGCCGAGCCGCCCCGCTGGCGCAACAGTATCGATCGCGAGCGCCCGTTGCGCGTCGGCTATGTTTCCTCCGATCTCCGCGACCATCCGGTGGCACGCAGCCTGCTGCCGCTGATCGCCGGCCATGACCGCGAGCGCATCGAACCGCATCTCTATGGCGAGGTCGCCCACGAGGATACGATCACCGGACAGTTTCGCGAGATCGCTGCCTGGCGCTCGACGATCGGCCTCGACGACGAGGCGCTGGCGCGCGTGATGCGGAAGGACGGCATCGACATCGCGGTCTTCGTCGCCGGCTCCTTCGATGGCAATCGGCTGGAAGTTGCGTCCCGGCGCTGCGCGCCCGTGCAGATCAGCCTGCATGACGCGGCGACCAGCGGCATCGCGGCGGTCGAGGCGCTCATCGCAGACCCTTGGTTGGTGCCGCGCAGGGAGAACGACCGTTTCACCGAGCGCGTGCTGCGGCTGCACGACCTCTATCTACACCAGCCGATCGCCGACGCGCCGGACCCGGCTCTGCCGGACGGTCCGCCGGTCTTCGCCGCCGCTGCCAACCCGGCCAAGCTCAGCCCGCGCACCCTGGCGCTGTGGTCACGGGTGCTCGAGGCGGTGCCGGAGGCGCGGCTCAGGCTCCGCTACCGGACGGCCTTCCGCGACGAGAGCCTGCGGCAGGCGATCGCTTCGGCTCTGCCCGCCGGCCGCGTCGACTTCGCCGATGGCGAAGACGCGGCGACCGCCCATCTCGCCTTCTACCGGGAGGCGCATGTCGTCCTCGACACCTGGCCGTTCTCCGGCTCGACCTCGAGCTTCGAGGCGCTCTGGATGGGCGCGCCGGTGGTGACGCTGGCGGGCGCCTCGATGGCCGAGCGCTGGACCGGCGCCCTGCTCCAGGCGGTCGAGCGGCGGGAGTGGATCGCGGCCGACGAGTCGGCCTATGTGGCGTGCGCCGCAGCGCTGGTCCGTGACCGTGATCGCCTCGCCCAGGAGCGGACCGGCCTGCGGTCGGCGCTCGCCCCGCTCACCGACGGGACCCGCCGCGCCCGGCAGATCGAGCGGCTCTACCGCGCGCTCTGGCGCCGATGGTGCCGGGCTGCCTAGGCGGCCTTGCTCTTCAGCGGCCCCTTGATCAGGGTCTCGGCGATCTGCACCGCATTCAGCGCCGCGCCCTTCCGGAGATTGTCGCCGACCACCCAGAGCGAGAGGCCGTGCTTCACCGTGGTGTCGCGGCGGATGCGGCTGACATAGACATTGTCCTCGCCGGCGACCTCGACCGGGGTGACATAACCCTCGTCGACACGGCGATCGATCACGGTCACGCCCGGCGCCTTCTTGAGCGCGTCCCGCGCCGTCTTCTCGTCGATCGCGTGCTCGAACTCGACGTTGATCGCCTCGGAATGGCTGATGAAGACGGGCACGCGCACGCAGGTGGCGACCACGGCGATGTCACGGCCCAGGATCTTCTTGGTCTCGACCACCATCTTCCACTCCTCCTTGGTCGAGCCGTCTTCCATGAAGGCGTCGATATGGGGAATGACGTTGAAGGCGATCTGCTTGGTGAACCGTTCCTTGCTGATCGGATCGTTGACGTAGATGGCGCGGGTCTGGCTGAACAGCTCGTCCATCGCGTCGCGGCCTGCGCCGGAGACCGACTGGTAGGTGGCAACCACCACGCGCTTGATCCGCGCCAGGTCGTGGAGCGGCTTCAGCGCCACAACCATCTGGATGGTCGAGCAGTTGGGATTGGCGATGATGCCGCGCTTGGCATAGGTCGTCAGAGCCTCGGGGTTCACTTCCGGCACCACCAGCGGCACGTCCGGGTCCATGCGGAACTGCGAGGTGTTGTCGATGACGATGGCGCCGGCCTTCGCCGCCCGCGGCGCATGCGCGGCCGAGACCTTCGCCCCGGCCGAGGACAGCACGATGTCGGTGCCCTTGAAGTCGAAGAGGGAGAGATCCTGGACCTTGAGGGTGTGGTCGCCATAGCTGATCTCGCGGCCGAGCGAGGCCGAGGACGCCAGCGCCACCACGTCGTCCGCCGGGAATTCCCGCTCGGAGAGGATCGACAGCATCTCGCGTCCGACATTGCCGGTCGCGCCGACAATCGCCAGCCTGTAGCCCATGACGTGCCTCGGATTTCCTGTGTGGGGGCTATCTAGGCTGCCCGCCCTCCCGAGGCAAGGTGACAGGGGATCGGAAACGCGGGAGACTTGGGTCCATGGACGGCCGATCGCCCGACTATGCCTCCTTCTGGCCCCGGTACCTGCGGGAGCACCGCCGGCCCGAGACCCGGGCGCTGCACTATGTCGGCACCGGCCTCGCGCTCGGGCTGCTGGCGGCGGCGATCCTCACCGCCGACTGGCGGCTGGTCCCGGCCGCGGTCGTCGCGGGCTATCTCTTTGCCTGGATTGCCCACGCCGCGGTCGAGCGGAACCGCCCAGCGACCTTTACCCACCCCTGGTGGTCATTGATCAGCGACTTTCGTATGTTCGGGCTCTGGGCGAGCGGCCGGCTGAAGGCGCACCTGCACAAATCCGCGGCAGAATAGCCCAACAAATTGAAGGGTCTTGCACTCGGAGGCCGCCTGTGGTTCCTTCGTCGACTATCCGTTAATAGAAAATTAACCTGGACGGCGTATGCGGGACCCGCTCGGAGGAAACATCCGGACCTTGGTGGTGGACCGCAATCCTGCGTTCGTCCAGGAGGTCGGTGATGCCTTCAAGGCGACCCGGCTGGGCGCGGTCGACGGGACGGAGTCAGTCACCGAAGCCCGCCAGCGACTGACCGAAGGCTCCGGCAAGTACGACCTAGCGATCGTCGAGTTCGGGGATAGCGGCGAGCTCGGCTTCGACCTCCTGAAATGGGTCCGCACCGATGCGAGTTCGGCGACGCCGGCGCTTCCGGTCATCGTCACCTCGCCGATCTTCACTGCAGACCAGGTCCGCCGCTCGATCGATTGCGGCGCGGACTACTTCCTGACCAAGCCGTTCAACCGCGAGCGGCTGCTGGGCGCGGTCGAGCGGACCGTCCTGAAGCCGCGCCGGTTCGTCGTCACCGCCAACTACGTCGGCCCCGACCGCCGCACGCGCGCCGACCAGGATTCGATCGAGCGCCGCTATACCGCCGACACGCGCGTGCACCGGATCCGCGATCCCTTCCGGTTCGCCGTGGATGACGGGGCCCTGGTCATCGCCTTCGAGCATCTTCCCGATGCCAAACCCCGCGCCTTGCCCGCCGAAGCGATCCGGAAGGCGATCGCCTCCGTCGCCGCATCCCGCGAACGCGCCGCCGAGGCGATGGACGACTATTCCCAGAGGCTGGACGGCGACTTCGACGAGTTCGGGCGCAACCCCTTCGGCACCGGCCGGGTCAAGATCAACGAGACCGCGACCCAGGCCGCCCTCGATTCCTCCGCCGCCGGCTTCACGCTGATGAGCGCCGTGTCGCGCTCGCTCGCCCACTACACCGGTGGCGAGTACCTCGTCTCCGGACGGTTCATGGAGTTCGTGAAGGCGCACCTGATCGCCTTCCGCGCCGCGGTTCGCCACAAGATCCTCGACGACGGCGGCACGGTCGGGCGCGAGCTGATGGGCCTGGTGGCGAACGCCCGCAAGGCCTTCACCTCGAAGAGCTGACCGGCCGACAGGCCAGTCTCGAAGACTTCCGGCAGACCTCAATACGTGCGGAGCTGAGTCCGGCGCTCGTTCTCGATCACGAACTCGATCGTGCAGCGGACGCCCGCAGGATCGAACTCGAGCTGGACATCGCCGTCGAGATCAGAGGGAAGCGCGTGCTCGATGAGCCTTGATCCGAAGCCGCGATGCTGCGGAGGGTCGACCGCGGGCCCTCCCTCCTCGGACCACCTCAGGTGAACCCCGCGGCCGCGATCGCGGGTCGTGGTGTCCCAGGCGATGCCGACCCGGCCCGAGGGGACGGTCAGGGCGCCATACCTGCAGGCATTGGCGGCGAGCTCGTGCAGACCCAGCGACAGCGCGAGCGCCTGACGCGGGAGCAGATCGCAATCGGGGCCTTCGATGAGGAAAGAGCCGGCCGCGCGAAGCGGCGCCAGTGTCTCGGTGACGAGGTCCCGCAGGGAAACCGAATCCCAATGATTGCGGGTGAGCAGCGTATGGGCCGCGGAGAGGGCGACGATCCGCGCCTGGAAGGCCGCGACGAACTCCGGAATCGTCAGCGCGCCGGCTGCGGTCTGCCGCGCCAGGGACAGCACGGTTGCCAGCGTGTTGCGGACGCGGTGATTGAGCTCGTTCAGCAGCAGCTGCTGATTGTCGATCAGCTTCTTCCGCGCCGTTATGTCCTGGACGACGCCGACGATGCGCCGCGGCCCCTCTCCGGGCGCCGACACGATGTCGCCGTGGCCGGCGACCCAGCAGGTCTCGCCGTTCGGCCGCACGATGCGAAATTCGGCGTCGAACAGCCGGGTGCCGGCGACGCAGGCAGCGAAGCTGTCCAGGACCTCGACGCGATCCTCGGGATGAACGAGCGCCCGCCACTCATCGGCCGGAATATGCCGCCGATTGGGAGGCAGGCCGAGCACCCGCATCAGGTTCTCGTCGCCGCCGACATCCCAGGTGACCGCGTCCGCATGCCAGACGCCCAGCCCTGCCGCCTTGACGGCGACATTGAACCACGCCTCGCTCTCGAACGTCTTGACGGTGAAGTCGCGGCGAAGCCGGACCATCTGCAGATGCGTACGGATGCGCGCGACCAGCTCGCGCGGCGAGAACGGCTTGATCAGGTAGTCGTCGGCGCCGGCATCCAGTCCCTCGACCTTGGCCTCTTCGCCGGCCCGGGCCGACAGGAGGATGACCGGAGTCGCCCGCGTCCGCTCATCTGCGCGCAGAGCGCGGAGCAGCCCGAACCCGTCGAGCCGAGGCATCATCACATCCGCCAGCACCAGGCTGGGTGGATCGCGACGAGCGCTTTCGAGAGCCGCTAACCCGTCCGCCACCGCGGTCACGGTCCAATGAGGCGACAGGATGCGGGACACGTAGTCCCGCATGTCGGCATTGTCGTCGGCCCATAAGATCCGGACTCCGGGCTCGACGCCGCCCGGTGAACGCGGTTGCCGCTCCGCCTCGGCGGCAATGGCATCGTCAGGCAGCCATCGCAGCGCTTCGTCGACGAAGGCGCTCGCGCGCACCGACGTCGCCGGCGGGGCCTTGGGCTGCCTGATGCGATCGGGCGGCAGATGCGAGGTTCCGGTACGGAGGCGAACCGTGAAACAGGTCCCGCGATCGGGCGCGCTCTCGACGCTGATCCGTCCGCCGTGCAGCTTCACCAGCTCGTGCACGAGGGCGAGGCCGATACCGCTGCCTTCGTGGCTGCGGGACCGGGCATCCGGCACGCGATGGAACCGCTCGAACACATGCGGCAGCTGATCGGCGGAAATGCCGATCCCCGTGTCGCGCACCTGCAGCTCCACGCCATCGCCCTGCCGGCGCAAGTTGACTTCGATCTCGCCTGCAAAAGTGAACTTGAAGGCGTTGGACAGCAGGTTGAGGACGATCTTCTCCCACATCTCGCGATCGACGTAGACCGGCTCAGCCAAGGGCGGGCAATCGACGAGCAGCCTCATCCCCGCCGTTTCGACCGCGGACCGGAAGACGCTGGCGAGCTCGGTCGTCAACGCGCCGAGATCGACCGGAGCGTACGCAACTTCGATGCGCCCCGCCTCGATACGCGAGAAGTCGAGGAGCGAATTGACCAGCTTCAGCAGCCGGAGCGAATTGCGATGGGCGAGATCCAGCTTCTGGCGATGGGAGTCGGAAAGAGCGTCCGCCCGGTCGTTCAGAATGTCCTCGACCGGCCCGAGCATGAGCGTCAGCGGCGTGCGGAACTCATGGCTGATATTCGAGAAGAACAGCGTCTTGGCCCGATCCAGCTCGACGAGCGCCTCGGCGCGTGAGCGCTCCTCGGCGAGAGCGCGGGCGGTCCCGACCGCCGCCGCGGTGTTCGAGGCGACGAGCCGGAGGAAATCGCGATACGATTCATCCAGCGCCCGGCGGGGGCTGAGGCCTGCCACCAGAAATCCCGGCGATCCCTGGCCCATGCCGAGGATCGGCAGCGTCGCGACGCTTGTGATCGGCTCGGGCCAAGGCCCCCGGGGTAGAGGCCCGCAATGTGCCAGCGCCTCGCCCTCGAGGATGATCTCCGTCCTGTGGGCCGCCGCCTCGGCAAAGGGCCACGGATCGCCGGCGACCTTCTCGATGCCCGTCGCCGCGACGCAATGAGGATCGCCCGACTCCGACCGGCCGTCGTAGAGCAGCGCGAAAGGCAGATCCTGCGGGTTGGCAGCAAGGACACTGGCCACGCGCCTGAAGGCATCCTCGCTGTTCTGCGCCTCGCCCGCCACGTTGCTGACGTTGCGAAGCGTGCGCAGCCGCCGCTCGCCGACGACCCTTCCGGTGGTCTCGCTGACGATGCAGAATACCCCGCCGACACGCCCGCTCTCGTCACGCACCGGATCATAGGAGACGTCGAAATAGGTCTCTTCCGGATAGCCGTAGCGCTCGAGGAAGAAGGGATAGTCGTTGCCCCGGAAGGCCTCGCCGGTCTGCTGGACCTTCTCCAGGAGCGGCCGCAGCACGTCGTCCCAGATCTCCTTCCAGACCTCGCTGACCGGCCGGCCGAGCGCCCAGGGGTGCTTGATGCCGAGCACGGGCCGGTACGCGTCGTTGTAGAGGGCGACCAGATCCGGCCCCCAGAAAAGGCAGATCTGCGCCTTCGACGGCAGCAGGATGCTGACCGGGCTGCGGAGGCTCTGCGGCCAGGTCTCCGGCGGCCCGAGGGAGGTGGCCGACCAGTCATGGGCGCGCATGAGGGCGCCCATCTCCCCCCCGCCCTGCAGGAACTCACCCGACCCGATTGCTGCTTCACCGCTCATGCGGGTCCGTTCCAAGCCGAAGCGTCATGGCGATCACACTAAAACCGCGACCCGGAAAAAGGTTCGGTCGCCCGCTCGATCCTCAGCAGGCTGCGCGCCGGGTTCATGCAACTAGGCCGTGTCGGCCGCCCGAAGGCAAGGCCGGCGCACGGATCGTGCCGGGTTCCGGCAAGGACAGACTTCGCGGAAACCTTCGCGCCTCTCGCGGACGCGCGGTTGCGCCGACGACGCTACATTCCGACCGCTCTCTGGGCCTGGAGATCGGCATCGGTGCGCTTGCCCGGCTTCGCCGCGCCGGCGTAGAGGACGTTCAGCTGCCGCTCGGTGATCTGCCGATGCCGCTCGACCGCGGCCGGATGGAGATCGCCTTCGGGCCGCATCTCGTGGTCGAAATTGCCGTAGACGTCCTTGCCGCGCACCAGCGTCGCGCTGGTCCGGTCGATGCCGAGCTGGCGAAGCCGGGTCGGGATGTAGCGAACCGCAAAGCCGACGCGCGGAACGTCGGTTCGGTTATCGGATGACCCATGCACCAGGAGAACGTGGTGGAGGGACATCTCGCCGGGCTTGAGCACGACGTCGATGGCCTTGTCCTCGTCGACCTTGACGGCGATCTCCTGGCCCCGCGACAGCATGTTCTTGTCGTTGAAGGTATCAGCGTGCTGAAGCTGGGTCTTGTGCGTGCCCGCCACCACGCGCATGCAGCCCGACGCCGGCGTGCTGGGCGTGAAGGCGACCCAGGCGGTCAGCACGTCCGGCGAAGACAGGCCCCAATAGGTCGCATCCTGGTGCCAGGTGATGAAGTTTCCGTCGTGAGGCCGCTTATGGAAGAAGCCGGACGACCAGCAGAAGATGTCGGGTCCGAGCAGGGCTTCGACCGCATCGAGGATGCTGTCGCTGGCGACGACGTCGTAGAGCCAGGGAAAGAGGAGATGGGCCTTCTGGTTGGTACGGCCCTTGAACGGACCTCCCAGCTTGCCCTCCGATTCGACCAGACGCTGGTACAGGCCCCCAGCCTCGCCCTCCGAGAACACCCGAACCGGGAAGTGATAGCCGCGGTCTTCATAGGCGGCGGCTTCGGCAGCGTTCAGAGCCAGAGGCATGCGATTTCCCTTTCCTTTCGGAAACGCCGCCATAGTGCCGACGACCGGTCGGCGGGGTCAAGCGGACCCGCCCTCAGGCGAAGTCCTTCGCCAGCGCGTCCCGCACCGCTTCCGGCATCACCGCGAGATGGCCGTATTCGGGATGCGTGAATCCGACGATGACCTGGGCTCCGGGCGTGCGGAAGCGGGCGATCTGGGCCGGGCTGAAGCGGAAGCGCACGAATTGCACGCTGGAGGCCTTGCCCTCGGCGGTGGTGCGGTCCTGGTCCTCTTCCGGCTCACCGGGAATGCGCTCGCCGCCGACCTCGATGAACGCCGTCTCCTCGACGCCGCCCAGCCGGCCCAGCACGCGGGCGCGGCGCAGCGGATCGTCGATCTCGAACATGACCGTCGCCGTCAGCTCGTTGCCCTGAGGGATCAGCGGGTTGTAGGCATCGAGCTCGCCCTGGACCTGCTCCTCGCCGCCCTTCTCGATGTGCAGCATCTCGTGGATCTGCAGCCACATCGTGTCCCAGGACTCGAAGAGGAAGATGGCGAACGGCCCGACCTCGAGCCGTCGGTGCTTCTTCAGCGCGACGGTGGCCGAGCGCCGTTCCTTCCGGACCTTGGCATAGTCCGCCATCGAGAGGACGTCACTCTTGGCAATCGCACGCTTCATCGATTCACTCGATTCCATAGGCACGGGCGAAGAGCTGGATCGGATGCAGCGCCTCCCCCGGCACGTCGACGCCGTCCAGCCGCTCCATCCCCTGGAGGATGTGGGAGGCCGCAAGCGGACACTCCGAGACGACGTGAGGGCGCTTCAGCTTGGCCACCTGCTGGGCGACCGGCTTCCCGACCTTGATCGCAATCTCGAAGTTCTCGACCATCACGCCCCAAGAACCACCGTGACCGGAGCAGCGTTCCACCACGGCGACCTGGGCGTTGGGGACGAGGCGCAGCATCTCGGCCGCCTTCGGCCCCATGTTCTGGGCGCGGGCGTGGCAGGCGAGATGGACGGTGACGCCGCCGTCGAGCGGCGTCAGCCCCGGTGCCAGACCTTCGCGCTTGGCGATGTCGACGACGTATTCGCTGATGTCGAAGCTGGCCTGCGACAGCCGCTTGATGTCGGGGTCGTCCGGCAGGATCAGCGGCCATTCGAACTTGAGCATCAGCGCGCAGGAAGGCACCAGCGCCACGATGTCGTAGCCCCGCTCGATGTAGGGGAGCAGAGCCTTGGCGACGTTCTTCGCCTTCGCCGCCACCTTCGGCAGATCGCCCTGCTCGAGCTGTGGCATGCCGCAGCACTCGGGGTAGACCACCTCGCAGGCGATGCCGTTCCGGGCCAGCACGGCCATCGCCGCCTCGCCGATCGCCGGGTTGTTGTAGTTGACGAAGCAGGTGGCGTAGAGCGCGACCTTGCGACCGCGGGCGGGCGCGTTGGCCGAGACCGGCGGCGGCGAGTCCTTGGCGCGCCTGGCGAAGGTCTTGCCGTGGAACTTCGGCAGGTCGGCATCGCGATGGACGCCGGTCACCTTCTCGAGGAGCGGCCGGGTCAGCCGGTTGCGGCGGTCGGAGGCCCAGTTGGCGACCGGCGCCGCCAGGCTCGCGAGCGCGCCGTTGCGGTCTGTCTTGGTGAGCTCGGTGGCGGCGAGCGGCGCCCCCTTCTTCCGCATCTCGACGGCGCGGTGGCGCAGCATCAGATGCGGGAAATCGAGCGCCCATTCATGCGGCGGCACATAGGGGCACTTGGTCATGAAGCAGAGGTCGCAGAGCGTGCACGCCTCCACGACCTTGCCGAAATCCTTGCTGTCGACGCCATGAAGCTCGTCGTCGCCGGCGGCGTCGATCAGATCGAACAGGCGCGGGAATGAATCGCAGAGATTAAAGCAGCGCCGACACCCGTGGCAGATGTCGAAGACCCGGCGAAGCTCCTTGTCGAGCTTCTCCTCATCGTAGAAATCGGGATTGCCCCAATCGAGAGGATAGCGAACCGGCGCCTCGAGGCTGCCTTCGCGCATGGGATCGTTCCTCCGGAAAACAGGAAGCGCGCGGAAGCCCCCCGGCCTCCGCGCGCTCCTTCAAGACCTCAAGCCAGGCCGTCGAGGGCCTTCTGGAAGCGGCCGGCGTGGCTCTTCTCAGCCTTCGCCAGCGTCTCGAACCAGTCGGCGATCTCGGCGTGACCTTCCTCGCGGGC
>CAXNIC010000046.1:0-18992 GCA_964201945.1 Alphaproteobacteria bacterium
GCGAGTAGCAGCTTGGCTTTGCGCCGCGCCTCCTCAGGTGTGAGCACCGCGCACCGGCCGAGGGTGAACCGGCGGGATCGGCCGAACTTGTTGCGATACTGGATGAGGTAGGAGGCCACGCCGGAGGCCTTAACTCGCATTCCGAAACCCGGAATATCGGCGTCCCAAGCGTATAGCTCGGACTGCCCGACCGGCACGCCAGCAGCGAGGATCGAGTCTACGGCGCGCTTGGTGAGCTTCACCATGACTGAATCCTGCTTACCCGGCCAAGTGAGGCCCGCAGGTAAGCACCGGGGAAGCAACGGGGAGAAACTCGGGGAGATGAGTAGGTCACAACAGCTACCATCAGAAACAATGTATTCTATATATTACAACAAATTGGGCAGCCTCAGAAGACAATATGACCAAACGGCAATCGTTTTACTTCCGCTTTGCCAAGGTTGGGGTCGAGGGTTCGAATCCCTTCGCCCGCTCCAGATTTTCTCAACCAAGACCGATCGACGGAACCGCTTACCCGGCGGAGGCCGCCGTCTTGCGCGGCCGGCCGCCGCGCTGGCCGTTGGCGCGCGCCGCCGCGACCTTGGCGTCCGTGCGCGAACGCCCACCCACGCGACCCAGCATCCCCGCCATCCATCGCCGTGAACCGAATACGCCGCCCATCAACGCCGGCAGGTAGAGATCGGCATCGAGCTTCGGCCAGTGCAGTCCAAGGCCGGTCGGACTGATCTCGATCATCGCAAGTTCGGTTGCCGTGGCCTTCGCGAGGCCTTCGGCCATATGGGGCGGAAAAGCCAAGTCCAACCCGTTGTCGAGACTCACGATGACGCGGTCGAGACGGCGGTCATAGCGCGCTTTCACCGCTCGTGGTCCGGCCGCCATCTCCGCCTCGGCCGCCTTCTCGGCTCGCCGAATATCCGCATCAGTCAGCGCCATGGATCGTCTCCCAACTTCGGCAGAGGCTCCCAACCGCGGCGTTCAGCATCGCAGCAACCGTCCGCAACGCCGGACCGGCGAACCCGTAGCTCTCCCGAAGCTCGATCGGTCCATCGGGACAGTTCAGGATGAACACTGCCTCTTGCCCTGGCCCAATGACGTGAACATGGGCGGGGCGATGGTCGTTCGGATAGATCGCCACGCGCAGACCATCGAGCTTTAGAACCGTCGGCACGTCCTCAGCTTAGCAAAACCCAACCGATTGGGAAAGTTCCGTGTCGCCCCGCTACATCGACCGGGCACGTGGGTGTAACGCTGGCCGGTAACCGGAGGACAACGCCCCCACGATAGAGGGCGGCGTGAGCAGGCCGTCGATCGATGGCAGGGATTTAGCCGCGCGATACCCGGCAGCGGTCCAACGGAGCGCCTTGCCACCGACGATCACGTAGGCTGCCCCACCCGCCGAGATCATCGTGCCGTCGGGCAGGTCCCCGATCGCCGCGCTCAACGGATGAATCCGTTTCCTCCGGCGCTCATCCAGCCGTTCGCCGTGAAGGACCGCGTCCATCGCCGGCGCGGGTGGTGGGGCGATGCCTTGCCCCTCGGCCCAGGCATTTCGAAACGCCAGCGCCCGGTCGCGGCGGCAGTAGAAGCAGGGGCGGTGGCCGGCGGCCAGCGCGGTCGCCTCGTCGAGGAAGAACAGCTCGGTCCAGCTGCGCCCGGCCATCGGCCGGCGGCGCACGCCCTTCCAGTCCAGCGTGCAGGTGATCCAGGCCTTGGTCGTCCAGCGCCGGCGAAGCAGCGTCTTCGTATCGGGATCGTGGATGATGCCACGATTGCCGGTGAAGAGGCCGCGCTCGGGCGCCGCGATCACCTCGCCGAAGGGCGTGACCCGGTTCTGCAGCGGCACCCTTCGCCTCTCACATCTGGGCGGCGGCGTCCGGCGGCGGCAGGTTCGGATAGAGCGCCATGATCGCGGGATCGAAGTCGCCCTTCGGCACCGGGTCCGGGCCGAAATAGCCGTAGTCGTCCTTGCCGCGCACCAGGATCGCCGTCGGCATGTCGCCGCGCTGGCGGACGTGAGCTGCGACGTAGCGGATGGCATAGCCGTAGCGCCGCCCGGACGAGCGGTTGGGCGGCGAGCCGTGGACGATGTTGACGTGATGGAGCGACATCTCGCCCTCGGCCAGAAGCAGGCTGACGCCCTGGGCGTCGTCGACCTCGACCGCGATCTCCTCGTGCGAGGAGATCATGTTGGTGCTGCCGGGCGGCGACTTGGCGTGCGGGAACCGCCGGTCCTTGTGGCTGCCCGGAAGCACCTGCATGGCGCCGTTCTCGATCGTGCTCGGCGCGAAGGCGACCCAGGCCGAGACGACGTCGTCGGGTTCGAGGCCCCAGTAGAAGGAGTCCTGATGCCAGGCGACATAGGCCGGGTCGTTCGGCTCCTTCACGAACAGGCTTGAGCCCCAGCAGAGGATATTGGGCCCGAGCACGGACTCGACCGCATCCAGGATGCGCGGGTCGTGCACCAGCTCGTAGAGGAGCTGCATCTTGAGATGACCCTTGCCGCGGATGGCGAGGGTCGACTTGGTGCCCGACGCCCGCTCGTAGGCCTCGAGCGCGTCGCGGTAGCGGCGGGATTCGCCCGGCGCGAGGCAGGGGACCGGATGGACGAAGCCGTCCCGCCGATACCGCTCGACCGCGTCGTCGGAAAGAAAGTTCGTCATCGGCTTGCTCCCGCTTCGTCCGCCGCATCCTGGTCCGGGACCGGCGGGCGGATCAAGCCGGACCGACCGGCGGCGGGAGAGAGGCCGGGCGCACCCGAAGGCGCGCCCGGCCGGACTCGTCAGCTCCCGCGGCCCCAGACGCCGCAATAGCGGCGGGCGACCAGCGGCATGCCGGCTTCGTAGCCGGGCCAGTTGGCGTATTTCGGCATCTTGTACTCGCGCTCGGCCGGCTCCCAGCACTTGCCTTCCTGGGCCAGCTTCTTCATGTCGGCCGAGGCCTCCTGCATCAGGGTCAGGATGTCCTGCGCATCCTGCTTGGTGCCGAGGCGATCGTTGGGGCCGGGGTGGCCGGGAATCATCCGGTCCCACTTCATCGCGATGACCTTCTTGATGAAGCCCTCGGTCGCCAGCGGATCGATGTCGATGAAGCCGCGGCCGGGGAAGGCGCCGACCGGGATGGTGTCGACGAGGAAGATGAGCTTCTCCTTCGGCAGCCGCATGACGACGTTCGAGTCCGAGTGGTTGACGCCGAGATAGTGCAGCTCGAGCGTGGTGCCGCCCAGCGTGATGGTCTTGAACTTGTTGAAGGTCACGTCGGGGATGACGGTGTGCGGATCCTTGAGCGGCACCAGCCGCTTCTTCGCATTGGCATGGGCGACGAAGACGGCGCCCGCATCCTTGAAGGCCTGGCCGCCGGCGATGTGGTCGTAGTGGTGGTGGCTGTAGATCACGTACTTGACCGGCTTGTCGGTGACCTTCCGGATTTCGTCGAGATAGGCCTTGCCACCGGTCGGCTTGCCATAGGCGACCGGGTCGGTGGCGATCACGCCGGCGGGCGTGACGATGAACATCGCCTGATGGCCGCCGTTGCGGAAGATGTAGACGTTGTCCGTGCCTTCGACCTTCTTGGTCTCGATCGCCGGCCGCGCCTGCTGAGCGCTGGCGGGCATCGCGGCGGTGATGCCGATGGCGAGTGCGGCCGCCGTCGCCGCGATATGAAGTCTCTTCATCATGTGTCCTCCCGGACTGTTTTCATTCGTCTGGTGCGCCCCCACGGCCAGAGTGCCCAGGCGTCCGGCGAACCTCAACCGGCCCCGCGGTCACAACCGCGTCAGGTTCGGCAGACATCGCTTCGCAATAGCGTCGCCGCCGGTGTTGCGATAGCTCAGCAGGGCATCAGCACAGCGGAGGTTCCCATGATCGACTTCTTCGACCAGCCGAAGCCCGGCGAGCCCAGGCCGTTCAGCCGCGCGACCCGCGCCGGCGGCCTCGTCTTCGTCTCCGGCCATTCGGCGCCGCATGATCCGGCGAAGGGCGTCCATCGCGGCGCGACCCCGCAGGAAGAGGTGCGGAACTCGCTCGCGCTGATCCGCGAGATCCTGCGCCAGGCCGGCAGCAGCCTGGAGCGCGTCGTCCAGGTGACGATGCTGATCACCGACCCCAAGGACTACACCGCCTGCAACGAGGAATATGTGAAGCACTTCCCCGGCGGATTGCCGGCACGCCACACCGCCCGCTTCGGCGTGCCGACCGAGGCCAGGGTCGCCTTCTCCTGCATCGCGCTCGCGCCTGATTGAGAGGCGGCGTGCTCAAACACCTCGTCGCCCTGAACGAGGAGCGGCCCGGCATGACCTGGACCCATCGTCTTGGCGGGTTCGAGCCCGGCACCTACACGCACGATTATGGGCCGTTGAGTTCCTAGCGCGGCGCCGGCCTCATGCAATGAACGGTTATTTACATTCTTCTTTTACATGAACATTCGTTTGCCTCATCCCTCAGGTGGATGACGCAAGGGAGGGACGAACGCTGTTCAGTCAAGGCCTTAGGCGCCTGGCAAGGATCCAGAACCCGTAAACAGAGGATGCCATCGTGAAAATGAATCTGTCCGTCGTCGCTGCCGGAATGCTCATGAGCCTGGCTCTTCCGGGCCTCGCCTCGGCCGAAGACGGGACCTACAAGGGCCGTCTTCCGGCCGTCGGCGCCAATTGCCGGGGCAGCACCCATTTCGATGTCGAGGCGACCATTGCCGGGGCCAAGGTCGAGGGGACCATGTTCGGTAGCGCGTTCAGGAACCCGGCCAAGTTCTCGGGCGATGCCACGGCGTCCGGATTCAGTGCCGTCCTGATCTTCGCGGCCCTCAACAATCTCAGGTCCGACATCGCGGCCAGCCGCACCGACGCCGACAACTACGCGGTCACCATCAAGTTCAACGGTGGCGGGGCGAACAACTGCGAAGCCACCGGCCCGGTGAAGAAGGGCGGGTGACGGGGAGCCGTTAGCGCAGCGCGATCGCGAAGCATCCGGCGGCGGCGATGGCCGCCGCCGTCCGGACGTGATTCCAGGCCGTCCATTCGCGCACATAGCGGGTCCAGGCGGCGGCGGCTTCGGCGCCGTTCGGATCGAGCGCGGCGAGCGCCTCGTTCCGCGGCACGTTGAACGCCATCGTCACCGCGAAGGTGCCGACGACGTAGAGAAGACCGCCGGCCAGGAGCCAGAGGGCGTCGCGCTCGCTGAAGGCAACCAGGCCTGCGACCCCAAGGACGGCGGAGGTCCCGGCGGTGCCGAGGAAGACGCCGAGGAACACCGGGTTGATCACCACGATGTTGATCGACTGCATCGCTGCGATCCCCTGAGCCGGCGGGAGCCGCGCGAGCGCTCTCATGACGAAGGACGAGAAGCCGAAGAAGACGCCGCCGATCACGCCGGTGCCGAGCGCGGTTACGAGAGTCAGGAGGGCGAGCAGGGAAGGGCTCATTTCATGGCTTCCAGTTCGGTCGGACCACAGGCGAGGCTGGCCGCCTATCCTGCCGCCTATCGTGCCGTGAAACCCGAGGACAATTCCATGCCGGCCTGGACCACGTCTCGCATCGCGCTGCCTGAGAACCGCGGCTTCGACCGCTGCACGCTCGACAGCGGCAAGCCCGGGCTTCGCGTCGTCGTCTTCGGCGGCACGCATGGCGACGAGACCGAGGGCGTGCTGGCTGCGAAGCGGCTGGCGGGCGCCGACCTGAAGCTGCTGTCGGGCGTGCTCGAAGTCATCCCGATCGTGCACGAGGCCGCCTACTTCAACGACACGCGGGTGAGCCCGCTCGACGACGGCAATCTCGCCCGCGTCTTCCCGGGTGACCCCAAGGGCACGCCGAGCCAGGTCCTGGCGCATGCGCTGCATACCAAAGTGCTGGCCGGGGCTGACCTGCTGATCGACCTGCATACCTCCGGCCAGGGTCTGGATATTCCGTTCATCGCCGGATACGTCGACGACGGCCGAGACAAGCGCGGCCTTTCCAAGCTCGCCGCCGAGGCCTTCGGTGCCGACTTCATCTGGCGCCATCCGACTCGAGCGCCCGGCCGGACGCTGAGCGACATGGATGCGGCGATCTACACCGAGGCGCCGTTGCCCGGGCCGACCAGCATGGAGTTCGTCGATCGTTACTACGACGGCGTGCTGCGGGCGCTGGGCGCGCTCGGCATGCTCGATCGCACCACGGTCCCGGCACCGAAGCCGCCATCGCTCCAGGTCGTGAGCGGTGGCGACGTCGAACACGACATGCAGTCGGTCGCCAAGGCCGGCCTGTTCATCCACAAGGTGAAGCACGGCGAGAAGGTGGCCAAGGGGCAGGTGCTGGGCCAGGTCATTGACATCAAGGGAACGGTCCTGGAAGAGATCCGTTCGCTCTACGACGGCTGGGTCGTCGTGCTGAAGCGCCGGCCGCACGTGAAGCCGGGCGATCAGGTCGTCTGCGTCGCCGTCGCCGCGCCTTAGACCTTGTCGTCTTCCTCGGCATAGGCGCTGAGATAGCCCTGGCGGCGGTAGCGCTCGGCGGCGGCCTTCATCTTCTCCGGATCCAGTTCGGCGCCGATGCCGGGCTTGTCGTCGACAGGCTCGATGCCGCCCGGATGCCGCACGGGATCGCGGACGACGTCGTCGACCAGCATGTCGTGATAGGTCTGGTGCGCGTAGTTGCAGGCGGTGCTCGACGCCAGCACCTGCATCACCGCCCGGGTCGCGATCGAGAGCGGGGCGAAGCTGTGATAGACCAGCGGCACGCCGGCGATCTCGCAGAGTCCGGCCGCCTTGTGGAACGCGGCAAGCCCACCCGCCTGCCAGGGATCGGTCATCACCACGTCGGCGGCACCGCTCGAAATGATGTCGAGGATGTTGTGGTTAAGCCAGCTCGCCTGGTTGGCCGCAATCGGGATCGGCGAACGGCGGCGGAGCAGCGCCATCTCCTCCAGGCGATCGAGCCGCGTCGGCTGCTCGATGTACTGGATGTCGAAGTTCTTGAGCGCGTGAACCATGCGGACGGCGACGTCGCCGGTCCAGTTCTCGTTCGGATCGATACGGAGCCGCTTGCCGGGGCCGCCGCCGATGCGCATCGCCTCCATTCCGGCGATGTCCGCCTCTTCGCCGAAGCCGCCCTTGATGTAGAGCGTCTTGTAGCCCTCGGCGGCGTAGCGCCGGGCCTCGGCTTCGATCCGCCGCGTGTCCGGGTGATAGGGGACGAAGGCCATGAACTCGACGTGATCGCGCACCCGGCCGCCGAACAGCTGATGGACGGGAACGCCGAGAGACTTCCCGATCAGGTCCCAGCAGGCGATCTCGACGCCGGCCAAGGCCGCGTTGCCCGTGTGCGGGAAGGCGCCCCAGCCGCCGACGGTCTGGATATCGCGCCAGCGCCGCGACACCTGGCGTGGGTCCTGGCCGAGGAGCCGCGGCACGATCGAGCGGATGGCGGCGAGGGTCACCTCCGGCGACGGCGCCGGCACGGATTCGCCAAGCCCGACCAGCCCCTGGTCGGTCTCGATCTCGACGACGATGCCGGTGATGCCCAGGCGATGGCCCTGCGACCAGCGCTCGGGCTCGCGATAGTCGACATTGACGGCCGTTGTCCGGACTTCCGCGATCTTCATCGGCTCTCTCCCGTCGCCTCTCGCCGGCGAGTGTGCGGGAAGCCCACGTTTCGGCAAATGTCCAAGCGGCGGGCGCGGAACGGCCGGCCGCGCTGAAGATGCAGCGGACGAAGCCGGGAGAGCCTCTATGCAGGACTGGGTGAAGACGCGCGTCGCGCTGCCGGAAGGCCGCGGCTTCGACCGGCTGATGTTGGAGAGCGGACGGCCGGGCTATCGCGTGGTGATCTTCGGCGGCGTGCACGGCGACGAGACCGAGGGGGTGATCGCCGCGCACCGCATCTCCCGCACCGCGCTCGGGCTCAAGTCGGGATCGGTCGTGGTGATCCCGATCGTGCACGAGGCCGCCTATTTCGACGACGCGCGCTTGAGCCCCCTCGACGGCGGCAATCTCGCCCGCGTCTTCCCCGGCAAAGTCGACGGCACGCCGACCGAGCAGATCGCCTATGCGCTGACCTCGCAGATCCTGCCCGGCGCCGATCTCCTGATCGATCTCCATACCTCCGGGCGCACCCTCGATATCCCGTTCACCATCGGCTACATCGACGATGGCCGCGACGCGAAGGGATTGTCGGAGCGGGCGGCGAAGGTCTTCGGCGCCGACTTCATCTGGCGCCATCCAATCCGCCCGCCGGGGCGGACGCTCAATGGCGCCGATGCCGCGATCTACACCGAGGCCCGCGGCGCCGGCGCGACCAGCCTGGAGGCAGCCAACGCCTTCGCCGACGGCGTGCTGCGCGTACTCGACGAGCTCGGCATGCTGGAGGCGCCGCTGGCGGCGAAGGCGACGAGGCCCTCGCAGCGCATCGTCGGCGGCAACAATGTCGAGCTGGATCCGGTCGCGGCCGGCCATGACGGCCTCTTCATCCACAAGGCGACGGTGGGCCAGAAGATCGCGAAGGGCCAGATCCTCGGCCTCGTCGTCGACCTCGCCGGCGCGACCCTTGAGGAGATCCGCGCTGATTGCGACGGCTGGCTGGTCTCGTTGAAGCAGCGCCCGCAGGTCAGGAAGGGCGATCCCGTGGTCGGCATCGCCGTGGCCGACGACAAATACGCCTAGCCGATCACCGTCTCCGTCGGCGTGCCGGCGTAGCTCCGCGCATACGCCTCGTCGGCCTCGCGCAGGCGCTCGACGAGCTGGAAGCGGATGCCGCCGGGGCTCCTCAGGAACGCCGCCTTCATCTCGCCATGCGCGGCGGTGAGATGCAGCCGCGGATGGACCTGGGTCGCGCCCAGCGACACCGCCTTGTCGGCAAGCGCCGTCATGTCCGTCACCTCGAGCACGAAATGGGCGAGGCCCGGCCGGCCGAAGTGATCATCCGCAAGCGGGGCATCACCGGTCTCGTAGCGCAGCCGATTGGTCAGGTGGAAGTTGAGGCCGCCCAGCTTCATGAAGACGACGATCGTCTCGCCGCCCGTCGCCGGACGGCGGTCGACCGCCTCGACCCGGCCGCCAATCCCCTCGAAGAACGCGGCTTCGGCCAGCGGATCGGCGACCTTCGATCCGACGGCCCACAGGCTCTTGATCATCGACGGCCCCCGCATCCTAGGAGGCCTCATTCTTCTCCGCTGGCCGCCGCGGCACCACCAGCTTCATGGTCGCGATCTGCACGGCCTCGCCCTTCTGGTTCAGGGTCTCGCTGCGAACGGTGACCATGCCGCGGTCGGATCGCGACTTCGACGGCGTCACCTCCAGCACTTCGGAGACCACGGTCAGCACGTCGCCCGGCCGGGTCGGCCGGGGCCAGGAAAGCTCGCCACCGGCGCCGACGATGCCGCCGGCGACCGGCGCCCCGCCGTCGACCAGCAGCCGCATGGTCATCGCCGCCGTGTGCCAGCCACTCGCGGCAAGGCCGCCGAACAGGCTCGCCTTCGCCGCCGCCTCGTCCAGGTGGAAGGGCTGCGGGTCGAAGTCGCGGGCGAAGGCCTTGATCCGCTCCTCCTCCACCGTGAGCGAGCCCGAGGTGAAGCGCTGGCCGACGTGGATGTCGTCGAGATAGAGCTTGGTCACGAGGTCCCTCGTCGGATCGCTACAGTACCATCTGCGTCTGGGTGACCAATGCCACGAGGCGGCCGTCCTCGGTCTCGATCCGGGTCTGCCAGACCTGGGTGCGCTTGCCGCGATGAACCGGCGTCGATGTCGCGACCACCGTGCTTCCGGCCGGCGCCGGGGCGACGAAGTTGGTCTTGCTCTCGATCGTCGTCGTGCCCTTGGCATCTTCGGGCAGGTTGATGAAGGTCGCCGCCGCGCCGGTGGTGTCGGCCAATGCCATCGCGGCGCCGCCATGCAGGGTCCTGCCGAGCGTGCAGAGATCGTCGCGGACGAGCATCCGCGTCACCACGCGGTCCGGCTCGGCGACGGCGAACTCGATGCCCAGCGTCGCCGCGAAAGGCAGCTTGAGGGCGACGATGCGCTCCAGCGGGGTCATGGTCCTCTAGCTCTTAGCGGAGAGGACCCCGGCGGTTCAAGGCGGCGTCGGCACTGGCGGGTCGATGCCGAGGTCCTTCAGCATGGCCTCGAGCTGGCGGCCGTCATAGGGCTTGGCCAGGAACCGGGTGAGCTGGTCCTCGGTCACGCGCTTCTTCAGGTTCGCCGGGCTGTAGCCGCTGGCGATGACGATCCTGAGCTTTGGCTGTAGCTCGCGAAGCTCGCCGACCAGGACGTCGCCCTTGCGGTCGGGAAGCCCCATGTCGACCAGCGCCACATCGATCCGCGTGCCGAGCTTCAGCTTGTTGACCGCCTCGGTCGCCGATCCCGCCTCCTCGACCTTGAAGCCCAAGGTCTCCAGCGTGTCGACCGTGACCATGCGGATCAGCACCTCGTCCTCGACCACGAGCACGCAGGGCGGGCCTTCGTCGCCGCCGTCGAGGACGTCGCGGAGCTTGGATGCCAACGCATTGTAGGTGAACGGCTTGGTAATGAGCTGTACTCCCGGGTCGAGTCGTCCATCATGGACGATGGCGTTCTTGGCGTAGCCGGTGGTGAACAGCACCTTGAGGTCCGGCCGGCGCCGGCGGGCCTCGTCGGCGAGCCTGCGCCCGTTCATCCCGCCGGGCAACCCGACATCGGTGAACAGCAGGCTGATGTTGCGCTCGCGGTCCAGGATATCGAGGCTGAGCCGAGCGTTAGCTGCTTCAAACACACGATACCCCAATTCGTTCAAAATGTCGGTGGTATGGGCGCGGACGTCCTCGTCGTCCTCGACCACCAGGATCGACTCGCTCGAGTCGCCGCCGGCGAGCGTGCCGGTCGGTTCGACGGTCTCGACCTCGTCGACCGTCGCCGAGAGCCGCGGCAGGTAGATCTTCACCGTCGTGCCCTGGCCGACCTCGCTGTAGATCTTCACATGGCCTCCCGTCTGCTTGACGAAGCCATAGACCTGCGAGAGGCCGAGGCCGGTGCCGTGGCCGACATCCTTGGTGGTGAAGAACGGGTCGAAGGCCTTGGCGATCACCTCGCGGGTCATGCCGGCGCCGGTGTCGGTCATCGCCACCACGACGTATTGGCCGGGCACGACCTCGGCCTGAAGAGTGGCATAGCCCTCGTCGAGATGGGCGTTCGCGGTCTCGATGGTGAGCTTGCCGCCGCCCGGCATGGCGTCGCGGGCATTCACCGCGAGATTGATCAGCGCGCTTTCGAGCTGGTTCTGGTCGGCATGGGTGCGCCAGAGGCCGCCCGAGAGCACGGTCTCGACGGCGATGTGCTCGCCCAGCGTGCGGCGCAGCAGATCCGACATGCCGGTGACCAGCCGGTTGACGTCGACCGGCTTCGGATCCAGCGGCTGGCGGCGCGAGAACGCCAGCAGGCTCTGCGTCAGGGCGGCGGCGCGCTGGGCGCCGCGATGGGCGTTCTCGGTTGCCCGTCTCAGGCGGGCCACGTCGCCGGTGCCGCCGAGATGGCGGGTGAGGGTCTCCAGGTTGCCGATGATGATGGTGAGCAGGTTGTTGAAGTCATGGGCGACGCCGCCGGTGAGCTGGCCGATCGCTTCCATCTTCTGGGCCTGGCGCAGCACGCCCTCCATGCGCTCGCGCTCGGCCGCTTCCTCGATCAGCTGGTCGTTGGCCGACTTCAGCTCCGCCGTCCGCTCGACCACCTTGGCTTCCAGCGCCTCGTTGAGACGCAGTTGGCGCTCCTCGCTCTCGCGCAGCGCGGCCTCGGTCCGCCGCCGCTCGGCGATCTCGGTCTGCGCCGCCTGGTAGAGGCGGGCGTTGTCGATGGCGATGGCGGCCTGGGAGGCGATGCCGACGGCCAGGCGCTCGGCGCGTTCGGTGAAGATGCCCGGGTCCGGGTGGCCGAAGAAGAGGCCACCCAGGACTTCGCCCGAGCGCGAGACCACCGGAACCGCGAGGTAGCTCCTGACCGGCAGATGACCCCGTGGCATGCCGTAATGCGGATCGTTCTTGCCGTAGCGCGGATCCTTGGTGATGTCGTCGGACCGGACCACGCCCTCGCCGCCGAAAGTGGGCGCGAAGACGCCGGTGTTGCGCGGCATCGGGAACTTTGAGAACGCCTCCCGCGGCACGCTGGACAGGGTGTAGAGCATGTAGCTCTCCCCCTTCTGGTCGATGACGTTATAGAAGAACGCACCGAAGGCGGCGGCGGTCAGCTCGGTCGCCGCATCCGTCACCACCTGCACCGCGCGGGAGAGGTCGAGCTCGGCGGCGACGGCGGTGCCGACCCGGTTCAGCGTCTCCAGCACGCGCGCGTCTTCGGCCAGCGCCCGATGGGTTTCGGCGCGCACCCGGGCGAGCGCCATGTTGCTGTGAACGCGGGCGAGCAGCTCGACGGCGGAGAACGGTTTGGTCAGGTAGTCGTCGGCGCCCGACTCCAGCCCTTCGACCCGCGCCTCCTCGCCCGCGCGCGCCGACAGCAGCAGCACCGGGACGTGACGAAGCGCCGGGTCGGCGCGGATCGCCGCGAGCAGGCCCTTGCCGTCGAGACGGGGCATCATCACGTCGGACACGATCATGTCCGGCGGCAGCCGCCGGGCCGCGGCCAGCGCCTGCTCGCCGTCCGCGACCGCCTCGACCGCGTAGCCGTCGCCGGTCAGCAGCCGGCGGGCATAGTCGCGCATGTCCGGGTTGTCGTCGGCGAGCAGGACGCGGGCACCGCCGCCACGCGCCGCCCGCCGAGGTCCGACATCGCCGGCATCCGATTGCGAGGGGAGCCCGGCCGCCGATGCCGCGCTTTCACCTTCCGGAAGCCAGCGGAGCGCCTCCTCGACATAGGCCCGTGCGCGAGTGCTGCTCGTCGGCGTCTCGAGTCCGTCCTCGGCCTGGCCGGCGGGCAGATGCGCGGAGCCGAAGGGAAGGGAGACGACGAAGCGGCTGCCCTTGCCCGGCGTGCTGTCGACGCGGATCGAGCCGCCATGAAGCCGCACCAGCTCCTGCACCAGCGCCAGCCCGATGCCGCTGCCTTCGATCGTGCGCCCCTTGGCGCCCTCGACCCGGTGGAAGCGCTCGAACAGATGCGGCAGCTCCTCAAGCGGAATGCCGGTGCCGGTGTCGCGAACCACCAGTTCGGCGGCGGTGCCGTCGGCCGACGGCATCACCTCGACGCCGATCTCACCGTCGAAGGTGAACTTGAAGGCGTTGGAGAGAAGGTTGAGCACCACCTTCTCCCACATGTCGCGATCGACATGGACGGGATGGGGGAGCGGCGGGCAGGCGACGGCGAGATGGAGCCCGGCCCGGTCGGTCGCCGAGCGGAAGTTGGAGGCGAGATCGGCGGTGAGCGCGGCGAGATCGGTTGCCTGGTAGCGCGCCTGCATCCGGCCCGCTTCGATGCGGGCGAAGTCGAGCAGGCTGTTGACGAGCTTCAGCAGCCTGAGCCCGTTGCGATGGGCGACGGCGACGAGATCGCGGCTGGCCTCGATCTTTTCCGGCTTCGCCAGGATCTCCTCGAGCGGTCCCAGCATCAGGGTCAGCGGCGTGCGGAACTCGTGGCTGACATTGGAGAAGAACGTCGTCTTGGCCCGGTCGATCTCCGCCAGCGCCTCGGCCCGCCGGCGTTCCTCCTCATAGGCCCGCGCATTGGCGAGGCCGGCGGCGATCTGGCCGGCGAGAAGGTCGATGAACCCGGCATAGCCGGCATCGAGGCGCCGGTAGGGATTGATGGCGACGACGAGGAAGCCCGCCGGGCGATCCTGGCCGGAGCGCGCGATCGGCACCACCACGGCTTCGTTCGGCGGCTTGTCCCAGGCTCCGGTCGGCAGATTGCCGAAGCGCGCGTCGAGATCGCCGACGATCGCCGGCTCGAGCCGTGCCAGCCTGTCGGTCGGCCAGGCGGTCGAGGGATGGCTCATCTCGATGACCGCTGGCGCGGCCGGGCCGCCGACGGCGATGGCGCTGGAGCATGCAAGGCGCGCGCGCGTGCCGCCATCCTCGAACAGGTATGTGAGCGTGAACGGCAGGTCGCGCTGATTGTCGGCGAGGCAGCGCGACACCGTCGCCAGGACCTCGTCCTGGGCGTTGGCGCCGGCGAGACTGGAGCCGAGCGCCTGCAGCGAGGCGAGGCGCCTGGTGCCGATGATCCGGTCGGTCTCCTCGGTCACCACGCAGAGCATGCCGGAGACGCTGCCGGAATCTCCCGGCACCGGGCTGTAGGAGAAGGTGTGATAGGTCTCCTCGGCGTAGCCGCTGCGGCCGAGGAACAGCAGCAGTCCCTCGTCCCAGGTCGCCTCGCCCCTCTCCATCACCTGGCGGATGCGCGGCCCGATGTCCGGCCAGATCTCGGCCCACACCACTTCGGCCGGCGATCCCAGCGCCCAGGTCTGCTTGACGCCCAGCGTCGGCCGGTAGGCGTCGTTGCAGAAGAAGGTGAGGCTGCCGCCCCAGGCGAGCCACATCGCATAGCGCGAGGTCAGCATCACCTGGATGATGATCTTGAGGCCCTGGGGCCAGGTGGAGATCGGGCCGAGCGGCGTCGTCGACCAGTCCTTGGCGCCGATGAGGCGTCCCATCTCGCCGCCGCCGGCGAGGAAACTTGGATCGGACGAGAGGGCCTCGACGGTCCGGGAACCGCTGTCGTGCGACACCGTGGGGTCCTTGGTCGCCTTGCTTGGAGAGAGACGCGACCGATGCCAGCCGCTTCCCGGACGGAGGTTCCAGATTGGCCTCATCCGGCGCGGCCCGCGTGGATTTTTCGGTGACAAGTCAACGACAGGAAAAGGAAGCGCACCCCCGCTACCGCCAGCGGGTGTCGCCGACGGCGTGCGTGAGGTGCGAAAGGATGCCGCGAAAGCCACCGCTCGGCCGGTGAACCGAGCGATTGCCTTCGCGCGCAGGCGGGGATTACCTGCGCCAGTCGTCGTTACTCGCCGGCCTGGTTCGGCTTGCTGCCCGGCGGGCAGGACTCGTCGCTCTTGCCGCCCTGCTGCGGCTGGTAACCGCCCTGCTGCTGTTGCTGGCGGTTGATCTCCGGGTTTTCCGGATTGCGGGGGTTGTTCCCCTGCTGCTGCTGCTTGTCGAAGTTCGGCTGGCTCTGCTGGCCAGGCTGCTTGTTCATGTCGTTGCGCTGTTGGGCCTTGTCGTCAGAACCGGGCTTCTTCCGCATCACATATCTCCTCGTGTTCTGCGGTCGGGGATCCCACGGAGCCGCTCCTGGCCCACTCCCGACTGCTCTGGTCTAACCCGCTCCGCTCGCCCTTGGTTCCCGCCCGCCGGGCCGCGAGTGCTGACGCTTTTCTTTTAACTCATTGATAAAAAACAATTTTGCCGTTAACCGGACTTTTACCCGGGGTCGGTACCATGATCCTCATGATCACGTTCCTCTCCTCGCTTCGCCTTTTCTTCGGCGTCGCCGCCGGAACGGCTTCGACCCTCCTCGCGCTTGCCGGCATCGCCGCCGCCGGCGCCGTCCTCGCGCTGATGGCGGTCGCCCTCGCCGGGTCGGTCGCCGGCGGACTTTTCGTCCTGTCGAAGGTAGGCGATCGGCGACGTTGACCCGTGATCGGCCTTGCTCGCATGATCCGGCCATGACCGACGCCAAACCCGCCACCGGCGGCATCGATTCGAAGCTGCTCGAAATCCTCGTCTGCCCGCTGACCAAGGGCACGCTCCGCTACGACCGCGACGCGCAGGAGCTCGTCAGCGAGCAGGCGCGCCTCGCCTATCAGATCCGCGACGGCATCCCGATCATGCTGGTCGACGAGGCGCGCTCGCTCGACGACGAGCCGGCCAAGCGGTGACCGCGCCCGCGGCGCCGGCGCCCTGGCCGACCGAGATCCGCCTCAGGAAGGAGGAGAAGATCCTCGAAGTCGTCTTCGACGACGGCACCGCCTTCCGCATCCCGGCCGAGCTGCTCAGGGTCGAGAGCCCGTCGGCCGAGGTGCAAGGTCACAGCGCCAGCCAGAAGACCACCGTCGCCGGCCGCCGTCATGTCGGCATCATGGAGGTCGAGCCGGTCGGCAACTACGCCGTCCGCCTGGTCTTCGACGACCTGCACGACACCGGCATCTTCACCTGGGCCTACCTGCACCATCTCGGCAAGAACCAGGACAACCTCTTCCGCGACTACCTGAACGCGCTCCACGCCAAGGGCCTGAGCCGGGACCCGCCGAAGCGCGGCTGACGGGCGCAACCTCGCTGCAACGTCAGCGTCACGGGTCCATAACCTTGCGGGCGTAGGACCATCCGGTCCCCTTTGACCGGAGGTTTCCATGTCCGACATCCAGAAGCCGGTGCTTCGCGCGCCTTACGATGCCAGCGAGGACATCGGCAGCAATCCCTCGACCGAACTCACGCTCGTCCAGCTGGCCGAGCGCCGGCTGACGCGCCGCCAGGCGCTTCGCGGCATGGCTGCGACCGCGATCGCAGGCGCCGTCGCTCCGGCCGTTTCGAGCCTCGATGCCTTTGCACAGGAATTCGGCCCGTCGACCTTCACCTTCAAGGAGATGCGCCAGACCTATGATGGCACTCATCACGTCGCCGAGGGCTACGATGCCCAGGTGCTGATCCGCTGGGGTGATGCGGTGGTGCCCGACGCGCCTGCCTTCGACCCCCGCCGCCTCTCCGCCGGAGCCCAGGCGATGCAGTTCGGCTACAACTGCGACTACATCAGCTACCACCCGCTGCCGCTCGGCTCGCAGAGCTCCGACAACGGCCTCCTGTTCGTCAATCACGAGTACACCAACACCAACCTGATCTTCCCCGGCATCGGCGAAGGCCGCGCCGCGCGCACCAAGGCCAACAAGGCACAGAGCGAGATCGAGCTCGCCGCCCACGGCGCCTCGGTCGTCGAGGTGAAGAAGACCGACGGGCGCTGGGAGGTGGTGGCAGATTCGGCGTACAACCGCCGCATCACCGGGCTCGCGACGGAGATCGCCATGGCCGGCCCGGCCGCCGGTCACGAGAAGCTCAAGACCAAGGCGGACCCGACCGGGCGCAAGGCGATCGGCACGCTGAACAACTGCGGCGGCGGCGTGACGCCGTGGGGCACCGTGCTGACCGCCGAGGAGAACTTCAACGGCTACTTCGGCGGCGACGCCGATAAGATGCCGGATGCGGCGCTCTACAAGCGCTACGGCGTCACCAAGGACTCCTGGTACTCCTGGGTCCAGCACATCGAGCGCTTCGATGTCGGCAAGGAGCCGAACGAGCCGAACCGCTTCGGCTGGATCGTCGAGATCGATCCCTATGAGCCGGCGTCGACACCGGTGAAGCGCACCGCGCTCGGCCGCTTCAAGCACGAGGCGGCGACCTGCGTCGTCAATCCGGACGGGCGCGTCGTGATCTATTCCGGCGACGACGAGCGCTTCGAGTACGTCTACAAGTTCGTGACCAAGGGGACGTTCAATCCGACCGACCGGGCGGCCAACCGTACGCTGCTCGACGAGGGCACGCTCTACGTCGCCCGTTTCGGCGACGAGGGCCAGGTCAGGTGGATGCCGCTGGTCCATGGCGAAGGGCCGCTGACGGCGGCGAACGGATTCGCCAGCCAGGCCGACATTCTGATCGACACGCGCCGCGCCGCCGATCTCCTGAAGGCGACGCCGATGGACCGGCCGGAGGACATCGAGCCGAGTCCGGACGGCCGGCGGGTCTACGTGGTGCTTACCAACAACACCAGCCGCAAGGCCGAACAGGTCGACAAGATCAATCCGCGGGCGAACAACCGCCACGGCCATATCGTCGAGATCATCCCGCCCGGCGGCGCCAGGCCGGACCATGCGGCGCTGGATGCCAAGTGGGAGATGTTCCTGATGTGCGGCAAGCCCGGTGTCGACCAGGGCGCGCTCTATCATCGGGCGACCAGCGACACCGGCTGGTTCACCACGCCCGATAACATCGCCTTCGATTCGCGGGGACGGATGTGGATCGCGACCGACGGCGCGCCGGGAGCGGCCGGCATCGCCGACGGCCTCTGGGCGACCGACACGCGCGGACCGGGGAGGGCGCTGCCGAAGCTGTTCTTCCAGGCGCCGCGCGGGGCGGAGGTCTGCGCCCCGATCCTGACGCCCGACGACCGCACCATGTTCGTCACCATCCAGCACCCGGCCGAGGAAGACGGCTCGACTTACGAGTCGCCGTCGACCCGCTGGCCGGATTTCCGCAGCGACCTGCCGGTGCGTCCCTCCGTCGTCGTCGTCACCCGGAAGGATGGCGGCGTCATCGGCAGCTGAGGCCGGCGTGGAGCGAGGCGGGGGGCTGCGGCATCCCGCCCGCCCGCTTCGTCACATTAACGCAACAGAACTGTGACATGAGTGCAGCCAAGGATGGCTAGGCTCCGCTTCCGTACCGACGGAAACCGGTAGAAGAGATAGGAGAAACCCATGAAATATCTTGCTAAATCGCTTCAGCTCGGCGCCGCCGTGGCGCTGCTCGCGGGCCTGCCGCTGGCGGCCCAGGCCCAGGCGCTCGATCCCAAGCTGATGGACTACAAGCCGGTCAGCGGCGTGTCCGGCAGCCTCAAGTCGATCGGCTCCGACACCCTCAACAACCTGATGACGCTCTGGGCCGAGGGCTTCCGCTCGCGCTACCCGAACGTCCAGATCGAGATCGAGGGCAAAGGCTCGGGCACCGCTCCGCCCGCGCTCATCGCCGGCACCGCCCAGTTCGGACCGATGTCGCGTCCGATGAAGGGCGCCGAGATGGATGAGTTCGCCAAGAAGTACGGCTACAAGCCCTACGGCGTCCGCACCGCGGTCGATGCGCTCGCCGTCTTCGTCCACAAGGACAACCCGATCCAGTGCCTGTCGCTGAACCAGGTCGACGCGATCTTCTCGAAGACCCGCCGCGGCGGCGAAGCGAAGGAGATCCGCACCTGGGGCGAGGTCGGCCTGACCGGCGAATGGGCCGACAAGCCGATCTCGCTCTACGGCCGCAACTCCGCTTCCGGCACCTACGGCTACTTCAAGGAAGTCGGCCTCTTCAACGGCGACTACAAGGACAGCGTGAAGGAGCAGCCGGGATCCTCGACCGTCG
>CAXNIC010000047.1:0-18943 GCA_964201945.1 Alphaproteobacteria bacterium
CGCGGATAAGCCCATTCCTCCCCGCCCAGAGGGGTCGGAATTGGACGCGAAAAGGGGGTCACGGTTGAAAGCGATTTGACACGCGAGGGACTTCTTCTCCTTGCCGTAGAAGGTGCGGCTCTGGAGCGTGTCGCGCTCCTTGGTGGTGAGGCCGGGCTTGTCCTTCAGGTAGTCGAAGGACTCGCAGAGGAATCCCGCCGAGCCGCAGGCGGCGTCGTAGATGCGCTCGCCGATCTTGGGATTCACGACCTTGACGATGGCACGGATCAGCGGTCGGGGCGTGTAGTACTCGCCGCCGTTCCGCCCGGCGTTGCCCATGTTGCGGATCTTGGCTTCGTAGAGATGGCTCAGCTCGTGCTTCTCGGCCTGCGAGCGGAAGCGCAGCTCGTCGATGTGGTCGATGATTTCGCGCAGGTTGTAGCCGCTGGAAATCCGATTTTTGATCTCGGCGAAGATCTGTCCGATCTTGTACTCGATCGTGTCCGGTCCGGTGGCTCTCTGCGTGAAGCCTTGAAGAAAGGGGAAGAGCCTCTTGTTGACGAAATCGAGAAGGTCGTCACCGGTCATGGCAGCGTTGTGGTCGAGCTTGCCGTCCTTGCCCTTCGGAGCCGCCCAGGTCTCCCAGCGATAGGGGGCGTCGAGGAGGTAGGTGTACTTCTTGCCCTCCAGCTCCGCGACGGTCGCCCGGTCCTGCTCCAGGCCGTCGAGGTATTTCAGAAACAGGAGCCAGGAGGTCTGCTCGGTGTAGTCCAGCTCCGTCGTGCAGCCGGCCTCCTTGCGGAGCACATCGTCGATGTTCTTGAAGGCTTGTTCGAACATGAAGTCGTGACTCTCCAGGCGGACGCTCAGAACGTTATCCGATGAGACGGGTCGAGCTCATTAGGAACCCTCTCCCGCCAAGGGCGGGGGAGGGCAGGGTGGGGGCCGAGCGTAGCGAGGGGCTTCGTCGCTGCGGAACCCGCGTCCGACCTCGCTTCGCTCGGCCCCCACCCCACCCTCCCCCGCCTGCGGCGGGAGAGGGAGTCCGAAAGCGCCTTTTTCACCATCGAGTCTATGCCTGCGCCAGCTTCGGATAGAGCCCGTCCTCGCGGGCGCGGACGCGGATGAGGGCGGCGATCATGGCGAGGGTCGGCATCGGCACGCCGGCGGATTTCGCCAGCTCGAGCGGCACCGAGTAGAGCGCGTCGATCTCCATGGCGCGGCCGGCCATCAGGTCCTGCAGGATGCTGGGGCGATGGCCGAGCTTGACGTTGACCCCGACCGTGCGCTCAACGTCGAAGTCGGGCGTGCAGCCCATCGCCTGGATCAGCGCCTTAGCCTCGGCCATCAGGCGGCGCGAGGTCTCGACCAGCACCGGCTCCTCGTATGTCGCCTGCACCGGCGAGCGGGTGAGCACGCACATCGGGCCGGCACTCAGGTTGAAGGCGAGCTTCTCCCAGATCGTGTCGCGGATGCGCGGCGTCACCGTCACCGGCAGCTCGGCCGTGCGGAAGGCTTCGGCCAGCGCCTCCAGCTCGGGCGTGGTGGTGCCGTCGGGCCGGCCCAGGAAAGTGCCGCGGGAGTGGCCGCGGATCCTGATCACGCCCGGCTCGGGCACTGCGCTCGCCGGCCAGGCGACGCCGCCGACCACGCGTGCCGGCCCGATCGCGGCGCGCAGCCGATCGCTGGGATCGAGCAGCGAGAGGCTGCGCCCGTCGTCAGGCCCGCCGTGGCCGAGGAAGTACCACCACGGAATGCCGTTGGTGAGGAAGGCGACCGGCGTCTTCGCACCCAGCAACGGGCCGATGGCGCCGGCGACCGACGGCAGCGCCGGCGCCTTGACGGTGACCAGAACCGCGTCCTGGGGCCCCAGCTTCGCCGGGTCGTCGCTGGCCTTCGGCCGCGCATGGATCTTGGCGCCGTCGGCGAGTTCGACCGTCAGGCCGTTCTCCTGGATCGCCTTCAGATGCTGGCCCCGCGCCACCACCGAGACGTCGGCGCCCGACTTCGCCAGGAACCCGGCGATGTACCCGCCAATGGCGCCGGCGCCGAAGATGCAGATTTTCACGGTAACCGTTCCCCTCTTTCGCTCTCGTGGCGAAAGCTAGAGGCAGCCGCGGCCGGGCGCCAGAGCCGTCGACGTTGGTCGCCTTGACGGAGGCCCCGCCCGTGACGTTCTATCGCATCTGCAAGGGAGTGCGTGCAACGCAGGCCCGTCAATACCAGGAGAGGAAGCGACATGAGCGAGTTGGGACGGGCGATGCGCCTGATGTCGATGGCGGCGGCGGTGAGCCTCGCGCTCGTCGGCACGGCCGAGGCACAGCAGCACAAGTGGAAGGTGCAGGGCCTCTATGGACCGAACACGGTCATCCACAAGCAGTTCGAGACCTTCGCCGCCCGCGTCAAGGACGCGACCCGCGGAGCGGTCGCGATCGAGACCCTGCCGGTCGGGACCATCGTCTCGGCGGCCGAGGCGGCGGACGCGGTCAAGGCGGGCCTGCTCGACGGCGCCGTCGGCACCATGGCCTACCAGGGCGGCAAGGGGCCGGCCGCGGCGTTCTGGGACCTGACCGCCGGCTACGACAACCCGCTGCACCTGATCATGTGGTACCGCCATGGCGGCGGCGACGAGATCATGAACAAGATCGCGGCCAAGTGGGACGCGGTGTTCATGGGCCCGGTGATCCTCGGCCTCGAGTCGATCCCGTCGAAGAAGCCGATGCGCTCGATCGCGGACTTCAAGGGCGTGAAGATGCGCTCCCCCGACGGCATCCCGGCCGAGATCTTCTCCAAGCTCGGCGCCGCCGTCTCGGTGATGCCCGGCACCGAGGTCTACACCGCGCTCGACACCGGCAAGATCGAGGCCACCGACTGGGGCACGCTCTCGGTCAACGACGAGGCCGGCTACAATCGCATCGCGCCCTACGCGATCTATCCCGGCATCCACTCGATGAACTCGGTCGACTTCCTGATCCGGAAGTCGCGCTGGACCGCGCTTACCAACGAGCAGCGCGCGGCCGTCGCCGCCGCGGTCGACGAGTGGTCGCTGGCGACCTGGATGAGCCAGGAGCTGGCCGACCGCAACGCCGCCGCCAAGCGCAACCCGGACACCCTGGTCACCTGGGGCGAGAAGGAGAAGGGCGAGCTGCGCAAGGTCGCCCGCGAGGTCTGGCAGAGCTGGTCGACCAAGAGCCCGCTTGCCAAGGAGATCTACGACAGCCAGGTCAAGTTCCTGCAGTCCCTCGGCAAGCTCTAGAGCCAGCATGCGGAGCGCCGCCCCCCTTCCGGCTCCTGCCTGAGCCGGCAAGGGTGGGCGGCGTTTTCGTTGGCGCCTCGCGCCCCCACGCTCCGAAGGATCCCGGATGACCGAAACGGCCCATGTTCCCGGCTTGCCGGCTGCCGTCGACACCACGCCAAGGAATGCGGTCGACCGCTTCACCTTCCATCTCGCCCGCCTGATCAGCTTCGCCTATGTGATCTCGATCGGAGCCACGATCTACGACGTGTCGGCCGACGTGATCTCGATCCCGACGATGTGGGTCTACGACGTCGTCACCACCGCCATCGCCGTCGCCTTCCTGATCGGTGGCTCCTACGCTCTGCAGCGGCGCGAGCACATCCAGATCACCGCGCTGTTCGACCGCTATCCTGCCCGGCTCAAGCTGGTCTGCGATGCGATCGGCTATGCCGGCACGTTGATCTACTTCTTCGCCTTCGCCTGGCTCGCCTGGCGCCTCGCCTACGCTTCCGTGACCGACTGGGAGGTCGGCGGCTCGGCCTGGGGCAAGCCGACGCCGGTGGTGGTCAAGGTGACGATGTTCCTCGGCATCCTGCTGATGATCGTGCAGGGGCTCGCCAATCTCCGCATGGTGTTGAAGAGCCTCGGGCGGGTTCCGTCCGTGGTCTGGATTGCCTTCGTCGTCGCGGCGCTGTTCGCCCTCTATCTCGCCTTCATGCTCGGCAGCTCCGATCAGCTCGCCTCCTTCGGCCAGCGCTTCGCCAACGAGGACGGGCTGTCGCCGATCCACCCGCTCGACTGGATGTGGAACGGCGAGTTCAACCCGTCGATCCAGACCATCTCGCTGCTGATGTTGGCCTGCTTCGTCGTGCTGATCATCGGCCTCGGCATGCCGATCGGCTTCGCCACCGGGCTGATCGCGGTGATCTTCTGCGTCGTCTTCCGCGACATCGACGCGCTGTCGATCGTCACCTTCCGCACCTACAGCTTCGTGAACTCGTACGTGCTGCTGTCGGTGCCGATGTTCCTCTTGATGGCCTCGATCCTGGACAAGTCCGGCGTCGCCCACGACCTCTACGACGCGCTCAAGATCTGGGCCGGCGGGCTTCCCGGCGGCGTCGCGGTGATGACGCTGGTCGCCGCCTCGGTGATGGCGGCGATGACCGGCATCATCGGCGGCGAGATCATCCTCTTAGGGCTCGTCGCGCTGCCGCAGATGATGCGCCTCGGCTACGATTCCAAGCTCGCCATCGGCGTCGTCTGCGCCGGCGGCTCGCTCGGTGTGATGATCCCGCCGAGCCTGGTGCTGGTGTTCTACGGCCTCACCACCTCGACCTCGATCGGCGACCTGTTCCTGGCCTCCACCATTCCCGGCCTGATGCTGGCCGGCATCTACATGGTCTATGTGCTGGTCCGCTGCGCCATCGACCCCTCGCTCGGGCCCCCGGCGCCGCCCGAGGTCCGCAACATCCCGGTGCTCCAGAAGTTCGCGGCGCTGAAGAAGGTGATCCTGCCGCTGTTCATCATCTTCTCGGTGCTGGGCAGCATCTACACCGGCCTGTCCTCGGTCAGCGAGGCGGCGGCGCTGGGCGTCGCCGGCGTCATCGTCTCGGCGGCGATCCGGCGCACGCTCAGTGTCCGCATGCTGACCGAGTCGGTCTATACGACGATGTCGACCTGCGGCCTCCTGATCTGGCTCACCATCGGCGCCAATGCCATGGTCGGCGTCTACAACCTGCTCGGCGGCATCACCTACCTGAAAGTGCTGATGACCGGCCTGCCGCTGCCGCCGCTCGGCGTCGTCGGCGTGATGATGGCGATCCTGCTCATGCTCGGCTGCTTCATGGACTGGTTCTCCATCATGCTGCTGACCATGCCGATCTTCGCGCCCACGATCCAGGCGCTGGGCTTCGACCTGATCTGGTTCGGCGTGCTGTTCAACATGAACATGCAGGTGGGCTATCTCTCGCCGCCCTTCGGCCAGGCCGCCTTCTACCTGAAATCGGTGACGCCGCCCGAGATCAGCCTCGACCACATCTTCCGTTCGCTGTTCCCGTTCATCGGGCTGCAGATCATCGGGCTGATGATCGTGCTGTTCTTCCCCGAGGTGGCGCTCTGGCTGCCGAACTTCGTGAAGTCGTTCGACTGACGCTCAGGCTGCGGGGCGCATCAGGATCGCCATGCGGCGCTTGCGCAGGCGATCCTGGTTGGCGAGGCCGGCCTCGGTGAAGTCGCCCTCGGCGCGGGGCTCCATCTCGAAGTTGCGGAGACGGTCCTCGCCTCGCACCAGGGTCGCGGTGTCGTCCCGGCCGATGGTCTGTCGCACATGTGCGGGGATGTAGCGGATGGCGAGCCCGATGCGGCGGTCGTCCGCGGTGTTGGGATCGGAGCCATGCGCGATCTTGACGTGATGAAGCGACATGGATCCGGGCTCGAGCACGATGTCGGTCACCTTCGCCTCGTCGACCTTGACCGCCATCTCCTGGCCGCGCGACAGCATGTTGTTGGGCGCATAGGTGTCGACATGGGCGGAGATGTCGCCGGCCTGCGAGCCCGGCAGCACGCGCATGCAGCCGCTCTTGCGATTCGACGGCGACAGCGCCACCCAGGCGGTCAGCACGTCATAGGGTTCGAGGCCCCAATAGGCCGCGTCCTGGTGCCAGGAAATATAGGCCGGGTCCTTCGCCTCCTTGATGAACAGCACCGACTCCCAGCAGAGGATGTCGGGGCCGAGCAGCGACTCCACCCGGTCGAGGATGCGGGGCGAGCGCACGATCGCATCGATGGAGGAGGAATAGAGATGCGGGCGGTGGCGCAGCTCCTTCGGCAAAGGCCCGCCCAGCTTCGCCTCGAACGCCTCGATCCGCCGCCGCGTCTCCGCCACCTCGCCGGCGCTCAGCACCTCCAGCGGAAACAGGTAGCCGTCGCGGTGGTAGCGGGCGATCTCGGCGGGGGTCAGGGGGTTGTTTTCCATCGGGGCACCTTTCGTCCGGCCGGTGTCCCGTGAAACTGCCTGAATTGCGCGCTTACTCCAACCCCTACGACGTCAGTGCGACAGCACGATCGGCATTTTCGAGTCCTTTAAGGCGCCCTCCGTCGCGCCGCCCAGCACCCATTCGCGTAGGCGCGAATGGCCGAAAGCGCCCATGACGAGGAGATCGGCGCCGGAGGTGCGAGCCTCTTCCAGCAGGAGCGTACCGATGTCGGCGTCGCCGGACAGACGCTCGCGCACATCCACCTTGATGTCGTGATGTGCCAGCGCGCGGCCGATATCGGCGCTGATCGGGCGGTCGCCCGGCGGATCGATGACGATGACGTCCACCGACTCCGCCGCTTCGATCAGGGCCATCGCGTCGCGCACCGCGCGGGCGGCTTCGCGGCTGCCGTTCCAGGCAATCAGCACGCGCTTCGGCGCGCTCGTCTTGGCGCCGTCGGGAAACGACAACACCGGCGAGGCCGAGGCGAAGACCAGGTCGCGGGCAAGAGCGGGCGGCGCGATCACCAGATCGGCGTAGCGAGCATGGACGCCGGCGATGGCGAGCTCGTCGCCTTCCTCGCAACGCCACTCGACCTCGATGGCGGCCCTGTCTGCCGCGGTCTTAACCGCCGCTTCGACGGTCTCGGCGGTCTCTTCGATCTCGCGCTGCTGCGACTCAATGAGGGAAATCGGAATCTCGAAACCGGAGGAGCTGCCATAGATGGCGGGGGTCGGCCGCACGTGCAGGACCGCGACGTCTGCGTCGTGGCGCGTCGCCAGGTCGAACGCCGCCTGCAGCCGCGCCTCTTCGCCGGCCGTGCCGGACATCACGACGAGAATGCTTTTGATGGACATGGGAACTCCTCTCCGGCCGTCAGGGCTTGAGGCTCAGGATGTAACGGACGAGATCGTCGACCTCGCCCTGGCTCAGGATGAGATTGGGCATGTTGGTGTGCGATGAGCGAAGGAACACGCGAAGACCGGGTTCGGTCGTCGCCGGATCGCGGGCGACCGCAGCGAAGGGCGGCGCCCCATCGGTCGTCGGCCGCGGCTGATCCGCGGCCACGACGTGACAATCCGAACAGATCCGGAGAGCGAGGTTGCGGCCGCTCGACGTGTCGCCGGGTGAAGACTGCGCATAGGCTGCCGTCGATCCCAGGAGGACGGCGGCAGCCAGGTATCCGAACGTCGGCTGGACCTTCCGCTGCGCCGATCGGGCTTGCGTACGGGTCACTCGGCCGCCTTGACGGGGCCGCTCATCGGTGTCGTCTCGCCGATGCCCCTGTGCATGTCGAGGGCGGAGGGATTGACCGTGCCGAGGATCGTTTTGGCACGGCTCATCTCGTCGGCCGGACCATGCGCCATGACCAGGAATCTGTCGGCCTTCAACGCGGCCTCGTAGTGGATCACGCTGTCCTTCGGCACGCCGACGCCGTAGAGCGCCGCGGCCAGGGCGCTCAGCCCACCGCCGACGACCGCGCCCTCGACGGTGGTGATCGCCATGGCAGCGAGATATCCGAGCACGACGACGTATCCGACGACAGGTATGGAGATGAGGAGGCCGCCGAAGAACAAGCCCCAGAGTCCGCCCCAGAACGCCCCTTTGGCGCCCCAGAACTTGATCCGGTCGCCGACGCTGTAGAAGCCGACGACCTTCTCTTCGGTGTGATATCCCTTGCCGACGACGCTGAGAGTCTTCATCTCGAAGCCGGCCTCGGCCAGCTTCTTCACCGCCGCTTCCGCGCCCTGATGGTCGGCGAAGACGGCGATGACGGTGTCATCGGCTTTCATGTCATCCTCAATTCGGAGCAGAGCGATGCCCGGCCATTGCCGGTCGCGTCGCGCATTTCAGGTCGGTCGCGTCGGAAGAACCTAAGGAATCGGCTTCGATGCGGCGACGTGTCGACACCAACGTACCGGACGCCGATCCCGCGTCGGTAGGCTCGGAAACTACTCAGATCACATTCGCTGCAGGCGGAACCGGTCTCGCGCGGGAACGACGCGGACCGAGAGGCGTTTCCCGTAGCGTACCCGCACGGGCGTCGGAGCGAGCGCCGTCCGAATGTCTGGCAATCGGCAATGGGTGGACACGTTGGAAGATCCCTACAAGACGCTCGGTGTGACGCGCGAGGCCAGCCAGGAAGACATCCGTCGCGCCTACCGGAAACTGGCGAAGAAGCATCATCCGGATCTCAACCCCGGAAACGCGAAGGCGGAAGAGCAATTCAAGGCGGTGTCGGCTGCGAACGAACTGCTCTCCGATCCCGAGAAGCGCGGCCAGTTCGATCGCGGCGAAATCGACTCCGCCGGGAAGGAGCGACCTGCATATCCCTCATATCGCGACCACGCCGAAGGCGAAGCCGGCCGTCGATACAGCCGCGCCGGCCCGCAAGCCGGCGGATGGAGCGCCCAGGACATCGGCGACATGTTCGGATCGATATTCGAAGAGGAGCGACGCACGGCAAGCGAGAGGGTCATGCCGGGCCGGAGCGAGCGCTACTCGCTCACTGCCGATTTTCTCGATGCCACGAACGGTGCGACCCGCCGACTGACCCTGCCCGATGGCCGCACGCTGGATGTGAAGATTCCTCCGGGAACGACCGGAGGACACATTCTGCGTCTGCGCGGTCAAGGCGGGCCGGGCCGGAACGGAGGTATCTCCGGCGACGCGCTGATCGAAGTACAGGTAACGCCGCACTCGTATTTCAAGCGCGTCGGCCATGACATTCGCCTGGAACTGCCGGTGACGCTTGCGGAAGCGGTCCTTGGCGGACCGGTCGAGGTGCCGACACCGGGAGGTCCCGTGATCATGCAGATCCCGCCGCACTCCGACAGCGGGTCGGAGTTTCGACTTCGCGGCCGGGGCGTACCTGCGCACGGAGATCGGGCGGCGGGCGAGCTCTATGCCACGTTGCGTGTCGTGATAGGGGCGCCGGATCCGGCACTGGAGGAATTTTTGCGCAATTGGAAACCGGAGCATCCGGTTGATCCCAGGCAGGCGATGGAGCGCCCGGTATGACAAGCATCGACGATCTCGTCGCACAGATCTCGGGTCTGCGGCGTCAGGACCTCGAGTTTTGGATTTTCAACGAGTGGGTAAGGCCGGACGAGCATGCGGGACGCTATGTATTCGGGGAGATCGACATTGCCCGGGTACGCCTGATTCAGGAGTTGCGCGACCGGATGGAGGTCAACGACGCCTCCTTGCCTGTCGTTCTGTCGCTGCTCGACCAGCTCTATGACCTGCGTCGACGCATGCGCGAGCTCAGCGAGGCGCTCACCCAGGCTGCAACGGACGACATGCGCCTCGACCTGGCCATGCGTCTGGCAAGACGCTCGCCCATCTCGGGCGCTCTGTATTGACGCGGAAAGTTCGCAAACGAGCCGAACGGCCAGCATGAGGAAAAGAAGTGCCGAGAAGACATGGAGAGCGACATCGTTCGGAGCGTATCGGATGGCTGCGCGCCGCCGTCCTGGGCGCGAATGACGGCATCCTTTCGACAGCAAGCCTGGTGCTCGGTGTGGCCGCCGCTCACGGGACGCGAGCGAGCGTTCTGATCGCCGGAGTTGCCGGCCTGGTCGCGGGCGCAATGTCGATGGCCGCCGGCGAATACGTGTCCGTTCACTCTCAGGCGGACACCGAAAAGGCCGACATCGATCGCGAACGCGCGGAACTCAAGGCGGACGACGACGGAGAGCGCAGGGAGCTGGCGGAAATCTACGTCGCTCGTGGGCTTGACCCGGCCTTGGCGACGCAGGTCGCCGACCAGCTGATGGCCCGCGACGCGCTGGGCGCTCATGCCCGCGACGAACTCGGCATCTCCGAGGCCCTGAGGGCGCGTCCGGTTCAGGCCGCTTTCGCATCGGCGGCCAGCTTTGCCGTCGGGGCGGTCATGCCTCTCATCGTCACGGCCGTCGTGCCGGATGCCTGGTTGATTGCCGCCGTGTCCGTTTCGTCCCTGGTCTTTCTCGCCTTGTTGGGGGCCTTGGCGGCCCATGCCGGCGGCGCGGACGTGAAGACGAGCGCCGCCCGCGTCACGTTCTGGGGGGCGCTGGCCATGGCGGTCACCGCGGGCATCGGGGCGCTGTTCGGGACTGTCGTCTGAACCGGGACGGCGGCGCCGAGTGTCATCCGGACCTTTCGTGTCGAGCAGCGGCGGCTTGGGCTCGACGCCGCATTGACAGCATCAATTTGCTCCGCTCATCGTGGCGACGTGAGCGCCCCGTGATTCAAATCGCCGGCGGGATCCTGGTGCGCGACGGCACGCTGCTGCTCGGCCGCCGCGCCATGCATAAACGCATCTGCCCCGACATGTGGGACATCATCGGCGGTCACGTCGAAGCCGGCGAGAGTGCCGAGCAGGCGCTGGCGCGGGAGCTTCGCGAGGAGATCGGCGTCGTGCCGGTGGCGATGTCGAGGATCGGCGCGGTGCCCTTCGCCGACGGAACGGACGCGTACACGCTTCACGTCTTCCGCGTCGATGCCTGGACCGACGATCCCGTGCTTGCCGATGACGAGCACTCCGAGCTTCGCTGGTTTACCGTCGAAGCGGCGTCGTCGCTGCCCGATCTGGCGGCGAAGGAGTATGTGGAGCTGTTTCGGGGATTGCAGGCTTGACGCCTCTCACCCCCTCCCTCGGCGTAGCCGGGGGAGGGATGGGGTGGGGGCCGAGCGTAGCGAGGTCGTCGCACGTTCAATGGTGACATCGAACCTCGCTACGCTCGGCCCCCACCCTGCCCTCCCCCACCTGGGGTGGGAGAGGGTTCTGAAAACTTAGGCCGTATACCCGCCGTCGATGTTGAGCACCGCGCCGGTGACGTAGGACGCGCCGGGGCTGGCGAGGAAGGCGACGCCGGCGGCGACCTCTTCCGGGCGGCCGTAGCGGCCCATCGCCACGGTCGCGTTCAAAGCGGCGGCGAAGGCGCCGTCGGCCGGGTTCATGTCGGTATCGATCGGGCCGGGCTGAACGACGTTGACGGTGATGTTGCGAGGCGCCAGGTCGCGGGCGACGCCCTTGGAGTAGCCGGCGACGGCGGCTTTGGTCGCGGCGTAATCGGCCAGGCCGGCGTAGCCGACGCGGTCTGCGATCACCGAGCCCACGGTGATGATGCGCCCGCCGTCGCCCATGACCTTGGCCGCAGCCCGGATGCCGGCGACGACGCCGGTGAAGTTGACGTCATGCTGGCGGTCGAAGGCGGCGTCGTCATTGGCGCCCAGGGCGGGGACGAAGACGCCGGCCGAATTCACCAGGATGTCGAGCCGGCCGAAGCGGTCGGCGACCGCCTTGACCAGGCCTTCGACCTCCTTCGGCTGCCCCTGGTCGGCCTTGAAGGCGGCGGCGCGGACGCCGGATTTTTCCAGCTCGGCGACGACCGCGTTGGCCTTGTCGGGGGAAGAGACATAGCTGATGGCGACGTCGGCGCCGTCGGCCGCGAGCGCGCGGGCGGTCGCAGCGCCGATGCCGCGCGAGCCGCCGGTGACCAGCGCGACCTTGCCTTTGAGGGACTTCGACATGGGAGTGCTCCGTTGGGTGTTTGGAAATGGGGGGCGTTTGTGTAGCGAGCACTACAGATGGAACGCCGCCGGCCCTTGTCAAGGGAGTTCTGTAGCAATAGATATAGAACAGACAGGAGACGGATCATGGCGATCGGCCGCCCCCGCGCCTTCGACACCGAAAAGGCGCTCGACCAGGCGCTTGGCGTGTTCAGAGAGAAGGGCTACGAGGGCGCCTCGCTCTCCGACTTGACGGCCGCCATGGGCATCAACCCGCCCAGCCTCTACGCCGCCTTCGGCAACAAGGAGGCGCTGTTCGGCAAGGCGCTCGACCGCTACGCCGAGCGCCATGCCGGCTTCTACAAGGACGCCCTGGCGCGGCCGACCGCGCGGGAGGCGGTCGAGGCCTTGCTGGCCGGCGCCATCGACATGGCGACGGATGCGGGGAGCCCGCGCGGCTGCCTGCTGGTCTCAGGCGCGCTCGCTTGCGGCGACGACGCGGACCCGATCCGGGCGGAGCTGACCCGGCGGCGGGCCGAGGGTGAGCTGATGCTGCGCCGGCGCTTCGAGCAGGCGAAGCGGGAGGGCGACCTTCCTCCCGACACCAGCCCGGCCGATCTGGCGCGTTATGTCACCACGGTGCTGCAGGGCATGGCGGTGCAGGCGGCCGGCGGGGCGGGCAGGAAGGATCTCAGGCGCGTGGCTGAGACAGCTCTCAGGGTCCTTCCGTAAGAATACGGACCCTCGCTTGGTGGTCCGCCGCTCTCGGAAGATCGCTTGCGCGATCTCCTGCCGCGGCGTCCCGCTCGGGGACGAGCCCCCACCCTGACCCTCCCCCGCGAAGACGCGAGGGAGGGGATACGATGGTGCCCCTCGGCCCCCTCCACTTCTCGAGCGGGACGACGCGGCAGGAGATCGCGCGTAGCGATCTTCCGAGAGCGGCGGACCACCAAGCGAGAGCCCGTATGCTTTTCTTCACTGCCGAGCGCTCGTAAGCTCCCACCTATGTCCGCCACGGCCCCCTATTTCGACGCCTGGCTCAGGCCGCATCGCAGCCTGGATCGCCGGGGGCTGGCTCTCGTGCTGGCGCTGGCGGCCGTTCCCTGCTTCGGCCTCGGGATCGTCTTCCTCAGCCTGGGGGCCTGGCCGGTCACCGGATTCCTCGGCCTCGACGTGGTGCTGCTCTACTTCGCCTTCCGGCTCAACAACCTGGCGGCCAGGGAGGCGGAGCGGGTGCGGCTGTCGGAGACCGAGCTGACCGTCGATCGCCATGCGGTGGACGGCCGGAAGGAGCATTGGAGCTTCCAGCCCAACTGGATCCGGGTCGTCCTCGACGATCCGCCCGAGCCGGAAAGCCTGCTGATGCTCTCGACCCATGGTCGGAGCCTGGTCATCGGCCGCTTCCTGCCCCCCTCCGAGCGCCTGGAAGTCGCCGACGCGCTCCGCGACGCGCTCAGGCGCTGGCGGGCCCCGCGAGGCTGACCGGCGGCGCCCGCAGGATCAACTCGAGCGGGATATCGGCACGGATCATGCCGCCGGGCTCGGCGACGAAGGGAACCCCGGCGCCCTGCAGCAGCCGGGCGACGGCCAGATGTCGTAGCGGAAGAGCGCCCGGAAGCACCGGATCCCGACCGCATCCGCCCCCTTCGCCAGCTCCGTCACCAGCACCCGGGCGGCGCCGCGGCCCTGCCAGGAATCCAGCACGGTGACAGCGACCTCGGCCACCTCCGGCTCCTCGTCCAGGCGGACACAGCGGGCGAGGCCGACCCTGTCGTCTTCGTTGACCCGGGCGCCGACCGCGAGGTGGCGGTGGCCGTCGGTCGCCGTCAGGTAGTCGAGGGTGGCGCCATCGAGGCGGCTCATCGGCCGGAGGAACCGGCTCTCGCGCGAGCGGGCGGAGAGCTGCTCGAAGCCCCGGGCGACGCAGGCCCGGTCTTCCGGGCCGATGCTGTGGAGGTCGACGCGGGTGCCGTCGCGGAGATCGGCCCGGCCAAGCTGGATGGACATGAGGGGTCTCGAGGGAGCGGGGGACTCCTCTTCTATGTGGTGAGCCCCAACACGTCCTTCATCGAGTACAGACCGGGACCGCGGCCGGCGACCCAGAGCGCGGCGCGGACGGCACCCTGGGCGAAAAGCTGGCGGCTGGCCGCCCGGTGGCCGAGCTCGATCCGCTCGCCGGCGCCGGCGAAGACCACCATGTGGTCGCCGACCACGTCGCCGCCGCGCAAGGACGCGAAGCCGATGTCACCGGCCTTGCGAGCGCCGGTGATCCCGTCGCGGCCGCGGGCGGAGACCCTGGCGAGGTCGACGTTGCGGCCGGCCGCCGCCGCCCGGCCCAGCAGAAGCGCCGTCCCGGAGGGAGCGTCGACCTTGTGGCGGTGGTGCATCTCCACGATTTCAATGTCATAGGCGGGGTCGAGGGTGCGAGCGACGCGCTCGACCAGCTCGGCCAGGAGCGTCACCCCGACGCTCATGTTGTCGGCCCACATGATCGGGGCCGTCTTCGCCGCCGCCCGGATGCGGGCCCCCTCCTCGGCCGAGAGGCCCGTGGTGCCGAGAACCATCGCCACCCCCCGGGCGGCCGCCAGGTCGGCATGGGCGACGCTGGCCTTCGGAACGGTGAAGTCGATCACCACCTGGGCCGTGTCGAACACGGTCTCGGCGGCGCCCGAGATCGGGACCCCGAGCCGGCCGACCCCGGCGGTCTCGCCGGCGTCCTTGCCGACCGCGGCCCCGTTCGGCGCCTCGGATGCTGCCACCACCCGGGCCCCCTCCGTCTCGCCGATCTGGCGGATCAGCATCTGCCCCATCCGCCCGGCAGCGCCGACGATTCCGATCGCGACCTCGCTCATGAACGTCCCCTTGAAGGCAGAAACTTTTCGCCGGTCCGGATCGTTGAGACCCTGACCAGAGTTGAAGTATGGCAGACCTTTCCCGGGAGTGGCGAGGGAGGTCTCCGGTAAGACCGGGGTAGCGCTTTTCCGCCGATCTGTGGATAAAAATCGAGTTAATTTAAAAGCATTTTGTTGAGAGATTTTTCTCGGATCTGAGTTCCGAAAAACGCTGCAAGGCACTGTTTTTCTTGACGGCCATTTCGACAGATGGCATGATATATCGAATCGGGATATGGATTTTTGACATGGATGTTCGCACCCTCTGTCTCGGCGTCCTCTCCCTCGAAGACGCCTCCGGCTACGAGATCAAGCAGACGCTGGAGGATGTGTTCGGCTCCTTCTACAACGCCAGCTTCGGTTCGATCTATCCGGCGTTGTCCCGACTGGTCGATGACGAGGAGGCGGTCGTACTCGCCGCCGGCGATGCGCGCTTCCCCGACCGCAAGCGCTACCGGATCACCGAAACCGGCCGTTCCCGGCTCTCGACGGCCCTCTCCAAGTCCCGCGGGCGGGACACGCTCCGCTCGGAATTCCTGGTGGCGATGTTCTTCGCCCACCTGCTTCCGGTCGCGGAACTCCGCAGGCTTACCGACGAGAAACTGGCGGAATCCCGGGGAATCCAGTCGGTCCTCCAAAGCTACTCCCGGGTCCATCTGGCCGAGGGACAGCGCTTCGCCCTACGTTACACGCTGGCCCAGTCGAGAGCCCAGATCGAGTTCCTGGAAGGCGAGGGGCGGGCCATCGTCCAGGCCATGGTGAGGGAGCGTCAGGCCCTCGGCGTGCCCGAGTATGACCAGCCGCCGGTGGTCAACGCCGCCCCGGCCGAGTAGCGGCAGAGGCTCGTATGTCCGGGTCATACCCGGAATTTCGGTGGCGCGACGCGGGTTTGGGCGACGCGGTACTTCTTTCACGACTTTTCATCGCCGGCTGGCGCCAGACCTATGCCGGGTTGATGCCGGACACGCTCCTCGGCCAGTTGGAGACCAGTCCCGACCACGATCCGGCGAGCTGGCAACGCCGTCTGGAGCGTCAGCCCCCCGACCGCTGGGCCAAGATCGTGCTCGCCCCCGACCCCGTCGGCTTCGTCTGGTTCGGCGCCGAGGAGGGTCGGCTGCCCGACTATCAGGGTGAAATAGAGAAGGTCTACCTGCTGGACAGCGCTCAGGGGCGCGGGCTCGGCCGGGCGATGCTGGCGGCAAGCTTCCAAATACTGGAAGCCGCCAGCCTGTCGCCGGTCGTGATCTGGGTCTTCGAGGTCAACCGCCGGGCCCAGGACTTCTACCGCCATCTGGGCGGCCGCCCCCTGGGGCAGCGAGCCCTGGTCTTCACCGAGGGCGGGCAGGAGTTCTGGGAAACGGCCTATGGCTGGCCGGCCGGAGCGGACCTCCGTCGTGGCTGACCTCGACCCGCTCCCCTACCGCACGGACCAGGGAACCGCCCTGATCGAGCTCCGGCTGAATAGCCTGGCTCAGCTCTTCAACGTCTTCGACCCCTCGCCCTTCCACCGGAAGGATCTCGACCGGGACGCCGAGGACTACATCGTCGGCGCGCTCCGCGAGCTGGGACCGCGGCCGGCCCGGCTGGTTCTGCACCTGCCGGGGGCCGAGGCGGCGACCGCGGAGGCGCAGGAGCTTGGGGCCGCCATCCGCAACTTCTTCGCCTTCCAGGCCCAGATCACCGCCCGCGACCTCCGCCTCGAGCTTCGCCGAGGCCGCGACAGCTGGCGATCGGCCTCCTCTTCCTCGGCGCCTGCCTGTTGCTGCGCCAGCTCGCCCTCTCCTTTGGAGCCGGCCCGGTCCAGTCCGTTCTGGCCGAGGGCCTGCTGATCGCCGGCTGGGTCGCCCTCTGGCGTCCGCTCGAGATCTATCTCTACGACTGGTGGCCACATCGCCGCCGGCTCCTGGTCTACCGGCGCCTGGCCGAGATCGACGTCCGGATCCAGCCGGCCGAGGGGGCGGCGCCCCTGTCGCCCGTCGGCCGCTGAGGCCCGGGCCGTTTGAGGCGCGCCGCCCGGCCGCGTAGACTTGGCCCATGGTCATCAGGGAAATCACCTTCGACGGCACCGACCCCAGCCCTGGGCTGGTGATCAAGGCGCTCGAGATCCTGGGGCTGGAAGGCCGTGCCAGCCTGAAGGGGCCGCTCAAGGTCAATGGCGAGGTCGTCGGCTGCCTGGTGCGCTTCCACGACGAGGCCGATGCCGACAAGTTCGTCGCCGCCTGGACCGGCTTCCTCGAGCTGAAGAAGACCGGCCGCCCGGCCTTCAGTCTTGCGCCGAGCTATTCCTTCGGCCCGACCAAACCCTAGGTCCGAAATGCCGGCGCCTGAGCTCCCTCGTCCCGGGGTCGACGCGCCGTCGCTTCCCGGCCGCCTCGTCGATCTGGTGCGGGTCGAGCGCGAGTGGCACGGACCGCTCCTCTGGCAAGGCATCGGGCGGCATGCGGATCTGTGGGCAGGCACGCCGACGGGGCCCTTCGCCGATGACTCCGAATTCGCCGCATGGCTGGAGGCGCGGCTGGAGCGGCCGGACGAGGCCCTGTTCGCGATCTTCGACAACACCGGGAATGGCGAGGAGATCGCCGGCCTGCTCTTCATCATCAGCATCCTGCCGGCGATGGGCACGGCCGAGCTCGGGCTGGTCTACGGGCCGAAGCTGCAGCGGACGGCCGGCGGCACCGAGGCGGTGTACCTGGCGCTCCGCCACCTCTTCGAGACACTGGCCTACCGGCGGGTGGAGTGGCGCTGCAACGTGGCGAACGAGGCGTCTCTCCGGGCCGGCGCGGCGCTTCGGCTTCGCCCTCGAAGGCGTGCTCCGCCAGCATCGCTGGCTGAAGGGCGCCAACTGCGACACCGCGCTGCATGCGATCGTCGATCGCGACTGGCCGGCGATCGGCCGGCGCCTGGAAGCCTGGCTCGACCCTCGGAATTTCTCAGCCGACGGCCGGCAGATCGCCTCGCTGTCGGCGGCGTCGGGCCGCTAAGGTCGACGCATGCTTTTCATCGTGGCCGCGTTCCTCGCCTATCTCGCGCTGATCTCGTATCGGGGATTCGTCTTCGTTCCGCCGGTGCCGGCGCATGAGCGCCGCTACCGGCTCGTTCTCGCCGGCTGCGTGATCGCCGACCTCATGGCCGCCTACGGCTTCTATGCGCTCATCCGCGAGACCCCGGCGCAGATCGGCAACTACACGCTGATCGTCACCGCGCTGGCGCTGCTGGCCGCCGTCGCGATCATCGCGAAGTTCGCCTTCCCGCGCGAGCGCTCGGCCCCGTACCGGCGCCTCTCCGCCTGGGCGCTCTCGGTGCTGGTGACCAGCGTGCTCTATCTCCTGTTCGGATCGATCTCGTACTACGCGAAGATCGTTCGCGACTCCAACCTGGGCTCGGTCGCCTTGCTGTTCATCCCGGCGGTCATGCTCGCCATCCTGTGGATCAACACGGTCTACGACCACTGGGACTCGGCGGAGCGGAGCGAGTAGGCTTCAGCTCTTCAGGTCGGTCCAGAGTTCCTTGACCTTGGCGAAGAAGCCAGCCGACTCGGGGCTGGTCTTCTCGGCGGTGCCGGCGGCCTCGAACTCGCCCAGAAGCTCCTTCTGCTTCTTGGTCAGGTTCATCGGCGTCTCGACCATCACCTCGACATACATGTCGCCGCGCTGCGGGCTGCGGAGCACGCTCATGCCCTTGCCCTTGAGGCGGAACTGCGCGCCCGTCTGGGTTCCCGCCGGCACCTGAACCTTGGTGCGGCTGCCGTCGATGGTCGGCACCTCGATGGTGCCGCCGAGCGCCGCCTTGGTCATCGGGATCGGCGCGCGGCAATGGATGTTGGCGGCGTCGCGGCGCTGGAAGAGGCGGTGCGGCTGGAGCGAGAGGAAGATGTAGAGATCGCCCGGCGGGGCGCCGCGCAATCCCGCTTCGCCTTCGCTTGCGAGCCGGATGCGGGTGCCGTCCTCGACGCCCGCGGGGATGTTGACCTGGAGCGTGCGCTCGCGCTGCACGCGGCCGGCGCCGCCGCAGGACTTGCACGCCTTCTCGATCACCTTGCCGGCGCCGCCGCAGGAGGGGCAGGTGCGCTCGATGGTGAAGAAGCCCGATTGCGAGCGGACCTTGCCGTGGCCCTGGCAGGTCTTGCAGGCGGCGGGCTTGGCGCCCTTCTCGCCGCCGGTGCCCTGGCATTCCTCGCAGCTGATCGAAGACGGCACGCGGATCTTCGCCTGCTTGCCGGCGAAGGCTTCCTCGAGCGTGATCTCCATGTTGTAGCGAAGGTCGGCGCCGCGGCCCTGGGCCTGGCCGCCGCGGCGGCCGCCCATGAACTCGCCGAACATCTCGTCGAAGATGTCGGCGAAGCCGCCGCCGAAGTCGAAGGAGAA
>CAXNIC010000048.1:0-18691 GCA_964201945.1 Alphaproteobacteria bacterium
CATCCGGTCCTGGCTGATGATCGCCATGAAGTCGTCGACCGTCATCGGCAGGTCGCGGTCGAAGTCGAGGATCTGCGGCACGTAGCCGGTGCGGCGGCCGGCCGGCCAGTCGATGCGGATCTCGCCGGTGTGCGGCATCTGGCCCAGCAGCGCCCGTATGAGCGAGGTCTTGCCGCCGCCGTTCGGCCCGATGATGCAATGGATCTTGCCGGCATCGACGGTGAAGCCGACGTCGTGGAGGATCTGCGCGCCGCCGAGCTTCAGCGCGACATCCGTGAACCGGATCTCGGGACCTTGGACAGTCGTCGTCAGGATCATGGCGCGGGTTCGAGTCTTCCTTATGAGCCGAGGATCGCGCCGACCAGGATCTTCATGTCGTACTCGATCCCTTCCTCGAACTTTTCCTTGTAGTAGTCGCCTTCGGTGATGTGGACCAGCGTGTGGACGCTGGCGCCGGTCTCGCGCTTGATGGTCTCGACGAACTGGTCAGGGAACATCATCTGGCTGAACACCACGGTGACGTTCAGCGCGCGGATCTTCTCGACCGTCTCCTTGAGCTGACTCGCCGTCGGCATCAGGCCGTGCGCCGGCTCGATCACCGCGGCCACGTCCAGCCCGAACTCCTGCATCAGGTAGTCGTAGCCGCCATGGATGGTGGCGACGCGAAGGCGCTTGCCGTCGACGCCCGCCAGCCGGTTGACGTAGGTCGCCTTCAGCTTCCTCAGCTTGACCGCATAGGCACGCGAGTTCTTGCGATAGAGCTCGGCGTTCTCGGGGTCGATTTTACCGAGCTCGGCGGCGATGTTGAAGATTTGCTGGATCGCCGCGGTGATCGAGATGAAGGTATGCGCGTTGTAGAGCTTCTGGCCGCCGACGCTGCCCGACGCGGGGATCAGCGCCACGCCCTCGTTGGCGTAGATCAGCTTGACCCTGCCCTTGGCCTCCGCCGCCTCGATGACTTTGATGGCGAAGTCGTCATGGCCGATGCCGTTCATCACCAGGACGTCGAGGGTCGCCGCGCGCTTGATGTCGTCGGGCTGCGGTTCGTAGTTGTGGACCTCGAAGCCCGCCTTGATCAGCGGGATGATGTCGACCTTGTCCTCGGCGATGTTCGCGACCCAGCTGTAATAGGGATGCAGCGTGATGCCGACGCGAAGCTTCTCCTTCGCCGACGCCGGGCCGCCTGCAAGAAGCAGGAATAGGGCGGCGAGGACGAGGGCGGCGGTTCGTCTCGAAACGGTCATTTGGGGGCTCCCGTCGTAACGCCGCGCTGGGCCTGCTCGCCCTTGAAAGCTACCGCCTCGCGCCAGCCGAGATCGGTCAGGATCGATGTCCCGATGGCCGCCGGCATCTCGGCGGCGCCGTTGCCGTTGACCCAGATGGAGAAGCTGCGGCCCGCATTGGGATCACTCGCCGCCGTCGAGGGCGGCGGCGGCCGGTAGCTCATGACCAGGAGGAAGTTGCGCGCCTCGCCAAGACGCGCCGACTTGCCGAAATAGACCATCGTCGAGAGGCCGGCAGACTCGAAGGCGGCACCGCTCCAGCGATGGCCGCCCCGGCTCGCGTTCTGCGCCGACTCGGCGAAGGGCGGCAGCACCAGGTCCTGCACGTCCTCGAGCGAGAGCCACGCCTTGCTGTCGCGATGCACCGACTGCAGCTCCAGCGCCGCCGCATAGATGTCGTTGAAGACCGCCTGCTCGGTCTTGCCGAGGTCGGAGAAGGCGCTGATCTGGTAGGGCTGCAGCTCCACCGTCTCGAGCTTGGTCTGGCGCTGCCAGATCAGCAGGCCCGAGACGGAGAGGATGACGACGCTGACCAGCAGCAGATAGGCGCCTTCGAAGCGGCCGGTCGCGGGCGTGACGATTTGGGTGTGCATCGGGCGGCGATCGGTCAGTTCGACGGCAGCGCGCTCGGCAGCTCGTCGGACTCGACGGTCCACTCGGCCCGATGACCTTCGCCGGCATCCATGACGAAGGTGTGGTTCTGCTTGCGGACCGGCTTGAACTTGAACTTGCCTTTGTCGTCGGTGACGGTCTCGCCGATCTTCTGCTTGTTCGCGCCGAAGACCTCGACCGGCTGCTGCGAGGGCACGCTGCCGCTGCTGAAATAGCCTTCGCCCACGATCATGTCGCCTGACACCTCGGCATAGACCTTCAGGATATGCGCCGATGCCGGGCTCACGGCCAGGATCGGAAGCAGAACCGCGATCAGCAACGCCACCCTTCGCAAGGCTCTCTCCATCGCTCCAGCTGACAAACTCACGGCAGGTCGAACCGCGCCATTGCCATCGCCTGGTCGGGAACCCTGAGCAGGACCATCACCTTGCTCGGCCCCGACCGCTTCATCGTGCCGTTGCCGGCGAGCGTGTTGCCCGCGACCGGCTTCAGCGTGACCTTTTCCGTCGCCTCGCCGACCATCACGGTCACCACGGCGGTCGCCTTGGCGACGGCGACCGGCGCATCGACGTGATCGTAGACGTGGACGCGGTAGTCGCCGTCCTTGACCACGAGTTCCACGTGGAAGGCGCCGGCATCGATCATCTGCCCGCCATTGGGGCCTTTCATGATCTGGGCCGACAAGGGCGCCTGCGCCGCAAGGACGAACAGAACGCCCAGCAAGATCCTCTTCAGCATCGCCACCCTCGCATTCGATTCGAGAATACCGCCGGTTTGCTTTGCGACCATAGATTTCCGACGCGCCGGGCGAGCCCGGCATCGGGTGCAAGCGACGAAGGCAGCCCGCACATGCCCTTTAAGTTCTTGAATTAATTGAGAGACTGGCGGACCCGACACGATTCGAACGTGCGACCTTTGCCTTCGGAGGGCAACGCTCTATCCAGCTGAGCTACGGGTCCCTAGTCGGCCGGGAACCTAGCGCAGAGCGCCTCTGCACGCAACGACGGGGGCCGGCCCCATTCGGCCCGTTCGATCTCGGCGCCGGACGGGATCGGACGGCCCGGCGTCGCCATGAAGGCGGCGATGTCGTCGATCGCCTCGCGGCCCGCGAGGTCGCGGGTCAGCATGTGATGTCCCTCGGGATAGAGCGCGATGCGCCAGGCCCCGGATGGCGCCGGTGGCAAGGCCCGGATCATCTGGCAGGTCGGCCGCTTCGGCACGATGTCGTCCAGCTTGCCGTAGAGGATGAGCGCCGGGCCGGCGAGGCGCTTGGCCCCCTCCAGCCCCTCGTCCATCAGCCGGACCAGCCCGTAGACGGCGTCGACCCGGGTTTCCTTGATCACCATCGGGTCGTTGGAGAGTCGGCGCAGCATGGCGTTGTTGTCCGACGGCGTGATCGGCAGCCCGGCCCCCGACGCCGGCCACCAGGGCAGCGTATGGGCGAAGAACCAGAGCGTCGACGACTCGAAGAACCACATGGTCGAGGCGCCCCAGACCGCCGGTGCGATCAGCACCGTGCCGTCGGCGCCGCCCCCGTCGGCGGCCAGCGCCACCGCCCCGCCCATACTCTCGCCGATGGCGAAGACCGGCAGGCCCGGATGGCGGGCACGGACCAGGGCGACGGCCGCCTTGAAGTCGGCGACCATCGGCGCGGTGCCGTGCCAGAAGCCGCGCCCGGCGGTGCCGCCGAATCCCCGCTGGTCATAGGCGTAGACGGCGATGCCGCGCTCGGCCAGCTCGCTTCCGACCTCGGAAAAGGCCATGCGGTAGTCGTTGAAGCCGTGCAGCACCACCACCGCGGCCCAGGGCCGGGCGGAGGTCGGCCGCCAGACCGACAGCGGCAGGGCGGCGCCGTCGGCGGCGATCAGCCGGGTTTCCTCCAGGCGGGGCGTCGTCTCGCTGGCCGCCGGCGGCCTGGGCTCGGGCGCAAAGACGACCGGCGCACAAGCCGCCAGGAGGACGCCGAGAAGGAGAGCCGCCGGCTTCAGTCGGCCGCGTCCGGCTTGCGGGTGAGCTGGAGGAAGATGTCCTCCAGGTCCGACTCGACCGTCGAGAGATCGTGGATGGCGAGCCGGTCCTCCGCCGCGGCAGCGAGGATCTGGGCGATCGGCGTCTGGCTCGGACGATAGTGGACGACGACGCGCCTGGGGCCTGCCAAGGTCGCCCCGAAGCGGGTCAGCGCCGGCGGCGGGCTCGAGAGATCGCGGTCGATCACCAGCTCGATCATCTTGGTGTCGAGCCGGGAGACCAGCGCCGCCGTGGTGTCGTTCGCCACCAGCTTGCCGTGGTTGATGATGGCGATGCGGTCGCAGAGCTCCTCGGCCTCTTCCAGATAGTGAGTGGTGAGGAGGATGGTCACGCCCTCGTCGTTGAGCCGACGGACATAACTCCAGAGCTGGCGGCGGAGTTCGACGTCGACGCCGGCCGTCGGCTCGTCCAGGACCAGAACTGGCGGGCGATGCACCATCGCCTTGGCGACCAGGAGGCGCCGGCGCATGCCGCCGGACATGGCCCGGGCATAGGAGTCGGCCTGGGGCGTCAGGCCCACCGCCTCCAGGATCTCGGCGGTGCGGCGCTCGCTCTTGGGCACGCCATAGAGCCCGCCATGGAGGTCGAGCAGCTGGCGCGGCGTGAAGAACGGGTCGAGGTTGAGTTCCTGCGGCACGATGCCGATGGCGCCCCGGGCGCGCCTGGGATCCCGATCGATGTCGATGCCCCAGACCTCGGCATGGCCCGAGGTCTTCAGCACCAGGCCGGCCAGGATGTTGATCAGGGTCGACTTGCCGGCGCCGTTGGGGCCGAGGAGCCCGAACAGGCTGCCTCGCGGAATCGAGAGATCGACGCCGTCCAAGGCCAGCTTCGGCCCGCGCTTGCCCGAGGCAGGGTAGGTCTTGGTCAGGCCGGAGACGGCGACGGCATGCATCGGCTGGGGCATCGACGGGGAGTTTCACGGGGTTGCTTGGGGCGCGCCTTCGGCTATCATCCGCCGCCGCCCCGGTCAACGCCAGCGGGCCTCTAGAAAGAGTTTGAGAGAATGCAGCCGCTCGAGACCATCACCGTGGAAGAACCGGTCGTCGCCTGCGACGGCGGCGACGGCGCGCTCGGCCATCCGCGCGTCTTCCTCAACATGGGCGAGAAGCACGCGATCGATTGCCCCTATTGCGGCCGGCACTACGTGCTGAAGGAAGGCGCGGTCGCCCACGCCGCGCATTGAGTTTGTCTGACACCGGGCACCTCTATCTCGTCGACGGCTCCGGATTCATCTTCCGGGCCTTCCACGCGCTGCCGCCGCTGAACGCGCCGGACGGCACCCCGACCAATGCCGTGTTCGGCTTCTGCCAGATGCTGGCGCGCCTGGTCCAGGACATGCGGGCCGATCGCCTCGCCGTCATCTTCGACGCCGGGCGGAAGAGCTTCCGCAACGACTTCTATCCCGACTACAAGGCGCACCGCCCGGAGCCGCCGCCGGAGCTGGTGCCGCAGTTTGCGCTGATCCGGGACGCGACCCGCGCCTTCAACGTGCCCTCGATCGAGCTCGCCAGCTTCGAGGCCGACGACCTGATCGCCGCCTATGCCAAGGCCGCGACCGCGGCCGGGTACCGGGTCACCATCGTCTCCTCCGACAAGGACCTGATGCAGCTGGTCCATGACGGGGTCGAGATGTACGACCCGATCAAGCTGAAGCGCATCGGGCGCGAGGAAGTGATCGAGAAGTTCGGCGTGCCGCCGGAGAAGGTGGTCGACGTCCAGGCGCTCGCCGGCGATTCCACCGACAACGTGCCGGGCGTGCCCGGCATCGGCCTCAAGACCGCGGCCCAGCTCATCATCGAATACGGCGACCTGGAGACGCTGCTGGCCCGCGCCGGCGAGATCAAGCAGCCGAAGCGCCGCGAGACGCTGATCGAGAACAAGGAGAAGGCGCTGGTCTCGCGCCGCCTGGTCCAGCTCGACGCCGCGGCACCGCTGCCGGAGCCGATCGAAGCCTTCGCCGTGAAGGCGGCGGAGCGCGAGGTTCTGCGCGCCTTCTTCCAGAAGATGGGCTTCACCCGCCTCATCGCCAAGCTGGATGCGGCGCCCGATCCGTCGGCGCCGCCTCCCGCTCCGGGATCCGTGCCGGCGAAGGCGCCGGGCAAGCCCGAGCAGCGCTACGAGCTGGTGCAGTCGATCGACGGCCTCAAGACGTGGATCGCACGTGCGACCGCCGCCGGTGTCGTCGCCTTCGACACCGAGACGACATCGCTGGATGCGACGCGGGCGGAGCTGGTGGGATTCTCGCTGGCGATCGTGCCGGGCGAAGCGTGCTACGTGCCGCTCGGCCACCGGCCGGCGGGCGGCGGCCTCGAGCTGACGGCGATGCCGGCGCAGATCCCGCTCGATGATGCGGTCGCGGCGATGAAGCCGCTGCTGGAGGATCCCTCGGTCCTCAAGATCGGCCACAACATCAAATACGACGCGCTGGTGCTGCGTCGCTACGGCGTCGCCATCGGCCCGGTCGACGACACCATGCTGATCTCCTTCGTGCTCGATGCAGGCTCCCACAACCACGGCATGGACGACCTGTCCGAGCGCCATCTCGAGCACAAGACCATCACCTATGACGAGGTCACCGGCACCGGCAAGACCCGTCTCAGCTTCGCCGAGGTCGCGCTCGACAAGGCGCTGGGATATGCGGCCGAGGACGCCGACGTCACGCTCCGCCTGCACGAGACGCTGAAGCCGCGGCTGATCCGCGAGCGCCTGGTCACCGTCTACGAGACCATGGACCGGCCGCTGGTGCCGGTGCTGGCCGAGATGGAAGCGGCCGGCATCAAGGTCGACCCCGACGCGCTCCGCCGGCTCTCGAACGAGTTCGGCCGGACCATGGCGAGCCTGGAGACGGAGATCCATTCGCTGGCCGGTCGCGAGTTCAACGTGGGATCTCCGAAGCAACTGGGCGAGATCCTGTTCGACGAGCTCAAGCTGCCGGGCGGCAAGAAGGGCAAGACCGGCGCGTACTCGACCCACTCCGACGTGCTGGACGAGCTCGCCGACGCGCATCCGCTGCCGAAGAAGATCCTCGACTGGCGGCTGGTGCAGAAGCTGAAGTCGACCTATGCGGACTCGCTGGTCGAGCAGATCAACCCGGCAACGGGCCGCATCCACACCTCGTATGCGATGGCGGGCGCGGCGACCGGGCGCCTGTCCTCGACCGATCCCAACCTGCAGAACATCCCGGTACGCTCGGAAGAGGGCCGGCGCATCCGCGCCGCCTTCATCGCCGAGCCCGGCCACAAGCTGCTCTCGATCGACTACTCGCAGATCGAGCTCCGCCTGGTGGCCGAGATTGCCGACGTCGAGCCGTTAAAGCAGGCGTTCCGCGACGGCATCGACATCCACGCGCTGACCGCCTCCCAGGTCTTCGGCGTGCCCCTCGACAAGATGGACCCGATGACCCGCCGGAATGCCAAGGCGATCAATTTCGGCATCATCTACGGCATGTCGGCCTTCGGCCTCGCCCGCCAGATCGGCGTCGCCCAGGGCGAGGCATCCGCCTTCATCAAGGCCTATTTCGAGCGCTACCCCGGCATCCGCGCCTATATGGACAAGGCGAAGGAGACGGCACGGAAGCAGGGCTACGTCACCACGCTGTTCGGCCGGCGCTGCCATGTGAAGACGATCGCCGACAAGAACCCGGCGATGCGCAGCTTCGCCGAGCGTCAGGCGATCAACGCGCCGATCCAGGGTACCGCCGCCGACGTCATCAAGCGGGCGATGATCCGGATCTCCCCGGCGCTCGCGGCCGCTGGGCTGAAGGCCCGCATGCTGCTGCAGGTCCATGACGAGCTGTTGTTCGAGGTGCCGGACGCCGAGGTCGAGGCGACCACGGCCCTGGTCCGCCGGGTGATGGAAGGGGCCGCCGCACCTGCCGTCACGCTTGGCGTGCCGCTGATCGCGGATGCCGGCGTGGGAACGAGTTGGGCCGCCGCGCATTAGGCGGCGATCGCAGAAATGCACCGCCCAAGTTATCCGATTGCTCGACCTCCAAGTCGCGACTGTATCTCTCGCACTCGATAGTGCATGTAAGTAGGCCAACGCGGACCGAGGTATTTGTTCAGAATTATGTTCAAAGCATCGAAGTCTATTATTTCAATAATGGGAGTAAACCCGGCTTCCTTGCGGGCTTGTCGCGTGAAACCAGCCGTCGTTATCACCACCCCTTTGTTAGCATGATGTCGCGATACTACGCCCGTTAGTTCACGAATTACAGAGGCTCCGATATTTTCCTTGTATCTTTTGCATTGTATCAGAATGTGGGCGGAGCGGCCTTTTGTTTTATTTGTTGCAACAATATCGATTCCTCCATCATATGAGCCCTGGGTAATAGAAATGGAATGCCCCATCTTCTCCCATAACCATGAGATCAGTAATTCGAATTCAAATGGGGTAAGATTTAACAGAGATTCTCGCGAATTCTTGAAATGAAGATATCTTTGTCGAATGATAGTTTCGGCGTCCGATAGACCATCGATTCTTCCATCGGGTAGTATCTGCATATGAGCCAAGAAGTACGCATCTAAAACCTTTAATGCTTCATGCGGGTTGTCCGGCAGAAGATCCAAGATCCATGTTAGCCCCTCCCAGGGCCCGGGCCCTTTTATACGGATTAGTCGACGATAAAATTCGACCGTATCGAGGCGCTCCAGAAGATCTTCTTGCTTTATTAAATGACTTAAAGAAAAACTGTCTCCATACATCGATCCGCTTGGAATTATGAAGGATCTCAATAAATTCCGTATCTCCAAATCGGATCTTTTTTGAATCGTCGCTATATATTCATCTCGATGTCTATCCGTGGGGAATCGCACATCTTCAACGAAATATTTTTTTCCGTTGTCCGGATTAAGAACGAGCTCTAGCCAGCGATCAAGAGCGAGCGGCCTAGCATCAATAATCTGAAGGGATTTATTCCGTGCGATTTAGGCCTCCATTCGGCTGCCCCAATTGTTAGAGGCGGCTCACAAACAGTCTAGAGTTTTGTGGTGCTCTTGAGAGTGCCACATACAACGCGCCATGAAGCCTTACGGCGCCCCGTCGCGCGTAGGAACTACCTGGGTCGGGGCGCATTGAACTGTTGCCGGCCGGGATCATGAGAAACCTCGCTTCATCCGGGCGGCTCATGTCCCTGGATCGAGGTTCCCGATGACGGCGGTGGTGGCGGAAGCAACGGCGGACGACCGATCGAGCCGCGCGCGCAGCGAGACGGCCGCTCTGCCGCGTACCCTCTTCGGCTTCATCCTCAAGTCCACCGGCCGCCACCAGGTCTTCCTCTCGATCCTGACGGTCGTGGTCTTCCTGCTCGAACTGGTGCCGCTGGAAATTCAGCGCCGGGTCGTCAACGACCTCGCGGAGAAGCGCGACTGGAACCTCATCATCCTGCTCGCCGCGGCATATGCCGGCATGGCGCTGTTCCACGGCGCGCTCAAGCTCGTCCTCAACGTCTACCGGAGCTGGGTCGGCGAGAGTTCGACCCGCGAGCTTCGCCGCCGCGCCCATGCGCTTTGCGGCTCGCCCAGCGGCACCCGCACGTCGTCGGAGGAGAGCGGCGTCCAGGTCTCGATGGTGGTGGCCGAGGTCGAGCCGATCGGCGGCTTCGTCGGCGCTGCCATCTCCGAACCGCTGCTGCAGGCCGGAATCCTGGTCACGGTGGTCGGCTACATGGTCTTTCTCGAACCGTGGATGGGCGCGGCCACGCTCGCGATCTTCCTGCCCCACATCGTCGTCGTGCCCCTGATCCAGAGGGTCATCAACCGCCGCACCCACAAGCGCGTCGAGGTGCTGCGCCAGGTCAGTATCGGCATCGTCGCCGCCGGCACCAAGGAAGGCGAGCCGAACCGCGACGGCGACGCGCTGATCCAGCAGGTGTTCGAGCTCAACATGGGCATCTTCAAGCTGAAGTTCTCGATGAACTTCATCATGAACCTGACCCATCACCTGCAGATCGCGGGCGCACTTCTGCTCGGCGGCTGGCTGGCGATCGACGGACGGATCGAGGTCGGCACGGTGGTCGCCTTCATCTCCTCGATCGGCCGCCTCAACGATCCCTGGGGCGATCTGGTGAACTACTTCCGCGACCTCAGCTCGACGCTGGTGAAGTACCGGCTGGTCGCCGATGCGCTTCACAATCTCTGCGGCACCGAATCACCGGCCCCGCGAAAGGCGCGGAGGAAGACGCGCTAGCTCAGTCGGCCGCCGCCGGGCGGTCGTTCCATTCGGTCATCAGGATGGCGAAGCGGTCGGGTGCGATCGGACGGGAGAGCAGGAAGCCCTGTGCCGAATCGCAGCGCTTGGCGGCGAGGAACGCCAGCTGCTGCTCGGTCTCCACGCCTTCGGCGACGACCTTGAGATTGAGCGCATGCGCCATCGAGATGATGGCCGAGACGATGGTGGCGTCGTCGCTGCCGCGCGTCACGTCGTTGATGAAGCAGCGGTCGATCTTGAGCGTCTGGATCGGCATCCGCTTCAACCGGTTGAGCGAGGAGTAGCCGGTGCCGAAGTCGTCGATGGCGAGCTCGATGCCGAGCTCGCGAAGCTGGGTCAGGAGCGAGATCGCCTGGTCGGCGTCATGCATGACGATGCTCTCGGTCAGCTCGAACTCGAGCTGGCTGCCGTCGAGGCCGGCTTCCGAGATGATCGTCTTCACCGTGTCGAGGAAGTCCGGCCGGCGGAACTGCAGGAAGGAGAGGTTGACCGCGATCCGCGGCACTGCGTGACCGGCGGCCTTCCAGGCGACGATCTGGCGGCAGACCTCGCGGAGCACCCATTGGCCGATGGCGACGATCAGTCCGGAAGACTCGGCGACCGGAATGAAGACGCCGGGAGAGACCGGCCCCAGCTCCGGGTCGGTCCAGCGGATCAGCGCCTCGGCGCCGATGAGGGAACGTGAGGTGATGTCGACCTGCGGCTGGTAGTGGATCTCGAACTCGCCCTTCTCCAGCGCCCGGCGAAGCCTGAGCTCCAGCTTGAGCCGCTCCAGCGCGCGCGTCTCCATGCCGCCGTCGAAGAAGCGGAAGGCCGAAGCCCGCTGCTCTTTCGCGTGCCGCATGGCGGTTGCCGCATTCCGGGACAGGGTCTCCACATCGATCGCATCGCCGGGATAGAGGGCGACACCGACGGAAGCGCCGACCACGACCTCGCCACCTTCCAGCCGGAAGGGCTCGGCCGTGACCTTGAGCAAGCGGTCGGGCAGAAGCTCGATCGGCTCGTCGTCGCGATAGTGCTCGACGATCACCGCGAACTCATCGCCACCGAGGCGGGCGACGGTGTCGTCATGGCGCACGACACCGAGGAGGCGTCGCGCCAGTTCTTTCAGCAGCTCGTCGCCGGCGCGATGACCGAGGCTGTCGTTGACGAACTTGAACTGATTGACGTTGAGATAGAGCAGCGCCAGCTTCCGGCCCGACGCCTTGCAGCGCTCGATGCCCTGGCCGAGCCGGGCCTGGAACAGCCAGCGGTTCGGCAGCTGGGTCAGCGCGTCGTAGTTCGCCTGATGGCGGATGCGCTCCTCGTCCTGCTTATGGCGGGTGATATCACTGAAGACGCCGACGAAGTTGACGATGCGGGCATCCGCGTCGCGGACCGCGGCAAAGCTGAGCCACTCGACATAGAGCTCGCCGTTCTTCCGGCGGTTCCACACTTCCCCCTGCCAATGGCCGGTGGTCGCCAGCATGGCCGCCATCGCCTCGTAGAAGCCGGCCTCGTGCCGGCCCGAGGACAAGATGCGCGGGGTCTCGCCCTGGACCTCGTCCTCGCGAAAGCCGGTGATGGTGGTGAAGGCGTGGTTGACCTTGATGATGCGCTGATCAGCGTCGGTGACGATGATCGCCTCGCTCGCGGTCTCGAACACCATGGTGGCGAGGCGGAGCTGGTCCTCGACCGAGCGCCGCTCGGTCAGGTCGCGGGCGACGGCCTGGGCACGGTCGCCGACCGGCATCAGCGTCCAGGAGAGCGAACGGAACGTGCCGTCCTTGGCCCGGCAGCGGGCGGCGAAGTCGACCATCGGCAGGCCTTGGCCGAGCTTGGCGAACTCGACGGTGGCGGCGAGCGCGTCCTCGGGATGGAAGAGGTCGAACAGCGGCCGGTCGGTGAGCTCCCGCTCCTCGTATCCCAGAACATGCTCGAAGGCGGGGTTGATCCGCTCGATCCGCCCATCGCGGCGGGCGAAGCAGAGCATGTCGTTGGCGAGATGGAAGACGCGGTCGCGCTGCTCCTCGGCGTGCTTGCGCGACGTGATGTCGGTCATCTTGCCTTCGAAGCAGACGAGCCAGCCCTGCTGGTCGCGCACCGCATGCGCGCTCTCCGACACCCAGATGACGGTACCATCGCGACGCAGGATCTGGCTCTCGAAGTCCTCGACCTTGCCGTCGGCGGCGACCGTGTCGATGAAGGCACGGCGGCGGTGCTCGACGACATAGAGGCTGCTGGCGACGTTGAGCTCCGCGCTCATCAGGGCCGTCGTCGATTCGAAGCCGAGGAGGCGGGCGAAGGCGGTGTTGGCCCGGAGGATGCGTCCCTCCGGCGTGGTCTGGTAGAGGCCGTCGGCCGAATGCTCGAACAGCGAGCGGTAGCTCGCCTCGGCCTCGGCCAGGCTGTGAACGGCGTCGCGCGACTGGCGCCAGTGCAGCGGCAGGAGCATGAAGGAGCCGACGATCATCGCAACCGCGGCGAGTTCGACCACGGTCGGATCGACGACAGCGGCGATCATCCTCGCCGTCTGGTCGGTCGCCGCGAGCACCAGGAGCAGGGCGGCCCCCGTCAGGACCGCCAAAGGCAGCCGAAGCCGCGGCAGGTCGCGGGTGAAGTGGAGCCCGATCACGGCAATGCCGGCGATCGCCAGCCAACCGGCAGCGATCGCGACATTCACCCAGAGGCTCCAACCCGACATGCGTTCTCCCGGCCGCGCAGAAGGCGGCAGACTCATCGTCGCCGCATAATGGCCGGGCAATCATTGAAGAAGGGTTAACGCAACTTTTGGTTCGTTAATCCCCGCGACACCAGATCCCTGGGGTCACCGCATGGTCGGGATGTTGAAATCGGCCCCGGCACGGATGCCGGTCGGCCAGCGCTGGGTCATGGTCTTGAGCCGGGTGAAGAAGCGCACGCCCTCGGGCCCGTGCATGTGGTGGTCGCCGAACAGCGAGCGCTTCCAGCCGCCGAAGGAGTGGAAGGCGAGCGGCACCGGGATCGGCACGTTGACCCCGACCATGCCGATGCGGACGGTGTTGCAGAAGTCGCGGGCGGCATCGCCGTCGCGGGTGAAGATGGCGGCGCCGTTGCCGAACTCGTGGCGGTTCACCAGGTCGACCGCGGTCTTGTAGTCGGGCGAGCGGACGACGGCGAGCACAGGCCCGAAGATCTCCTCCTTGTAGATGGTCATCTCCGGCTTCACCTGGTCGAACAGCGAGCCGCCGACGAAGAAGCCGTTCTCGTAGCCCTGCAGCTTGAGGCCGCGGCCGTCGACCACCAGCTTCGCCCCCTCGGCGACGCCGCGGTCGATGTAGCCCTTCACCTTCTCCATGTGCTGGCGGGTGACCACCGGGCCCATCTCGGCCTCGGGATCGGTGCCTGGCCCGACCTTGAGCCCGCGCACTCTGGGCACCAGCTTCTCGATCAGCTTGTCACCGACATCGCCGACGGCGACCGCGACCGAGACCGCCATGCAACGCTCACCGGCCGAGCCGTAGGCGGCACCGATCAGCGCATCCGTCGCCTGATCGAGGTCGGCGTCGGGCATCACCACCATGTGGTTCTTCGCACCGCCCAGCGCCTGCACGCGTTTTCCCGCGGCCGTGCCGGTCCGGTAGACGTATTCGGCGATCGGGGTCGAGCCGACGAAGCTGACGGCCTGGATGTCGGGGTGGTTGAGGATCGCGTCGACCGCGACCTTGTCGCCGTTGACCACGGAGAAGACGCCATCGGGAAGGCCGGCTTCCTTCAGGAGCTCGGCCAAGCGCACGCCCAGCGAGGGATCGCGCTCCGAGGGCTTCAGGATGAAACAGTTGCCGGTGGCCAGCGCCACCGGGAACATCCACATCGGCACCATCGCCGGAAAGTTGAACGGCGTGATGCCGGCGACGACGCCGAGCGGCTGGCGCACCGACCAGGAATCGATGCCGGTGCCGACCTGCTCGGTGTACTCGCCCTTCAGCAGCTGCGGGATGCCGCAGGCGAATTCCACCACCTCGAGGCCGCGGGTGATCGAGCCCTTGGCGTCGGAGATGATCTTGCCGTGCTCGGCCGTGACGATCTTGGCGAGTTCGTCCATGTTCCGCTCGATCAGCTCGCGGAAAGAGAAGAGGACGCGCGCCCGGCGCGCCGGTGGCGAAGCGGCCCAATCCGGAAATGCCCTCAGGCCGGCCTTGACCGCGGCGTCGACGTCGGCGGCATCGGCGAAAACGACTTCCGCCTGCTTTTCTCCCGTCGCCGGGTTGAAGACGTCGCCCCGCCGCGTGCCGGACCCTGCGGTCTTCTTGCCACCAATCATGTGCTCGATCAGCCGCGCCATGTTTCCTCGCCCCTTGGAACCCGTTTATATGCAGGGATCAAACCATGACCCGCGAGCCGCCGTCCATGCAGGAAGCCGCCCTTCCAGACTATCCCGGGATCGCCGTCGTCGGCCTCGGGTATGTCGGCCTGCCGCTTGCGGTCGCGCTCGCGCGTTCCTTCCGGACGGTCGGCTACGACATCGACGAGACCCGCATCGCCGAGCTGAAGCGGGGCCACGACCGCACCCGCGAGGTCGACGCCGCGGCGCTGGCCACGGTCGAGGCCTCGGCCGACCCGCGCGTGCTGGACGGCCGCGACGTCTACATCGTGACCGCGCCGACGCCGGTCGACGGCGAGAACCGCCCGGATCTCGCCGCCGTCCGCGGTGCCGCCGAGACCGTCGGCCGCCACATCGCGCGGGGCGCCGTCGTCGTCTTCGAGAGCACCGTCTATCCCGGCGTGACCGAGGATGTCGCCGGCCCGATCATCGAGGCGATCTCCGGCCTCGCCGCCGGCCGCGACTTCTTCCTGGGATACTCGCCCGAGCGCATCAATGTCGGCGACGCGGCCCACGGGCTGGCGAAGATTCCCAAGGTGGTTGCCGGCCAGACGCCGGTGGTGGCGCGGTTGCTAGAACGGATCTACGGCACCGTCGCCGCCTCGATCTTCGTCGCCAAGGACATCCGCACGGCGGAAGCGGCGAAGGTGATCGAGAACGCTCAGCGCGACATCAACATCGCCTTCGTCAACGAAGTCTCGATGATCTTCGAGCGCATGGGCCTCTCGGTCCATGACGTGCTGGAGGCTGCCGGCACCAAGTGGAACTTCCACCGCTACACGCCGGGCCTCGTCGGCGGCCATTGCATCGGCGTCGACCCCTACTACCTCGCCCATGCGGCGACCGAGGCCGGGCTCGACCCGCAGGTGATCCTCGCCGGTCGGCGGATCAACGACGGCATGGGCGCCTTCTTCGCCGAGCGCATCTGGCACGCGCTCGGCGCAACGAAGGGCGCGCGCGTGCTGGTGCTGGGCCTCACCTTCAAGGAGAACGTGCCGGACTTGCGAAACAGCAAGGTCGTCGACCTAATCCGCCGGCTGCAGGCGCTCGGCGCCGAGGTCTTCACGCATGACCCGATCGGCGATCCGGCCGAGGCGGAGGTGCATTACGGCCTCACGCTGGCAAGCGACCTCCGCTCGTTCTCCGGCATGGACGCGATCGTCGGTGCCGTCGCCCACGACGCCTATCGCGACTTCACCGACGAAGAGTTCCTGAGGCTGCTCAAGCCCGGCGGCCTGGTCGCCGACATCAAGGGGATCTGGCGCGGTCGCGAGCTGCCGGACGGCCTCAGGCGCTGGGCGCTTTGAGCCGGCGCTTCAGCCAGCGCATCAGGATACCGAGCCCGCCCACCTTCTCGTAGAGCTGGCCCGCCGCATCCCAATGATCGACATGGGACCGCACGCGGCCATCCTCGGCGAAGGTGAGGTCGCTCATCCCCTCGATGGTCCAGGTCTCGGGCTTGCCCTTCGGCCGGAAGGTCATCCGCCATTTGAGATAGGCGCCCGCCTCCGAGGCCGCCACATCCAGCACCTGGAAACGCGGGTCGTCGGTGGTCTTGTACATGTGGCGATAGACTGCGAGCGACGCCTCGATGCCGCGGACGTCGTTGAAGGGATCGCGGAAGACCACGTCCTCGGTCCAGAGCCGCGCCAGGTCCGGCAGCATCTCGGGCGTCAGCTCCTCGAAGGCGCGGGCATAGGCCCGGGCCGGCTGAAGCCAGCGGCTCATGCGTCCGTCGCTTTCGCCACCAGCGGGAAGTAGAGCCGGTCAGGCAGCAGGCCGAGCAGCTTCAGGATACAGACGAAGCGGCGCGGAAAGGCGATCTCGAAGGCGTTGCCGGCAAGCCCGCGGAGGATGCGCTCGACCGCGTCCTCGGGCTCCATCAGGAACGGCATCGGGAAGGGATTGCGGTCGGTGAGCGGCGTCCGGACGAAGCCGGGGTTGATCACCTGGATCTTCACGCCGACGCGGTCGAGGTCGAACTTCAGCCCCTCGGCGAGCGCGATCAGCGCCGCCTTGGTGGCGGAGTAGGCGGCCGCCGAGGGCAGCCCGCGGTATCCGGCGACCGAGGCGACGACCGCGATCTGCCCGGCCCGCCTCCGGATCATGTCCGGCATCGCCGCGGCCAGCGTGTTGGCGGCACCCAGCAGATTGACCTCGACCAGCCGGCGCACCACCGCCGCATCGAAGCCCGCGGCCGGCGTCGCCGCATGCGTACCGGCATTCGCCACCACGAGGTCGATCGGGCCGAGATCGCGCATGATCTCGACCACGACGTCGGCGGCCGCACCGGCGTCGGTGACGTCCAGCGGATAGATCTGGATGGCGCCGCCGCCTTCGGATTCGAGCGTCCGCAAATGCTCGGCACCACGGGCGGACGCGGCGACGCGCCAGCCATCGCGGGCGAGCCTGAGAGCCAGAGTCCGGCCGATGCCGGTCGAGGCTCCGGTGATCCAGGCGAGCTTGCCGGTCATCGGGCGACGGTCACGAAGGGCAGGGACTTCGGCACGTAGTCGAAGCGGGCACCCCAGAGGTCGAAGGTGAGGCCGACCCACTGGCCCTCTTCGGTATAGAGCGGCGTCACCTCGGCCTTCTCGCTGGTGATCCGGTGCGGGATCGCGCGGACCTCGGCACCCCCCGGAAGGCGCACCGTCACCGGCGCCTCGCGGGTGACCTTGATCGGCGCGAGGATGCCCCAATGGGTCTCGATCCAGGCGTCTGCCGTCCGGAGTCCCGGGTTCCAGTAGCTCGACGGGATGGTGCCGGCGGGGCCGTCCTGGCGGCCGTCCGGGCCGTCCAGCACGATCCGCCCGCCCTCCGCCCAGGCCTTGAGCCAGAGCCGGGTGCCATCGTCGTCGGTCTCGGCATCGATGGCGGCGAGCCGGCCGTCCTGCCAGCGCTCGGTCGAGCGATGCTTGTAGCGATAGAGGGTGAAGGGGCCGAAGGTGACCGCGAGGTCGAGGGCGACCTGAACCAGGGTCTCCTGCGCCTGCTTTTCGACCACCACGACGTGGCTGCCGATCGGGCTCCCGTTGCGGCGGACCTCGAAGTCGTAACGGCGGGTCTCCGCTCCGGCGACGGCCGGAAACAGGACGATCAGGAGCAGCGCGAGGACGGTCCGGGCCATCCCGTCAAGATACGGGAGACGCCCGCGATCGGATCACTCACTTTGGCCCGAGGCAGGCCTTGATCCCCTCGGCGATGCCACGGAGCAGGAGCGCATAGGCATCCGCCGTCTCCGGCAGGAGCGCGCCCAGGGCGTCGATCTGGCCGAGCTTGGCCGGGGTCCCGTCGCTGATCATCTTGGCATGGGGCTGGGGGAACTGTGGCTCGCCGAAGACGCAGACCGCGCCGGCCTCGGCCAGGCGGGCCTTGGCCTGGCTGACCCGGCGGGGCGAGGGCCGGACATCCGGACGGCGGGTGATGGCCCCGGCCGCCGGCACGCCGTAGCGGTGCTCGAAATACTGGAAGGCGTCATGCAGGACCAGGAAGGGAGCCACCCGTACGCCGGCCAGGATCCGGGCGATCTCCTGGTCGAGCTGCACCAGCTTCTCGTCGAGCGCGCGCAGGTTCCGGGTGTAGATCTCCGCCCGCCCCGGATCGGCATCGATGAGCTCGTCAGCGAGCGCACTGGCGATGGCGCGCGCATTGCCCGGGTCGAGCCAGATATGGGGATCGGAGTCCGGATCCTCGGCGCCGGGGTCGCTGCCGAGCGGCCGGGGACTTGCCCGGGGGCCGTCGTCCTCGACCCAGTGGAGACCATTCCGAAGGGGAAGGAGCTTGAGCCCGTCGGCCGCCATCAGCTCGACCACGCGTGCGTCGGGCGGAAGGTTCTCCAGCGCACGGACGATGAAGCTCTCCAAGGATTCGCTGACGAAGGCGACGATGGTCGCGGTGTTCATCATCCGCACCTCGGCCGGCCGGAGCGAGAACGCCGTCGGCGAGGCGGAGCCCCGGATCAGCAGCTCGGGCTTGCCGACCCCGGCCATGACCGCGGCGGCCAGCGCCTGGATCGGCTTGACCGTCACCACGACCTTGGGCGGATCGGCGGCAAATGCCGGTCCGGCGGTCAGAACCAGTGCCAGAAGCAGCCAGAGTCCCTGCAAATCACCCTCGCCCGAGCGTGCACCCCACGCCCTCCATCGCTATATTGTAATCCATAAGGCCCTTCGGGCGGAGACAGGACATGCCGGATCGCCGGCCGGCGGACGATCAC
>CAXNIC010000049.1:0-18607 GCA_964201945.1 Alphaproteobacteria bacterium
AGCGCCTCCTCCTGGTCGTGGGTCACGTAGATGGCGGTGATGCCGAGCTCGCGCTGGATGGCGCGGATCTCCTGGCGCAGCGAGACGCGGATCTTGGCGTCCAGCGCCGACAGCGGCTCGTCCAGCAGCAGCACCTTCGGCTTGACCGCCAGCGCGCGGGCCAGCGCGACACGCTGCTGCTGGCCGCCGGAGAGCTGGTAGGGATAGCGCCCGCCCAGCTGCGGCAGCTTGATCAGCGCCAGCATCTCCTCGACCCGGCTCTTGATCTCGGCTGTCGGCCGGTTGGCGACCTTGAGGCCGAAACCGACATTCTCGGCGATGGTCATGTTGGGGAAGAGCGCATAGGCCTGGAAGACCATGCCGACATTGCGCTGGTTTGGCCGCGCCCGGGTCACGTCCTTGCCGTCGATGCGGATCGCGCCCGAGGTCGGCGTCTCGAAGCCCGCGACCATGCGGAGCGTCGTGGTCTTACCGCAGCCGGACGGTCCGAGGAACGAGACGAACTCGCCCCGCTCGATCGCCAGGTTGAAGTCCTCGACCACGGTCAGCGGGCCGAAGGATTTCCTTAAGTGCTCGATCTCGAGGAAGGCCATCGCGGTTCCTTCAAGGTACCGTGGGCGTCGCGCCACGGGAGGCGCGGCCGACGACGTTGATCAGCCCCATGCAGGCCCAGGTGACGCCGAAGGCGATGATCGCCAGCGCCGAGGGCTCGTAGGCGCGGTTAGCACCGATGAGCTGGAGGTAGGGGCCGAAGGCCGGCCGGTCGAGGAGGGCCGCGAAGGTGAACTCGCCGATGACGATGGCGAAGGTGAGGAAGGCGCCACTGAGCACAGCGACGCGCACGTTCGGGAAGATGATGCGAAAGAGGATCGTGGGCCAGCTCGCCCCCAGGCTTTCAGCCGCCTCGGTCAATGTTCGAACATCGATGGCGCGGAGCCCGTTGTCGACCGCGCGGTACATGTAGGGCAGCGCCAGCGTCACGTAGCCGAAGGTGAGTAACAGGTCGGTCGCCCGCTCGTTCGAGGTCATCGGCAGGATCGACGAGCTATTGTAGATGCGGAGATAGCCGAAGACGAGAACGATGGCCGGGATCACCAGCGGCAGCAGTGTGATGAACTCCACCACCGGCCGCAGCTTCGGCAGCCGGAGCTGGATCCAGTAGGCGGTCGGCACCACCAGCAGCACCCCGACGACGATGGTCGCCAGTGCCAGCATGGTCGAGTAGCCGAAGGTCGCCTGGAAGCGGGCATCGGCGAGCACGACGCGGTAGGCATCGAAGCTGTACTCGCCACGGCGCATGCGCAGCGAGAACTCGAAAGTGGCGATCAGCGGCACCAGGAAGTAGAGGGCGCCGATCGTGAGTGCGATCCAGTGGCCGATGTTCGAGCGCTTCATCGCTGCCACCGCTCGCTGCGGGCGCGGAGCCAGATATAGGCGCCGTTGGAGAGGCCTGTGATCAGGATCATGCCCAGCGCCAGCGCATAGCCAAGGTTCTGGTCGTGCAGCACGTCGCCGCGGATCTGGGCGAAGAGCAGGATGGTGACGATGTTCATCGAGCTTCCGGTCAACGCATAGGCGGTGGCGATGGCGCCGAAGGCGTTGGCGAAGAGCAGCAGGGTGGTGCCGAACAGGCTCGGCCACAGCACCGGCAGCGCGACGTAGCGCCAGTATTGCCAGGTGGTGGCACCAAGGATGGCCGAGGCTTCCCGCCACTCGCGCTTCAGCCCGTCGATCGCAGGTGCCATGATCAGCACCATCAGCGGGATCTGGAAGTAGAGATAGGTGATCACCAGGCCGGAGAAGCTGAGCAGGTTGAAGCCGGTCGAGTAGATGTTGAAGTCGAGGTACTTGATCAGCAGCGCCGTCACCAGGCCGGTGCGCCCGAGCGTCGCGAGGAAGGAGAAGGCTAGCGGCACGCCGGCGAAGTTGGAGGCGACACCGGAGAAGGTCATCAGCGTCGGCCGGATCCAGCTCGCCACCCCGCCGGCGATCGCGGCATAGGCCAGGAAGAAGCCGAAGATCGCGCCGACGACGGCGGAGACGGCGCTGACCTTGATGCTGATCCAGTAGGCGTTGAGGATCGAGGGCTGGAACAGGTTGAAGATGTTCCGAAGGGTGAAGTGACCCTCGTTGTCCTGAAAGGCGCCCACGACCAGGAATCCCGTAGGCAGGATCAGGAACATCAACGCGAACAGGAAGAACGGCATGACGCCGAGCCATGCCCAGGAAAACCCATCCGGCAACACGAGACGCGAGCGGGTGGGAGCAGCCTGAGAAACGGTGGCCTCGGTCATCGACGGGTAAGGGGACGAGCCCCCGCGCGTTGCAGCGCGCGGGGGCTCGACCGGATCATGCGGACCAGGTCCGTTACTTCACGTTGGCGCCGACGACGGTGTCCCATTGCTTGGTGATGATTTCCTTGGCGGCCGCCTGCTGATCGAGCGTCGGGAATACCGCCTTCTCATAGGCTTCCGCCGGCGGCAGCTTGGCGAGGAGATCGGCCGGGATCTTCTTGTTCTTCGCCAGGTCGTTGAAGCGGATCGGATGGCAATAGCCCTTCAGCCAGGCGATCTGTCCGGCGTCGGAGTAGAGATGCTCCATCCACAGCTTGGCCGCATTCGGGTGCGGAGCGAAGGCGCTGATGGCCTGGACATAGACGCCGGCGACGACGCCGGTCTTCGGCACGACGACCTCGACCTTCGGGTTACCCTTCAGCGTGTCGCGGTCGCCGAGGCCGTTGTAGTCCCAGCGGATGATGATCGGCGTGGCGCCCTGGGCGAGCGAGGCCGCCTTGCCAATGACCGGCACGAAGTTGCCGTTCTTGTTCATCTCGGCGAAGAACTTGAGGCCGGCTTCACCCGCCTTCGCTGCATCGCCGCCGCTGACCGAGAGACCGGCGGCATAGACCGCCTGGATCGCCTGGTTGGAGGCGCGCGGATCACCCGCCATCGCCACCGAATTCTTGTAGGCCGGCTTCAGCAGGTCCGCCCAGTCGGTCGGCAGCGTCTTGACGATGTCGGTGTTCACCTGGAAGGAGAGCACGCCGTAATAGTCGCCGTACCAGTAGCCTTCCGCGTCCTTGGCATCGTTCGGGATCGAATCCCAGGTCGACACCTTGTAGGGCTGCAGCAGGCCGTCTTTCTTCGCCGACGGGCCGAAGGAGAGGCCGACGTCGATCACGTCCGGTGCCTGCGGACCCTTGTTGCCCTTGTTCGCCTTGATCGCCTCGATCTCATCGGCGGAGCCGGCATCGGGGTTGAGCTCGTTCACGCGAAGGCCGTACTTCGCCTTGAAGCTGTCGATCAGCTCGCCATAGCCGCACCAGTCGCGCGGCAGCGCGATGGTGGTGAGCATGCCCTCGGCCTTCGCATCGGCGATCAGCTTGTCCATGTTCTGGGCGGACGCGCCGCCCGTCATGGCAATCGCCGTCAGCATCGAAACCGACAGCACCCGAAGCAACTGGAACTTCATCTCACGCCTCCCCAGGACTGGAATGGATGGCCACTCTAGGCAGCTTTTTTGCAACTATGATACGAGCAAAATGACAGTTGCATGACAATCTCAATTTGTCCCCGGCCCGATCACGAATTGCGGGGCTTCACATCTTTCGCCGTCAGGTAAACGGCGAGTCCGGCGGCAAGGCAGAGCGCGATGGCGCCGAAGGCGAGGCGGTAGGCGATCTCTGGCCTCGCCCCTCCCTCCTCCGGCACGGCGGCGACGATGAATCCGGTCAGGATCGGCAACACGGCGCTGCCGGTCACCTGCGCGATGTTGACGGTGGTGACGCCGCGGCCGGCCAAGCGATCGGGAAACAGGCTCCGCCCATGCGCCACCACGACCAGGCTGTAGGAGGTGACGGCGCAGAGTCCCACCAGGAGCGCAACCGCCAGCCTGAGCCCGAGGCCGGGAACCAGCGCCAGGATGGCCAGCACCGATAGTGTCCCGGCGCCGCCGCCGACGACGATCCACTTCCGCGTATTGAAGACACGGTCGAGCGGGCCATAGCAGAGGATGCCGACCACCTGCGCCGCTGCCATGGCGAAGAGCACGTTGCCGCGGGCAACGGCATCGAGGCCATGAACATCCAGGAGATAAGGCCCGGCCCAAAGGCCCAGCACCGTCACCATGCTGGCGTAGATGAAGGTGTGGACGGCGAGCACCTTGCCGAGGCCGGGCGTGCGCCAGACCTCGAGCAATCCGAGGACCACCTGGCCCAGCGTCTCTTGCGGGCGCACCGGTGGCGCGCGTCCCGGCGGGTCGTCGGCGACCAGCCACAGGAACAGGGCTGCGATCAGCGCGGTCGCGACCGCGGCCGCAACGAAAGCCCAGCGCCAGCCGACGGCCTCGGTCGCGAGCGCCAGCGGGGTGGTCGCGAAGAAGATGCCGACCTGGCTCGCCGAGAACACCCAGCTCAAGGTCAGGCTGAGGCGGTCGCGCGGGAACCAGCGCGAACAGAAGACGACGACGCTCATGAAGCTGGCGGCCGATCCGAGGCCGAGGATCGCCCGCGCCGCCACCAGTGCCGCACCGGATTCTGCCATCGCATGCAGGATCGCTCCGAAGACGGCGAGCAGCGTCAGGACGCCGACGGTCAGCCGCGGGCCGACGCGGTCGAACAGCATGCCGACCGGAATCTGCGCCACGCCGAGCGCCACGAAGAAGGCGCTGCTGGCAAGCCCCAACGTCTCCGGCCCCAGACTGAGATCGCGCATCAGCTCGGGCGCGATCACGCCCGCCGAGGTCCGGTAGAACTGGCTGATGCCGGTGACGGCGACCAGGAGCAGGATCAACCGGATCGCGGCGGAGGAAGGCGGGGTCATGGCGCCGCGACTCTATCGCAGAACGACGATGGACCGTGGCGTCGCTATTCGAGCACGCACTTGGCGAGATCGATGCCGCGAAGATCGGCGCTCTTGATGTCGGCGCCGATCAGCACCGTTGCCTGGTCGCGGCCGCCGCCGGCGGCTCCGGGGATGCGAACCGAGCCGACCCGGGCATGGGCGAGGCTGGCGCGGCGAAGGACGGCGCCCGCGAGCAAGGTGCCGGTGAGATCGGAGCCGGCGAGATCGGCCGCGGTAAGGTTGCAGCGGGTGAGCGTCGCCAGCACGAATTTGGTTCCGCGCAGCCGCGCCCCGAGGAGCCGCGATCCGGAGAGGTCGATGCCGGTGAGGTCGCGTCCCGAGAGATCGAAGTAGCCGAGGTCGGCGCCGTGCAGGACCGCCCGCGCGCCCTTCGCTCCCTCCGAGGCGAGCCAGACCTGGTGCTGGTCCAGCGCCGCCAGGATCTCGTTTGGGAACCGCCCGGGGCCAACGATCGGGATCTTGTCCTCGATGCGCCAGGTCCCGCTGTCGGAGCCGCCGAGCTCGATCCCTTCCATATTGGCGCCAACGAAGGTTGCGCCCTTGCCCTTGGCGTTGCTGAGCTTGGCGCCACGCAGGTCCGAGCCGACGAAGATCGCAGCCCCCAGCCTGGCATCGGCCAGGTTGGCGCCGCGGAGATCGGTGTGCGACAGGTTGGCCCCGGTCAGGTTGGCGCCCAGCAGCTCGACGCCGGTGAGATCCGCCCCCACCAGGCTGGCGCCGGTCAGGTCGACGCCGGACATCACCGCCATCGAAGCATCGGCGTTCTCGAGGAAGCAGCCGGAAAGATCGGTCGCAGCACCGACGACGCCGTCCTTGGCCTTTCCCGCCGCGCCGCCGGCACGCAGGTCCGCGCCGGTCAGGAGGCAGCGGTTGAGATTGGCCTTTCGGAGGAGCGTGCCGCGCAGGACCGATTTCGTCAGGTCGGCGCCGGTCAGATCGGCGTCTGTGAGATCGGCGCCGGAAAGATCGGCCTCGCTGAGATTGGCGCGGACGAAGCGCGTGCCCCGCAGGTTCGCATTGCGAAGGCAGGCCTTCCGAAGCGGCAGGCCTTCGAGATCGAGGCCGGAAAAGTTGACGCCGGTGAGATCGGGGAGCTGGCGAACGGAGCCGATGCGAAGCCCGGAAATGAGCTTCCGCATCTCCTCGTCGTCGATCCGCTGGGTCTGGCCGGACGGCTCGATCATGCGCTCCAGGCTAGGACCGGCGCCGGCCGGGCGCAAACGGCATTACGGCAGGGCGATGGCCGCCTTCGCCAGGATCTCGTCGATGTGCTCCGAGGTGAAGGCGACGTCGAAGGCGCCGGCGGCACGGAGCTGGCTCTCGAGCTCCGGCCAACAATGCTCACCGGCAATGAAGCCCAGCACCGGCATGCCGGCGGCAACGGCCGCGCCGACGCCGACCGTCGAATCCTCGATCACCAGGCATCGTTCGGGCGGCACATCGAACTGCTTGGCGGCGTGGAGGAAGAGGTCGGGGGCCGGCTTGCCTCTCGCCACCATCTTGGCGCTGTAGACATGCGGGTCGAAGCGCTTCAGCAGGCCCGCGATCTCGAGATTCCAACGGAGCCGTTCGGTCCCCGTGTTGGACGCGACGCAGACCGGGATGCCGATCCGGTCAAGGAGTCCAGCGATACCCTTCACTGCCTTCAGTTCGAGGGGGACGACTTCGGCCACCCGCTCGTTGACCCGGATCGTCACCTCGTCCGGCAGCGGCTGGCCGCGTTCTTCGGCGATGATCTTCAGCATGGTGTCGTAGCTGATGCCGACGAACTTGCGGGCGACTTCGGCCGGCGTGATCGCATACCCCGCCCGCGTGAACTCCTCGGCGTCGATCCGGCAATAGAGGATCTCGCTGTCGATCAGGACGCCATCGCAGTCGAAGATGACGAGGTCGGGCGCGGCGGTGAGGCTCATCAGTAGGAAAGATACGCCATCGCCGCGTCCACGCCGCCCTTGGTGTAGGGGATGCCGGCGGTCTTGAACGACATCTCCACGGCGGCAAGCGCGCCCAGCAGCATCGGCTCGTTGAGATCGCCCATGTGGCCGATGCGGAAGACCTTGCCCTTGAGGTTGTCGAGGCCGCCGCCGAGCGAGACGTTGTAGCGGTCGAGCGCGGTCTGCCGGACCCGTTCGGCGTCGATCCCAGGCGGCATCAGGATGGCGGTGACCGAGTTGGACAGCAGCTTCGGGTCGGTGCCGAAAAGCTGCATGTGGCCGCCCTCGCCCCAGACCCGAACCGCTCGGCGCGTCGCCTCGGCCAGGCGCGCGTGACGGGCAAAGACCTGGTCGAGGCCTTCCTCGTCCAGCATCTTGATCGCTTCGGCGAGGCCGTAGAAGTGATGCACCGGCGCGGTGCCGGGAAACTTCTGCGGCTGACGGCCGAGCATCAGGCGCCAGTCGAAGTAGGCCCGCGGCAGGCGTGCCGACTGGGTCGCATCCAGCGCCTTCTTGCTGACCCCGGTGAAGCCCATGCCGATCGGCAGCATCAGGCCCTTCTGTGAGCCGCCGACGGCGACGTCGACCTTCCACTCGTCCATGCGGAAGTCGATCGAGGCCAGCGAGGAGATGGTGTCGGAAAGGAAGAGGCCGGGATGGCCGGCGCGATCGATCGCCTTCCTCACCTCGGCGACGGGGTGGGCGACGCCGGTCGCCGTCTCGTTGTGAACCAGGAGGATGCCGCGGATGTCGCGGGCGGTGTCGGCCTTCAGGCGCTCCTCGACCTTCGCCGGATCGACGCCGACGCGCCAGTCGAAGGGCAGCGTCTCGACGTCGATCCCATAGGCCGTCGCCATCTCGCCCCAGGATGCCGAGAAGCGCCCGGTCTCCAGCACCAGCACCTTGTCGCCGGGCGAGAACAGGTTGACCACCGCCGCCTCCCAGGCGCCGTGGCCGTTGGAGGCGTAGACGAACATGGTCTGCTCGGTCTTGAACACGCGCTTCAGGCCGGCGAAGCAGACGTCGGCGATGCCGGCGAACTCCTTCCCCATGAAGTCCATCGAGGCCCGGTCCATGGCCCGGAGGATACGGTCAGGAATGTTGGTCGGACCCGGGTTCTGGAAGAACTGGCGGCCACGCATAACGGTCATGGACGAACTCGCTCGAGGAGATGCCTGCACGGCGGGGTTGCGACTATCTGTCGAGTCCCTCCGGCTGGCAACATCGATCCGGCGATATTCACCTTTGCGCCGCAGAACCGTGAAAATTGTCCAATCGCGCGCGGCCGCTCCGACCGCAAACGGATCAGAACCCGGTGACGTCCGCGATCTGCTCGACGACCGGCCTGCAACCGAAGAGTGCGGCCGTGAACTTGCCGCCGACGACCGCCCGGAGCCGGCACTCGCCGCCGGCCTCGGCGATCAGGACCTCCGTCGCCCTTATGTCCCAGGCGTTGTTGTAGGGCTCGACCACCGCATCGATCGCCCCTCTCACCGCCAGCGTATGCGCCCAGCAGTCGGCGTAGCCGCGAAGCTGCGGACAGCGCTCGCGCAGCCGGCGGTATCCCGCTTCCATGCGTGTGACGTGAAACCACTGCGCGTCCGGCGTCGAGACCATGGCCTCGGCAAGGGTGCGGCATCGGGAGACCTTGATGCGCTTGGTCCCGCTCCATGTGCCGAGGCCGCGGCCGGCGGCATAGGTCTCGCTCTGCATCGGCAGGTGGATCACGCCGAGGATCGCCCGCCGGGTCTCTGCTTCCTCGAGCGCGATGATTGTGCCGAAGGTGGGGATGCCGCGAAGGAAGCTGGTGGTGCCGTCGATCGGATCGACCAGCCAGCGATACTCGCTCGCCCGGCCGTCGCGTCCCGTCTCTTCGCCTTCGATGTCGAAACCGCCGAAGCGGTGGTCAGCGCTCAGCACGCCGCGGATCACGGTTTCGGCAGCCAGATCGTGCTTGGTGACGAACGAGCGATCGGGCTTCAGCCGGGCGCGAACCGCGCCCGAGCGGAACGCCGCCGCCAGATTTCGGGATGGCGTTTCGGCCGCCCGGATCGCCAGCGCGAGCGCGGCTTCGATGTCTGTCTTCTTCATGACCGATGAGATGAGGCGGCTCCCTCCCCCGCGACGGCGCGGAGGAGGGGGGCTACGAGGTGACGTGGGGATCGAAGCTATTTCGTCGCGGTCGAGTACCAGACGCGGAACCCGTTCTGCTTGATGTCCTTCAGCTGCCGGTTGGCGGCGAGGTTGCTCACCGACTGGGTGATGAAGGCGTGCGGGCCTTCGGACATGTGCTTCACCTGGATCTGCTTGTAGAGATCGGCGCGCTTGGCGGGATCCCGCTCCATCCGCGCCTGGTCGGCGAGCATGTTGAGCTGCGGATCGGCCCAGGCCGAGATCCACGACGGATAGCCGGTCAGGTTCGCTTCCTTGCGGTTGTCCGGGTTGACGGCGAAGAGCGAGACCATGGCATCCGCATCCGGGTATCCGGCCGCCCATCCCGTCAGCACCAGCTGATATTCGCGTGCACGGCTGCGACCCAGCGTCACGGCACCGGCGCCGGCCTCGATCTCGATCTTGATGCCGGCCTTGGCGGCCTGGCCCTGGATGTACTGGCCAAGCTCGAGCTGCGGGGAGTTCGAGGTGTGGATCAGCTTCACCGAGAAACCGTTCGGGTACCCGGCCTCAGCCAGGAGCTTCTTCGCCGCCTCGACGTCCGGCTTGAACGGCAGGCCTTCGGTCTTCGACAGCGCACCGAAGGCACCGAGCGGCACCACGCTCTGGCGCGCCGTGCCGCGGTCCTTCATCAGGGTCTGCTCCAGCTCCACGTTGTTGATGAGGTGCTTGAAGGCCTGACGCACCTTCACATTGGCGAGGATCGGGTCCGAGGCATTCATCGCCAGGTACCAGAAGTGATGCAGCGGCACCTGGAACTGCCGAACGTCGGGGTGCTTCAGCGCCCCTTCGAGGTCCTGGGAGTTGAGGATGCGGGCGACGTCGGCATCGCCCTTCTCCAGCATCAGCCGCTGGGCGCCGGACTCCGGCACGTGACGGATGATGACGCGCCTCAGCTTCGGCTCGCCTCGCCAATAGCCGTCGTTGCGCTCGAGGATCATCGTGTCGTTGGCGGCCCAGCTCCGCATCTTGTAGGCGCCGACGCAGGCGGTATTGGTCTTGAGCCAGCCATTGGCGTGGTCGTCGCCCTTGACGTTCTTCTTGGCCTCGACCGAGTCGAGGACCATGCCCATGCCGCCGGTGAACAACGCCGAGATGGCGAGGTCCGTCGGATAGGGCTTCGGCAGCTTGACCATCAGCGTGCGATCGTCGGTCGCTTCGACCATCTTGTCGAAGCTGTCCGCCGTGAAGCCCCATTGGCGAAGCGTGCCGGCGGGAGCGAAGTTGATCGCCATGACGCGACGGAGCGACCACTCGGCGTCCTTGGCGGTGACCGGGTTGCCGGACGGATGTTTGACGCCGGCGCGGATCTTGAAGGTGATCGCGGTGCCGTCAGCCGAGGCCGACCAGCTCTCGGCGATGCCCGGCACCAGCTTCGAGGGATCGGTGTAGTCCTGGAAGACCAGCGGGTCGCAGATGTTGTTCAGGAACTCGGCGGCGTTGAACTCGGCGACCTGGCCCGGATCCATGCCGATCACGGGGTCCAGCGCCCAGGCCATCACCAGGGTGTCGGCGGGCGTCTTGGCGAAAGCTGCGAGCGGCACCGCGACGATCGCGGCGGCGGCGAGCCGGGCGGCGGAGCGTGCGAGCATGTGAATCTCCGTTTCTGATTGGAAAGCGAAGAAAGCACAGCCGCAGCGCTCCGCCAAGGCTCCTTAGCCGGCCAGACGGGCCGTGGCCCCTTCCCTCGCCCGCCGGGATCGCCGTTCGACGATCCAGAGGCCGAGCACGGTGAACGGCAGCCAGCCGGTGAGACGCAGAAGCTGGATGAAGGCGTCCTTCAGGCTCTGCACCTCGAGGTAGCTGACCTGCCATCCCCACTGCTCAGCGGCGATCTCGAAACCCACCAGCCAGAACAGCGGGAACGGCAGCGCCATCAGCAGCAACCGCGCCTCGGGCTTGGTTCGGTCCTGGAACCAGGGAAGGACCGAGACGGTGAGGACGGCCAGCGTCAGCGCCCCCTCGACCGCATGGCCGCGAACCATGATCCCCTGCAGCAGCGGCTCGGCGAGGATCATCTTGGCCGCCGTCCAGCCCAGCACGCCGCCGCCGATGAGGATGATCGAGGGGAAGCGTCCGACCATCGCCAGGACCACACGGCTGCCCCAGACGATGATCGGGACAGTGATGATGAGGCCGATCACGATCAGCGCCACGCTCTCCTGGGCGGCCGCACCGATCGCCAGCGCATTGTCGACGCCCATGACGGCGTCGGCGATGATGATGGTGCGGATCGCGGCGCTGACCGAGGTGGCGACGGTCTTGCCGTGCCCGCCGGCCTGCCCCTCGCCCGGAACCAGCAGCTTGCGGGCGATCCAGATCAGCGCGAGGCCGCCGGCCAGCGCCAGCCCGGGAATCTTCAAGAGCCAGAAGACGCCGAGCGTCATGACGGCACGGACGACGATGGCGCCGACGGTCCCCCACATGATGACAGTCTTCTGCTGGGCCTTCGGCACGTTGCGGGCGGCGAGGCCGATGACCAGCGCATTGTCGCCGGCGAGCACGAGGTCGATGATGATGATGACGAGCAACGCGGACAGAAAGCCCGCGGACATGAATTCCATGGACGTAACTCCAGATCGGAGAACAACAAGCCGCGCCGTGGGGAAAACCACGGCGGCAGCGGTTCATACGACGATCGGAGTCAGCCTATCGGGATCTTGGCCAAAGCCCGCGGCTGGCACGAGACCAGCACGCGCAACGGCAGCGGCCCCTCACCGCTGATGGTGCCAACGCCCCTTAGGAGCCAGGCGCCGGCCATCAGGAGCATCAGGAGCTGATACCCTGAGAGAAAGATGGTCGCCACCATCTCGACGCCCAGATCGCTCGCCAGCAGCTCGATCTCGAGTTCCGAGACCAGCGCCACGTCGGCGATCTCGCCGAGAGGACCGAGCAGGCAGACGAGAAACAACGGCAGCACCGCCCTCAGCGTCGGGAGCCTCCCCCAACGACGAAGGGTGCCGGCAAGCTCCTGCAATCGGCCTGTCCGCTCCATAGCTCCTTGAGTATAGCGCCCCTCGGCGCCGAGTTCACCCACCTGTTTGGTGAAGTCGGCGCCTGTCGCTCAGGAGCGTTTCGCCCCCTGGATCGCCTTCCACACCCGCTCGGGCGTCGCCGGCATGTCCATCTGGGTGATGCCGAGGTCACGGAGCGCGTCGACGACCGCATTCATCACCGCCGGCAGCGATCCGGCACAGCCGGCCTCGCCGCAGCCCTTGGCGCCGAGCGCGTTGGTTGTGGCCGGCACCGGGTGGCTGGCGAAGGCGAAGGCGGGCGTGTCGGCCGCCCTGGGCATGGCGTAGTCCATGTAGGAGCCGGTCAGGAACTGGCCGTCGGCATCGAACACCGTCCGCTCCAGCAGCGCCTGGCCGATGCCCTGGACGACGCCGCCATGGGCCTGGCCCTCAACCATCATCGGGTTCAAGAGCGTGCCGAAGTCGTTGACCATCGAATACTTCACCACCGAGGTGACGCCGGTCTCCGGGTCGATCTCGACCTCGCAGACATGGCAGCCGTTCGGGAAGGCCGAGGGCGAGGTGTCGTGGACCAGGCTGACATCGAGCGACCGCGGCATGCCGTCGGGCAGCTTGATGCCAGAGCGAAGCTTCGCCGCCAGCTCCATGATGCCGATCGAGCGATCGGTGCCGGCGATGACGAAGCTGCCCCTGGCGAACTCGATGTCGGCGGCCGCCGCTTCAAGCACATGGGCCGCAATCTGCTTACCGTTCTCGATCACCTTGTCGCCGGCCTCGATAATGGCGCCGCCGCTGGCCATGGCCGAGCGCGAACCGCCGGTGCCGCCGCCGGCGATGAGCTGGTCGGAGTCGTTTTGGTGCAGCTTGATCTTCTCGAAGGGGATGCCGAGCTTGTCGACCAGCACCTGGGCGAACGGCGACCAGTGACCCTGGCCGTAGTCGAGCGTGCCGGTGACGATGGTGACGTCGCCGTTGGCCTCGAAGCGGAGGCCGCCCATCTCCTTGCCCTGCGGCGCGGTGACTTCCAGATAGTCGCCGATGCCGCGGCCACGGAGCTTGCCCTTGGCCTTGCTCTCGGCCTTGCGCTTGGGGAAGCCGTCCCAATCGGCGGCAGCCAGCGCCTTGCCCAGCAGGTTGGTGAAATCGCCCGAGTCATAGACCATGCCGGAGGGAGCGCTATAGGGCATCTCCTCGGGGCGGATGTGATTGCGCTTGCGGATCTCGGCCTGATCGATCCCCATCTCGGCGGCGGCGGCGGAGACCAGCCGCTCCATGAAGTAGTTGCCTTCCGGCCGGCCGGCACCGCGATAGGCGTTGATCGGCACGGTGTTGGTCATGACGCATTTGGTCGAGACCTCGACCAGGGGCGTGCGATAGACGCCGACCGAATTCTTGACGATGTTGGTCGTCGACATCAACGGCCCGGCCGTGTTGAGGACGGCGCCCATGTTGGCGAAGCCGGTGAAGCGCACGGCGAGGAAGCGGCCGTCCTTGTCGAGGGCGAGTTCGCCCTCGAAGTCGTGGTCGCGGCCATGGCAATCGGAAAGGAAGCTCTCCGAGCGGTCGTCGGTCCACTTCACCGGCCGGCCGAGCAGGCGGGCTGCGTGCAGGATGCAGGCGTATTCCGGATAGATGCCCGCCTTCATGCCGAAGGAGCCGCCGACATTGTCGGTGAGGATGCGGACGTTTTCCGGCTTCTCGTTCAGGATGTCGGCAAGCGCGGTCTTGAAGCCGAACACACCCTGGCTTCCGACATGGAAGGTCCAGCGGCCGCTCGCCTTGTCGTAGGCGCCGACAGCCGAGCGCGGCTCCATGGTATTGACGACGATGCGGTTGCTGATCAGCGGAATCTTGGTCACATGCGCGGCGGCAGCAAAGGCCGCGGCCGTCTTGGCCTCGTCGCCATAGTGCCAGTCGAGCGCTAGGTTATTGGGGACGTCGTCGAAAAGCTGCGGAGCGCCGGATGCGAAGGCGGCCCGGGCATCGGTCACCGCCGGCAGGTCGTCGATCTCGACGATCACCGCCTCGGTCGCGTCCTTCGCCTGGGACTGGGTCTCGGCGACGACGAAGGCGACGGGATCGCCGACATAGCGCACCTTGCCGGTCGCCAGCGACCGCCGCTCCGGCTTCTTCATCGGGCTGCCGTCGCGATTGGGGAAGGCGGCATGGCACTTCAGCGTGCCGTATCCCGCGGCGTTCAGATCATCGCCGGTCCAGACGCCGAGCACGCCGGGCATCGACTTGGCATCGGCGATGTCGATGCTCTTGATCACGCCATGCGCATGCCGGCTGCGGACGATGACGCACCACGCCTGGCCCTTGAGGCTGATGTCGTCGGTGTAGCGGCCCTCGCCTCTGAGCAGCGTCGGGTCTTCGTTCCGCGGTACCGGCTGGCCGACGCTGAACTTCGTCAGGCCCCACTGGATGGAGTCGTCCATAGGTATGTCCTTGCAGTCGAACGGGCTTAGAAGACGATCTAGTAGCCGAGGGCGCAGCCGTCCTTGCGGGGCTCGGAGCCACCGATCAGCACGCCGCGGTCGTGGTCGATCCAGATCGCCTGGCCGCCGCCGGGCGGAGTCTCGGTCCGCACCACCTTGTGACCGCGGCGGGCGAGATCCTGCGCCACCTCCTCGGGGATCGCCGGCTCGAGCTTGAGCTCGCCCTCATAGGCCCACATGCGGGGCGCCGCCAGCGCGTCCTGCGGGTCCATGTCGAAATCGACCATGTTGCTGACCACGGTCGAGTGCCCGGTCGGCTGGAAGTGGCCGCCCATGACGCCGAACGGCATCACCGTCCGTCCATTCTTGGTCAGCATGCCCGGGATGATGGTGTGCATCGGCCGCTTCCTCGGCCCGATGCAGTTGGGATGACCTTCCTTCACCCGGAAGCCCTGGCCGCGGTTCTGCAGCATGACGCCGCTCTTGGGCGCGAGGATGCCGGAGCCAAAGGCGGCGAAAAGCGAATTGATGAAGGACACCGCGTTGCGGTCCTTGTCGACGACGGAAAGATACGTCGTGTCCTTGTGCTCGAGGTAGTCGAGCTCGGTCCAGGGCGAGACGCTGTTAAGGCTGATCTGCGAGCGGATCGACTCCGCCTCCTGCGTCGAGAGCAGGCGGTCGACCGGCACATCGGCCTGGGTCATGTCGGCGACATGCTGGTTGCGTAGCCGGTAGGCGAACTTGGCGGCCTCGGCCATCAGGTGGATGCGATCGGCCTGGCTGAACTTGGTCGAGCCGTAGTCGTAACCCGCCAGCACGTTCAGCATGATCAGCGCGGTGATCCCCTGCCCGTTCGGCGGGATCTCGTGCACGTCGTATCCGCGGTACTTGGTCGAGATCGGCGTCACGTAGTCGGGGTGCGCCTCCTCGAAGTCCTCCATGGTGTGGAGACCGCCGACGCTGCGGAGCTTGTCGACCATGTCCTGGGCCACGTCGCCCGTGTAGAAGGCGGCGCGGCCGCCCTTGGCGATCTTGCGGAGCGTGGCACCCAGCTCCGGCTGCTTGTGCAGGTCGCCGATCGCCGGCGGCTTGCCGCCCGGAAGGAAGCGCTTCGCCGCATCCGGATCAGTCGACATTTTCTTGGTCAGCTTGCTCCAGTCGGAGCCGGTGCGGGGGGAGATGCGGTAGCCGTTCTCGGCCGCCGCGATCGCGGGCGCGAAGATCTCGGCCAGGTCCTTCGAGCCGTGGTCGGCGTGCAGCCTGCACCAGGCGTCGATGGCGCCGGGCACCGTCACCGCATGCGGCGACTGCATCTTGATGTAGTCGATGCCCTGCGACTTGTACCAGTCGTACGTCGCGGCCTTGGGCGCGCGGCCGGAGCCGTTGAGGCCGATCGGCATGCCGGCCTTCGGCGAATAGAGGACGAAGCAGTCGCCACCGATCCCGGTCGCATGCGGCTCGATCACGCACAGCATGGCGATGGCCGCCAGCGCGGCGTCGATCGCGTTGCCGCCGGAGCGCAGCATGTCGATGGCGGTCAGCGTCGCCAGCGGATGGGCGGTGGCGGCGACGCCGCCATCGGCATAGACGGCGGAGCGGCCGGTATGGAAATCGCGCACGCGCATGGCCGAGGGCCTTTCGGAACTGGGGAGTTTCGGGATCAGGCGGAGGCAGGATGATAGGAGCGCCGGAGGCTCGGCACAATCGCCCTTGAGGTCGCATCCGACCTCCGACCATTCTTCCGCGTCCCCTCGGGCTCTTCCTCTATATTGGCGTGCCGTCCTTGAGCAGACCCGCCTTCCAGGGGACTATTTTTGAGGCATTACCGGCCCTTCCGGCCCGAATACCGCGCGTCGCCTCCATGACTGATTCGCTCGACGGCGCCCGCTCGGCGCTGAAGACGGTGTTCGGCTTCGATGCCTTCCGCCCGGGCCAGCAGGAGATCGTCCAGGCCATCCTCGGCGGCGAGAACGTGCTGGGGGTGATGCCGACGGGCAGCGGCAAGTCGCTCTGCTACCAGCTGCCGGCGATCATCCGCCCCGGCCTCACCGTGGTGGTCTCGCCCCTGATCGCGCTGATGCGGGACCAGGTGCGCCAGCTGCAATCGATCGGGGTCGAGGCGGCCGCGCTCAACTCCGCCAACGAGCCGGAGGAGAACCGGCGGGTCCACCAGTCGCTGCGCGCAGGCACGCTGAAGCTGCTCTACGTCGCGCCGGAGCGGCTGACCCGGCCCGACACCATCGACATGCTGGCCCGATCCGGCGTCGGCCTGCTCGCGATCGACGAGGCCCATTGCGTCTCGCAATGGGGCCACGATTTCCGCCCGGAATACCTGCAGCTCGGCCGGGTCCGCGACGAGATCCGCTGCCTGCAGACCATGGCGCTGACCGCGACCGCCGACGCGCCGACCCGGGCCGACATCGTCGAGAAGCTGTTCCGCCTGGCGCCCAGGACCTTCGTCCGCTCCTTCGACCGGCCGAACCTGCATCTGGCGATGCAGCCGAAGGACAATGCGCGGCGCCAGATCGCCGCCTTCCTGGAGACGCATAGAGGCGAGAGCGGCATCATCTACTGCTCATCCCGGAAGCGCACCGAGGAGCTGGCGACCCATCTCGGCCTCGCGGGATACCGCACCGTGCCCTACCACGCCGGCATGCCGCAGGAGGCGCGAAACGCCAACCAGGACGTCTTCATGCAGGAAGACGGCGTGGTGGTAGTCGCCACCGTCGCCTTCGGCATGGGCATCGACAAGCCCGACGTCCGTTTCGTCGCCCATGCCGACCTGCCGCAGAACGTCGAGGCCTATTACCAGGAGATCGGCCGCGCCGGCCGCGACGGCTTACCGGCTGACACGATGACGCTCTACGGCCTCGACGACATGCGGCTCCGGCGCCTGCAGATCGAGGAAGGCGAGAGCTCGGAGGAGCGAAAGCGCATCGAGCGCCAGCGCTTCAATGCCCTGGTGGCGCTCTGCGAGTCGCCGCGCTGCCGGCGCCAGACACTGCTCGCCTATTTCGGCGAGCAGTCGGAGATGGCCTGCGGACGCTGCGATCTCTGCGAGGGCGGGGTCGAGACCTTCGACGGCACCGTCGAGGCGCAGAAGGCGATGTCGGCGATCCTCCGGACGGGCGAGCGCTTCGGCACCGAGCACCTGGTCAACATCCTGATGGGCAACGCCACCGAGGCGATCCGCCGCTACGGCCATGACACCTTGAAGACGTTCGGTGTCGGCAAGGACCGCGACGTCAACGGCTGGCGCTCGATCCTGCGCCAGATCTACGCCGCCGGCCTGATCTCGCTCGACATCGTAGAGCATGGCCGCTGGACGCTGACCGAGCGAGGGCACCGCATCCTCCGCGGTGACGGCCGCGTCGATCTCCGCTCCGGCATCGCCCGCCAGGCAACCTCGCCGCGGTCGAAGAAACGCGCCGCCCAGGCGGTCGCGATCGACATGTCCGGCGGCGGCGGCGATCTGCTGAAAGCACTCAAGGCGCTGCGCCAGACCCTGGCGAAGGCACAGCGCCAGCCGGCCTATGTGATCTTTCCCGACCGCACGCTGCTGGAACTCGCCGCCCGGCGGCCGGCGACGACGAACGAGATGCTGGAGATCCACGGCATCGGCGAAGCCAAGCTGCAGCGCTACGGCCGCGCCTTCCTCGACGTCGTCCTGCGTCACCGCAACGCCCCGACGACGGGGACCGCGGCGGAGTAGGTCGCGGTCAGGACTCGTAGAGGCAGGGCCGCATCGCCGTCCGAAGGACGCCGAAATGGAGGGACGCGAGCTCGTTGGCGATCCAAAGGGTCGGCGCGTATTCCAGGTTGGCGAGCACGATGATGGTGAGCTTGTCGTCCGGGTAGCGACAGAGTGTTGTGTGGAAGCCGTGGATTGATCCGGAATGCATCTGTACTGGGTTGCCGAACCAGTTGGACATCCCCCAGGCGAGCCCGTAGCCGCCGCCATAGTCGGTGAACATTGCCCGCCGGGAGTCGGCGCTGAGAAAGCCGTCCCGTCCCAACGCCTGCTCCCATCGCAATAAATCATCGACAGTGGTGAAGGTGGCACCGGCGGCGAAGACCACGTGCGCATTCCGACGATTGCGACCACCGATTCCGACGGATCGCGACCACCTGTTCCGATCGATCGCGACCAGTGTGGCGCGGGCGCTTGCAGCGCCGTTGGATGTTGATGGTGATGTCAGTCTTCCGTGGGTTGGTCAAGCACGGCA
>CAXNIC010000050.1:0-18545 GCA_964201945.1 Alphaproteobacteria bacterium
GCGATCTCCGGGTCCGGCGGGCGCGAGTTGTGGGAGAACATGTTGGCCGCCCACTTCATGTTGTCGTTGAGCAGGCAGCCGCCCATGTAGTGGATGTCGTCGGCATAGCGGTCGTCGGTCGAGCATGAGGTGATGATCGCCTTCAGCGCGGCCGGCCGCCGGGCCGCCACCTGCAGCGAGTTGAAGCCGCCCCAGGAGTTGCCCATCATCCCGACCGCGCCGGTGCACCAGGGCTGCTTCGCCAGCCACTCGATCACCTCCAGCGCGTCGTCATGCTCCAGCTTCAGGTACTCGTCGGTGAGCACGCCGTCGGAATCGCCCGATCCCCGCATGTCGACACGAACGGCGGCATAGCCGTGCCCGGCGAAATAGGGATGCAGCTTGGAATCGCGGGGCGCCGTGGCGTCGCGCTTGCGATAGGGGATGTATTCGAGGACCGCCGGCACCGGCTTCGATTCGGCATCCGCCGGCAGCCACATGCGGGCGGCGAGCCGGCTCCCGTCCTTCAGCGGGATCCACAGGTTGAAGACCTCGCGGATCTTCTGAGGGAAACTGTCGAGGATCTTCACTGAATCGTCAGGCATGGCCCGTTCCTTCCCCAGTCTTCGGCAAAGCTTGCCACCCGGGCGGACCCTCCTACAATCGCGGCGCACGATCACGCGGAACGGGCTAGGCGACTTTCATGGACATGACGGCTCTCAAGGCACGCGCGCATCTGGTTCTCGCCGACGCGACGATTCCGGAGCTGCCGAACCACTATCGCGGCAAGGTGCGCGACAACTACGACCTCGCCGACGGCCGGCGCATCCTGATCTCCAGCGATCGCTTGAGCGCCTTCGACCTCAACCTGGCGGCGATCCCGTTCAAGGGCCAGGTGCTGACCGAGACGGCGCGCTACTGGTTCGAGGCGACCCAGGACATCTGCCCGAACCATGTGCTGGACTACCCGGACCCCAACGTCGTGATCGGCCGGAGGCTCGAGATCCTGCCGGTCGAGATCGTGGTGCGCGACTATCTCGCCGGCACCACCGGAACCTCGATCCTGACCATGTACAAGGCCGGCAAGCGCGAGATGTACGGCATCCGCCTTCCCGACGGGCTCCAGCCCAACGAGAAGCTGCCGGCGACGATCATCACGCCCACCTCCAAGGCCGGGCAGGGCGACCATGACGCGCCGCTGACCGCGGGCGAGATCATCGATCGCGGCCTGCTGTCGTCAGGCCAGTGGCGGGTGCTGTCCGATTACGCCCACGCGCTGTTCGCTCGCGGTCGCGAGCTGGCGGCCAAGCGCGGCCTGATCCTGGTCGACACCAAATACGAGTTCGGCACTGACAAGTCGGGCAAGATCGTGCTCGCTGACGAGATCCACACGCCGGACTCCAGCCGCTACTGGCTGAAGGGGACCTACGAGGAGCGCTTCGCCAAGGGCGAGCGGCCGGAGAGCTTCGACAAGGACTTTGTCCGCAGCTGGGTCTCCGCCCGCTGCGATCCCTACAAGGACCCGATCCCAGAGATCCCCCAGCAGCTGATCCTCGACACGGCCGCCGTCTACATCCAGGCCTACGAGACCATCACCGGGAAGAGTTTCGTGTTTCCGCCCGCCGACGAACCGGTACTCCAGCGCATCCGGCGGAATTTGAGTCGGTATTTCTGAAGGCTGCGCTTCAGCTAGCGAAGCGCGGGAACAGCTCGCGGGGATCGAGCCGCCGCTCGGTCAGCTTCTGCTGGAAGAGCTCCTCGGCGAAGGCATCGATCATCGCTTCGTTGGCGGCAAAGCCGTTCCGGTTCCATCCGGCCGGCAGGTCGCGGGCGGAGCGGGCGAGCTCGTCGATCATCCAGGGTGTCGTCTCGGCATAGCGCTCGCGCTTGGCGAGCCAGATCCGCGCGGATTCGTCGAGCAGCTCGCTGAGCGCATCCGGCAGGCCGGGATATGCGGCGACGATCGCGGGCTTCAGCGCCAGCACATGGATTCCCGGCACGTAGCCGACCTGGTGGAAATAGGCGACCTCGGCTGAGCGATAGTCCGGCAGCAAGGGGCGCAGCCGGCTTGCGGCGTCGTAGAATCCCGGCGGCATGAAGGGAGCGAAGGCGGCGTCGAGCTCGCCGCTCTCCAGCAGCTCGACCAGGGGCCGTCCGCCCGGCACTGCTTCGATGCGGCCGGGCCGCCCGAAACCGTCCAGCCGAACCTCGGCCGAGTCCGCGGACGTCAGCCGTCCCAGCCGCCACTGCGCATCGTCGATGCCGATGCCTTCGCGGCGAAGCAGCGCCCGGGTCCAGGTATGGCCGGAGTCCGGCCAGCCGGCGAGGCCGATGGTCTTGCCGGCAAGCCCGGCGAGCGTCGTGATCGGGTTCGCCTTGGCGGTGATGATGCAGCGATGGCGGAAGGCCCGCATCAGGAAGTGCGGGATCGCGACGATGCCGTCCTCGCCACGGGCGCGTGAGCGCGCATAGCGGCTGAACGACAGCTCGGCGCCGTCATAGGCCGGGTCGCCGGCGGGATCGGCGATCAGCGCGCCCACCCGGTCGATCGTCAGGTCAAAGCCGTCGGGGCGGATGTCGCCGAGAAAGATCGGCGTCAGGAAGTCCCAGTCCCTGATGGCGAGACGGATGGCGGTGCGCATGGCCCGCGTCAGCTCCGCTTCGCCGTCCGCACCAGCGCCGGCTCGGCCCGCCAGGCGGTGGGGAAGAAGCGCTTCAGCGCCGCGGCCTTGGGCAGGTCGTGATAGGCGATGTAGGGATGGCTCGGATAGCGGGTCATGAAGTCCTGGTGCTCGTCCTCGGCCGGGTAGAAGGCGTGGCCCGGCTCGATCCTGGTCGCGATCGCCTTCGGATAGGTGCGGGCCTGGTCGAGCTGGGCGATGTAGGCCTTGGCGATCCGTGCCTGCTCGGCGTTCTCGGGGAAGATCGACGAGCGGTACTGCGGGCCGACATCGGGACCTTGGCGGTCGAGCTGGGTCGGGTCGTGGACGACCGAGAAGAAGATCTGCAGCAGGCGCCCATAGCTGATGACGCGCGGGTTGTAGGTGACGCGCACGACCTCGGCGTGATCGGTGCGCCCGGTGCTCACCATCTCGTAGTTCGCCGATGCCTGGGTGCCGCCGGCATAGCCGGAAACGGCCGAGGTCACGCCGGTGGTGTGCTGGAACACGCCCTGCACGCCCCAGAAGCAGCCGCCGGCCAGCACCACGACCTCGGTCATGGCGCCTGCCGTGGTGATGTCCTCGGCCGGCGGCGGGATCTCGCGTGCTTCCTCGGCGGCCGAGCGGAAGGTGGTCAGTCCGATCCCGGCGGCGAGCAGCAGGATGGCGGCGAACAGGGCCGGGCGTAGCGAGGCGAAGGACATGGCGAGACTCCGACGTCGGCGGCGGGCAAGAGGACGCGTCTGCGTAGACTACTCCGGCCGATGGCTGCCTTCACACGGCTCGTTTCATTCGCCGGCCTCGCCGGCCAGGCCTTGGCCTTTCATCTCCTCGCTGAGCCGTCGCACGATTTCGGAAGCCTTGCGGAGATCCGTTTCGCTGAGCCCGCCGCCCATCGTCGAGGCGAGCGCGAGATATCTCTCGTTCAATGCCCGATAGCGCGTCTCGCCCTTGGGCGTGAGCCGCACCAGCTTCGATCGCTGATGCCTCGGATTCTCGATGAACTCCACGAGCCCCTCGCTCGCAAGCTCGTCCGCCAGGCGCTGCATGCGCTGGCGGCTGGTCGGCCGCATCCGGGCGATCCGAGGCACGGTCAGCGGGCCCTGGAGCGCCAGGCTGCGCATGAAGCCGAAGGCACCGCCGCCCCAGGCCGTGATGAGCCCGCTCTTCTGGCCGACCGCCCGCAATCGAAAGAAGCATTGCGCCACTTCGAGCAGCAGCTCCGCGATCGCCTCCCCCTTCGCGTCGACGGCCCCGCCGGTCCGCTTCTTCTGTCGTGCCGAGGCCATCCTGTCCGCTCCGTTGCCGAGATTGCATAATGACATCCAAGGTGTCATAAACGATGAATGACACCTTGGGTGTCATTCATGCGAAAGGGCCCGCGAGCCAAGTATGGCGATGCCGACCGCGCCCACAAGATTGCGCCTCGCCGGGATATGGGGTCTCGCGGCGGTGCTCGCCTCCTGCGCGTCGATCCCCGATGCAGCGGACGCCGCCGCGGCCGTGTCGATGCTTCGGCAGTTCGAAAGCTGGGCCTGGGCGCTCGGCATCGTCCTTCTCTGGGCCGACCTGGTGCTGCCGGTTCCCCAGACGGCCGTGATCGCGGCGCTCGGCATCGTCTACGGCGCCGTGCTCGGCGGGTTGCTGGGCAGCATCGGCCTGATCACCGGCGGCCTTCTCGGCTATCTCCTGATGCGGACCTCGGTCCGAGGTGTCGTGAGGCACCTCGTCCGGGCCGAGTCCCTGGAGCGAGCCGAAAGCCTGTTCGAGCGCGCCGGTGCTTGGGCGATCGTGCTGACACGCAGCCTTCCCTACAGCATTCCGGAAGCGATGGTCTTCCTGGCGGGGCTCACGCGCATGCCGATGCGCAAATTCGTGGCGGCGCTGATTGCCGGAAGCATCCCGATCGCATTCGTCTTTGCAGCGATCGGCGCCGGCTGGGCCGACCAGCCGATCCTGGCCCTGGTGGCGAGCTATGTGCTTCCCCTCCTGCTGCTGCCGGTCGCGCTCTCCTTCATGCGCTCGCGAGCGCCGTAAGACATGACAACGCTGGTCCTGGCGCTCCGTATCGTCACTCTGGCCGTTCCCGCAGCGCTCATGCTTCTGAAGCCCAAGCGAGAGCAGAAGGCTCCCGCCCGTGAAGGCAGGAGCGACCGAGCCCCGGTCCTTGCGAACATCGCAGCCTTCGGCCTGTTCCTCGCTTCGCTCGTCGCCTTCGCCGGCGATCGGGAAGGTCAGGCCGCGTTGCTGCTGGCGGCGGCGGGATGCCTTCTCGCGGTCGCGGGCATCGCGCTCGTGCTCAGGTCCCGGGTGGTGCTTGGTCCGGCCTGGAGCCTGGTGCCGGCGGCCGATGGAGACAGGGGCTTCGTCACGACCGGCCCCTATCGTCTCGTGCGCCATCCCATCTATCTCGGCTTCTGCCTGGTGGCGACGGGCCAGGCGCTGGCCTTCGGCAGCTGGCCGGCCCTCCTGGTCCTGCTTCTCGGGATCGTTCCGACCTTCGCCTGGCGCGCCCATGCCGAGGAGCAGCTGCTCGGTCGCGTCTTCGGCGAGCGCTACGCGCTCTACCGGACGCGAACCAGGATGATCGTCCCGTATCTTCTCTAGGCGCCTGCCTAGTTCACCTTCTCAGGCTTGCCGCTGGATGTGGAGCGGTGGATGGCATCCAGGATCGCCGTCACCTCGCGCGAGCTCTCCAGCGTCACCAGCGGCGGCTTGTTGTCGCGGACGCAGGCGATCAGGTGGTGCACCATCTCGGTGAGCGCACCCTGCTGGCGGCCGGCGATGATCGGCTTGATCAGGGTGCGCGGCCATTCGTAGCCCTGCTCGGTCGCGATCTCGAGCTGCTCGGCCTTCCGCTCCAGGTGGATGACGCCGGCCTCGCCGACGATCTCGATGAAGCTGTCGGTCATGGTCGGGAAGCTGTTGGGGTAGATCCAGCAGGATTCGAAGGTGGCGACGCCGCCATTCGCGAAGCGCACCTGGGCCTGGATCGCATCCGGCGTCTCGATGCCGCGGCCACGCAGCACGCCCCAGACCGCGGTCGCATAGACCTCGACCGCGCGGTCGCCCATGTACCAGCTGACCAGGTCGATGTCGTGGCTGGAGAGGAACCAGGCCGACGTGGTGCCGGCGGCCCAGCTCAGCATCTTGGTGGGCACGAAGATGGTGTCGTTCTTCCGCGCATAGGCCAGCACCGGGCGGCCGAGCCGGCCTGCCGCCACCGCCTCGTGCGCGGCCCAGTAGGGCGGGATCCAGCGATGGCTGAAGCAGGTCATCAGCTTGAGGCCGGAGCGCTTCACGATCTCGATCAGCTGGTCGGCCTCGCCGAGATCGACGGTCAGCGGCTTCTCCACCAGCACGTTCTTGCCGGCCTCGATCGCCTCCTTGCATATCGCGAAATGCGCGTGGTCGGGCGTGGCCACGATCAGCACCTGGATGTCCTTCCGCGCCAGCAGGTCGCGATAGTCCCTGGTGGCGAAAGTGCCGGGGAATTTACCCGCGATCTCGTCCGCGCCTTCCAGGCTGGCGACACCGACGAAGCGGGCGCGGGGATCGAGGGCGACGGCCGCCGCGTGGGCCTGCCCCATGATGCCGGCACCGATGAGGCCGACGCCGATCGTCTCGTTGCTGTTCATGCGAGTCATCCCCCGGGAAAATCTGCCGTCGGCGAAAGACTACGCCGGCTCGGACCGGCCCGCCGATCCTCAAAGCGCATCCGGCGGAACCGGCGACTGCCTTCAGGCTCCCTGGTCCAGGACCTCCCGGACCTTCACCGCGAGCGCGATCCGGCGATAGGGCTTGGCCAGCAGCTCGATGCCGGCCTCCTTCGCCTGGTCGCGGATGGCGACCGGGCTGGCGAAGCCGGAGGTGAGCAGGATCTTCATCCGCGGATGGTGCCGGCGCACCTCGTCGGCCAGCTCGATCCCCGACGTGCCGGGCATGACCACGTCGCTGAACAGGAGGTCGAACGGCGCCTCCGAGGCGATCAGGGCGAGCGCCTGGGTCGCATCGCCGGCCGGCGTCACCTGATAGCCGAGGCTGACCAGCATGGTACAGGCGACCTCGCGCACGTCGGGGTTGTCCTCGACCACCAATACCCGCTCGCGGCCGCCGGGCGCGGTCCTGGCCGCGTCCGCCGCCGGCGCCTCGGCCGCGGCGTACGCGGCTCGCGGCAGATAGAGATGCATCGTCGTTCCGTGTCCGACCTCGCTGTAGATCTTGGCGGTGCCGCCGGACTGCCGCATGAAGCCGTAGACCATGCTGAGGCCGAGCCCGGTGCCCTTGCCGGTCTCCTTGGTGGTGAAGAACGGCTCGAACGCGCGTGCGACCACCTCGGGCGGCATGCCGGTCCCGGTATCGGCGACCGCCACCACCACGTAGTCGCCGAGCACGAGATCCGGAAAGACCGGCGCCATGTCCGGATCGATGGTGATGTTGTTCGCGGTGATCGTCAGCGTGCCGCCGCGGGGCATGGCGTCGCGGGCGTTGATGGCGAGGTTCAGGAGCGCGCTGTCCAGCTGGGCAGGGTCGGCCATGACGGGCCAGAGCCCCGGTTCGCTGCGTGAATCGATCGCGATCGACTCGCCCAGCGTGCGTTTCAGGATCGGCACCACGCCGCCGATGACCGCCGCCACGTCGATCAGGCGCGGCACCAGCATCTGCCGCCGGGCGAAGGCCAGGAGCCGCTGTACCAGCTCGCCGCCGCGCGCGGCGACGTCGATGGCCGTTTCGATCAGCTTGTGGATCGGCGCCACGTCGCGCTTCTCGTCGAGCGCGATCTCCAGGTTGCCGATGATCGCCGCCAGCATGTTGTTGAAGTCGTGCGCGATGCCGCCGGAGAGCTGGCCGATCGCCTCCATCTTCTGCGACTGGCGGAGCTGCGCCTCGATCGCTCGTCTCTCGGTGACGTCCTGGAGGACGAAGACGAAGCCGGCGAGCCCGCCTTCGGCGTCGTGGAGAGGAGCGCCGGAGAAGACGATGTCGACCAGGGTTCCTTCCTTGCGGCGGCGGCTCACCCCGACGTCGACCAATCGCTCGCCCGCGGACACGCGCTCGATGATCCGGTCGAACTCAGCCTGGCCTTCGGGCGGGACCAGGGGATAAGGCCCTCCGACCACCTCGTCCGCCGTGTAGCCGAAGATGCGCTCGGCCGCCTGGTTCCACAGCATGACCCGGCGGTCGGGGTGCAGGCCCACGATCGCGAACGGCGACTGCTCGATGATCGCGGTCGCGGCCCGCTCGACCCGAAGGCGCTCGGCGGATTCGCGGCGAAGGTCGGCCGTGCGCTCGGCCACGAGGCGCTCGCTTCGCACCGTCTGCCGCGCTTCGTATCCGAAGAACGCCATGATGCCGCCGGTCGCCAGCAGGCCGGCGATCAGAAGACCCCACAGGCCCTTCGCCCGCTCGGCCGCGAGGAGATCCGGCGGGAAGTGGAAGACCGCCGTCCACTCGGTGTTGTAGACCCTGACGGGCTTGACCACGACGATGCCCGGCAGCCCCGCCAGCTCGATGGTCTTGTTGCTGGCGGCGAAGGCCCGGCCGCCCATGTGGTACTCGGCGAAGGTCTGCGCCCGTCCTTCCGTCAGGGCGCCGGTGCCATGGGCGAAGTAGATGTCCTCGGAAATCTCGGGCGTGTGCTCGATCGCCCGGTTCAGGGCATCGACCAGGGGCACGCGGCCGATGACGTAGCCGCGGAGCCGCGCGCGGCGCTCCTCGATGCCGGCCGGAACCCCGTCGCCCCGATAGACAGGCGCCATCGGCTGAAGCGTCGTCAGGCCGGTCACGTCCGAGCGCAGCGGGATCGTCATGGTGAGGTCGCCGCTGTCGCGGGCGGCGAGTCCGGCTGCCCTGATATACGTGTTGGCGAAGGCATCCAGGCCCGGCACCGCCGCCGGTCCGTCGAAGATCCAGCCGTGGATCAGCGGAAAGTATTCGTCGCGCTCGGCGACGGGAACGAAGCCGCCGGTCCTCGACTCGAGGATGCGGAACCCGGCGAGGCCCTCGGCGCGGATGGCGGCCTCGAACCGCTCGCGCTCGCCGCCGGGGACGCGGGGCACCCAGCCGATGCCGGTCATCGACTTGAGGCGCCTCAGCGGCTCGGCGTTGATCCGGCGGAATCGCTCGAGGGAGATGTCGGGGTCGGCGGCGATCAGAGCAGCGAGGGAGGCGACCGCGTGACCCGTCGCTTCCAGCTTCCAGGAGAGATCGGTCGCCCGCCATTCGGAGCGAAAGCTGACGAGCGCGCGGATCTGCTCGTCATCCTGCCTCAGCGCCCATTGATGGAGATAGATCGAGCTGGCGGCACCCAGCAGCCCGGTCACGATCATCAGCAGAAGCGGCCGCCAGTGCAACGTCATCAGGAAGCCCTTCGTCGACGATCACTTGAGGGGCGAGCGATGCGCAGATCTGTGCGGCCAGGTCGGCATCTCGGTAGCGGCCCGGCCGGTCGACCGGGCCGATTGCCGTTCTCCAGTATGCACAACTTCAGGATCGGCAAAACCGCCGGCTGAGGAAGCGCGAAACCGAGCCTCGTCTCAGCTGAAGACCTTCTTGAGAAGGTCGGTCGAGCGCGCCGCCGGGTTGGTGCGGATCTGGTCCTCTTCCACCGCCAGGTAGTGGAACAGCCCGTCCAGGCCCTTGCCGACGGTGAAGTCGGTCAGGTTGAAGCCGGAAAGGCCGCCGCCGCCGAGCGGCAGGCTGGCCGTCTTCGACTCGACCGCCTTGTACGCGCCGACGGCACCGACATTGGCGAGGCTCCTGTCGACGATCGGCCGGAAGGCGGTGGTGAGGTCGCTGGAGGTGGTGCGGCGGAAATACTGGGTGGCGGAGTCCTTCGGCCCGGTCAGGATGCCGCGTGCGTCGGCGATCGACATCCGGGAGATGGCATTGACGAAGATGTCGAGCGCCTTGGGCGCCGCCTCCTCGACCGCGCGGTTCATCTTGAGCTGCAGGTCGTCGAGAAGGCCGCCGGCGCCCAGCGACTTGAGCGGCCCCTGGATCTGCTGGAGCGGGCCGGGCAGCGGCACCCGGATCGCCGGATCGCCGTTGAAGCCGTCGGTCTTGCCGGTTCGGCCGACCACGCGCTGCGTCGCGACCTTCAGCGCATCCTTGAGCCCTCCGCCGATCTCGCCTTCGCTCAGGCTGGCGCCGGATCCCGTGGTGCCGCCGGGGGTGCTTCCCGATCCGCCGAGCAGGCTGCGGCCGCGATCGAGCAGGTTGCCCTGGGCGCGAGCGATGGTGGGCAGGGTGGCCAGCAGCACGCCGAGCAGCAGGCGGCGGCTGAGGCGGGTCGGGTCGGTCATGCGGCGCTCCATGGGGAGAGGAAGCGAATCGTCCGATCATTATCAGCTTCAGGCGCTGCCGTCGTCGCTCCGCGCCGGATCGGACGCCTCGCGAATCGCGAGCGTCGCCGCCAGCGTGCGGAAGGCGTCGCGGGCGTCGATGATCGGCGTCGTCTCGCCGCGGATGACGGCGCAGAAATGCGCCAGCTGCCGGTCCAGCGGATCGGCCGGCTCGCATGCCATCCGTTCCGCCGTCAGCGGCGCGGTCCAGCTTGCCACCCCCTCGTAGCGCCAGCGGCGCAGGCTTGGCACCGCCAGCGATCCGGCGGTGCCGGCGATCAGGTAGCAATCCTCCGGCTGCTGCGGATAGGCGGGATTCTCGCCCGCGGTCAGCTCCCAGCTCCACGGTGCAGCGGCGGCATCCGACAGCGCGATGGTGCCGAGCGCGCCGCTTTCGAAGCGCATCACCGCCGCGGCGCTGTCTTCGACCGGAAAGCCGCGAAGCGCGTTCGAGCCCATCGCCTTGATCTCCGCGATCTCGCCGCAAAGGAAGCGGAGGTCGTCGATGACGTGGATCAGGTTGATCAGCACCGGGCCGCCGCCGGGCTCGCGCCGCCAGGCGGTGTCGAAATAGGGATCGGGCTTCAGGAAGGCGGCGAGGGCCGAGACCGTCGCGACCCGCCCGATCCCGCCGCTCCGCACCACCTCGCGAGCTGCCTTAAGGATCGGGTTGTGCCGGCGGTGATGGCCGACCAGCACGGGCACCTGAGCGCGTTCGGCGGCCTCCACGATCCGCTCGGCATTCGCGAGAGACTCCGCCAGCGGCTTCTCGATCAGCACCGGCAGCCCGCGTCCGATGCAGGCGAGCGCATTGGGCGCATGCGCGGCGTTGGGGGTGGCGACGATCACGCCGTCCAAGCGCTCGGCCGCGAGCATGGTATCGAGGTCGGCGTAATGCGGGACGCCCAGCGTGCCGGCATAGGCCGCCGCCTCCGGCCCGGGGTCGGCGATGGCCGCCAGCCGGCACTCGCCGGACCGGCGCAGGCGCTCGACATGGGCACGGCCGATCAGGCCGGCGCCGGCGATCCCGAGGGTCAGGCTCATGGGGATATCTCCATCTTCCGGCTTGAGGTTACCTCCGGCCGCCGCCGGCTTGCACGAAGACGCGGGACGGCGATAGGGTCGGTCGATCTCCCTGCCAGGCCCCGCATTCCGGAAACCGTCGTGAGCCTCCCCCAAGACAGCCGCGCGACGCCGATCGCCGCGACCGGCAACGCCCGGCTGAACCTGCTCCTGCTGGGCAGCGGCGCTGTCGTGCTGGCGCTCTTCCTGTTCTCCTTCACCATCGGCCCCTATCCGATCCCGGCGGGGACGGTGGTGTCGGTGTTCCTCGGCCGCCTCGGCCTGGCTGAGAAGACCTGGACCGACGCGGTCGAGATGGTGGTGCTCGACGTGCGCGGTCCCCGCGTCGCCGCGGCGCTTCTGGTCGGCGGCGCGCTCGCCTGCGCCGGCGCCACCTACCAGAACCTGTTCCGGAACCCGCTGGTCTCGCCCGGCGTGCTCGGCGTCTCGGCCGGCGCCGGCTTCGGGGCGGCGCTCGGCATCATCCTTGGCATGCCGGGCTTCGGCATCCAGGGCATGGCGTTCCTTCTCGGCCTCGTCGCCGTCGCCTTCACCGTCTGGCTCGGACGCTCCTTCGACCGCCATGCGACCCTGGTGCTGGTGGTCGCCGGCCTCGTCGTCTCGGCCTTCTTCCAGGCCTTGATCTCGCTGATCAAGATCGCCGCCGATCCTTTGAACCAGCTCCCCACCATCACCTTCTGGCTCCTGGGCGGGCTTCACCGGATGAGCGCGGCGACGCTGCTCTCCGCGCTGATCCCGATCGCGATCGCCGGATTCGTGCTGCATGCGCTCCGCTGGCAGGTGCATGCGCTGGCCGCCGGCGAGGACGAGGCCCGCACCATGGGCATCGACGTCCGCCGTGTGCGCCTGGCTCTGATCCTGGCGGCGACGCTGATGACCGCGGCCTGCGTCAGCATCAGCGGCATCGTCGGCTGGGTCGGCCTCCTGATCCCGCACATCGTGCGCATGCTGGTGGGGCCGCGCTTCCCCGCCGTGCTGCCGATGTCGGCCTTGATCGGCGGCGGCTTCCTGCTCGGCATCGACAACCTGGCGCGCTTTCCCGGCACCACCGAGATCCCGCTCGGCATCCTGACCGCGCTGATCGGCGCGCCGTTCTTCGCTCTGGTTCTCGCCCGCACGCGCCGCCAATGGTTCTGAGCCTCAAGGCCGAGGGTATCGGCTTCGGCTATCCGGGCGGGCCGCTGCTGCTGGACGGCGTTTCGTTCGCTCTCGAAGCCGGGCAGTCGCTCTGCCTGCTCGGCCCCAACGGCACCGGCAAGACCACGTTGCTCCGCTGCCTCCTGGGCCTGGAGCGCGTCGCCCGCGGCCGGATCGAGCTCTGCGGCCGGGATCTCGCCAGCCTGAGCCCGGCCGAGTCGGCGCGGCTGGTCGCCTATGTGCCGCAGGATACGTCCACGGTCTTCGCCTTCCAGGCCTTCGACGTCGTGCTGATGGGGCGGAGCCCGCATCTGGCCTTCATGGCGAGCCCGACACCCGAGGATCGCCGTCTCGCTCTGGCGGCGATGGCGCGTCTCGGCATCGGGCATCTGGCGGAACGGCCCTTCCTCGAGCTCAGCGGCGGCGAACGGCAGATGGTGCTGGTCGCCCGCGCCTTGGCCCAGGGCTCGACCATCCTGGTGATGGACGAACCCTGCGCCGGGCTCGACGTCGGCAACCAGGTCCGCATCATCCGCATCATCCGCCAGCTGACCCGCGAGGGGTACAGCATCCTGCTCACCACGCATCTGCCCGACCACGCCTTCGCCGTCGGCGGCCAGGTGGCGCTGTTGAAGGATGGGCGGCTCGCCGGTCCGGCGGCACCGGAGACGCTGCTGGATGCGGCGGCGCTGGCCGCGCTCTACGACACGCCGATCGACGTGATCCGGGTGCCCGCGGGGCCTGCGATCGGGCAATATCTCTGCGTCCCGGTGATACACGACCCTTAGGACGGAGGCCGACATGCTGACCAGGCGACAGGCACTTGGCGCGATGACGGCGGCGCTGGCGCTCTCCGTCGGCCGAGCGAATGCGGCCGACCGGACGGTGATCGACATGGCCGGCCGCAAGGTCAGGCTCCCGGCGAAGATCGAGCGGACGGTGACCTTGGGCTCGCTGCCGGTGGTCAACAGCTTCGTCTATTCGATGGGCGAAGGGCGGACGATCGTGAACGGTCTCGCCGACTTCGCCCGCGCGCATTGGAAGTACCAGACGGTGTTCGCACCCAACATCGCCGGCCAGCCGACGATGCAGCAGCCGAACCGCGAGCCGAACGTGGAAGCGATCATGCTGGCCAAGCCCGACGTGGTGCTGACCATGCATCGCGAGAGCGTCGAGCCGCTGGAATCACGCGGCGTGCCGGTGGTCCTTCTCTCCTGGCAGCAGCCGGAGGATGTCAAGGCCTGCATGACCGTTCTGGGCGAGGTATATGGCAAGCCCGACCGCGCCGTCCGCTACCAGCGCTACTTCGACGACACGCTGGCGCGCGTCTCGGCGGCTCTAAAGCCGGTCGCAGCCGCGGCGCGGCCGCGCGTCCTCTATTTTCAGCCCTCGACGCTGACCCAGCCGCGCCTGATCGCCGAATGGTGGATTCCGGCCGCCGGCGGCATCAGCGTCACCGACGACGGGCGCACGGCCGAGAGCAAGACCTTCTCGCTGGAGCAGCTTCTGCTGTGGGACCCCGACATCCTGATCGTGACCGAGCCGAAGGACGTGGCGCTGGTCAACTCGGACCGGGTGTTCAGGCAGCTGAAGGCGGTGAAGAGCGGCAAGGTCTATGTCGTGCCGGTCGGCGCCCACACCTGGTCCAACCGCACCGCCGAGCAGCCGCTGACCGTGCTGTGGGCGGCCGAGACCTTCCATCCCGGTCGCGTCGCCGGCATGAACCTCGCCGCCGAGACCGGGGCGTTCTACCGCAATTTCTTCGACCACGATCTCTCGGACGCGGCGATCACCGAGATCCTCAGCGGCACGCTGTAGGCCCGGCATGTCCGGACCGAAGCTCGATGCGGTCATCGTCGGCGCGGGGCTCGCCGGCCTCTACATGCTGCATCGCCTCCGCCAGGCCGGTTTCGCCGCCCGCGTGTTCGAGGCCGGCAGCGGCGTCGGTGGCACCTGGTACTGGAACCGCTATCCGGGTGCCCGCTGCGACGTCGAAAGCATGGAGTACTCCTACCAGTTCTCCGACGAGCTGCAGCAGGACTGGGAGTGGACCGAGCGCTACGCCGCGCAGCCGGAGATCCTCCGCTACGTCAATCACGTTGCCGACCGCTTCGACCTCCGGCGGGATATTCAGTTCAACACCAAGGTGACGGCCGCGCGCTTCGACGAGGCATTGTCCGCGTGGGTGATCGACACCGACGACGGACGCAGCACCTCGGCGCGGTTCTGCATCATGGCGACGGGCTGCCTCTCGACTGCGAACACGCCCGGCTTCCCCGGTGGCGACGAGTTCGCGGGCGAGCGCTACCACACCGGCCGCTGGCCGCATGAGCCGGTCGACTTCACCGGAAAGCGCGTCGGCGTGATCGGCACCGGGTCTTCCGCCGTCCAGTCGATCCCGGTGATCGCCCGCCAGGCGGCGCATCTCACCGTCTTCCAGCGCACGCCCAACTACATGGTGCCGGCGCAGAACCGGCCGCTCGACCGGGAGACGCAGGCGGCGATCAAGGCCGATTACGCGACGCTGCGGGCGCGCGCCAAGCAGAGCCGGTCGGGCATCGACGTGGTGATCAACGACAAGTCGGCGCTGAAGGTGACGGCCGAGGAGCGGACCCGCGAGTTCGAGGCGCGCTGGGCCAGGGGCGGCTTCGGCTTCACCGCCTCCTTCGCCGATCTGGCGCTCGATCAGGCGGCGAACGAGACGGCGGCCGAGTTCGTGCGCTCCAAGATCCGCGCCACGGTGCGCGATCCCAAGGTGGCGGCGCTGCTGTCGCCGACCAATACGCTCGGCTGCAAGCGGCTCTGCATCGACATCGACTACTGGGGGACCTTCAACCGCCCGAACGTGACTCTGGTCGACATCAGCTCCTCGCCGATCGAGGCGCTGACGAAGACCGGCATCCGCGCCGCCGGGCGCGAGCACGAGGTGGACGCGGTCGTCTTCGCCACCGGCTTCGACGCCATGACCGGGACGCTGCTCCGCATCGACATTCGCGGCGCCGATGGACTCTCGTTGCGCGATGCGTGGGAGGAGGGGCCGCGAAGCTATCTCGGCCTCGGCATCTCCGGCTTCCCCAACCTGTTCACCATCACCGGGCCGGGCAGCCCGTCGGTGCTCACCAACATGGTGCCGACGATCGAGCAGCATGTGGAATGGATCGCCGACTGCCTCGCTCATCTTCGCGCCAAGGGCCTGACGCGCATCGAAGCGGACCGCGAGGCGGAGGACGCCTGGATCGCGCATGGTGCCGAGATCGCCGACGCGTCCCTCCGCGTCACCTGCAATTCCTGGTATCTCGGCGCCAACATCCCCGGCAAGCGCCGCGTCTTCATGCCCTATCTCGGCGGCTTCCCCACATATGTGGCGAGGTGCAACGAGATCGTGGCGCGAGGCTACGAGGGCTTCCATCTGGCATGAATTCGGAACCCTCCCTCGCGTCTTACGCGGGGGATGCACGCGCGACGCCTTCGTCGTCGCGATGGGTGGGGGCCGAGCGTAGCGAGGTCGTGCCGACGCTGACTCGTGCCTGACCTCGCTGCGCTCGGCCCCCACCCCATCCCTCCCCCGGCTTCGCCGAGGGAGGGGGTTCGAAAGCGGCTCCGACTTGCGCGCTGCCACCGACCGGCGTATCTGAGGTCCGGGGGCCGCAGACTCCCCTTCAGACCTCACGTCCAAGCTCTGCGCAAACCCGCTTCGCGAGGTGCGCGCCCATGGACGACTCTCGAACCCCGCCGACGTCGATCTCGCCCACCGCCGCTCTTTTCGCGGCGCGCGCCGTCCGCGACTTCGGCGACGGTTTCGTCGCCGTGCTGCTGCCGGTCCACCTGATGGCTCTCGGCTTCTCGGCCATGGAGGTCGGCGTGCTGGCCACCGTGGCGCTGCTGGGATCCTCGCTGCTCACGCTCGCGGTCGGCATGATCGGCGGCCGCCACGATCAGCGCCGTCTCTTGATCGCGGCCTCGGGGCTGATGATCGCGAGCGGCGTCGCCTTCGCAGTCATCCACGACTTCGCGCTGCTGCTGCTCATCGCCTTCGCCGGCACGATCAACCCGTCCTCGGGCAGCGTCAGTGTCTTCGCGCCGCTGGAGCAGACGATCCTGACCCGCGAGGCCGCCGCCGGCGAGCGCACGCGGATGTTCGCCCGCTACAGCCTGGTCGGTGCCTTCGCCGGGGCGTTGGGCGCTCTCGCCGCGGCGACGCCGGACTATCTGGCGCCTTTCGGGCTCGATCAGCTCCAGGCGATCCGCGCGATGTTCGTTCTCTACGCCGCCCTCGGCCTCGTCGGCGGCTTCATCTATGGGCGGATTCCACCGCGGCCGCCGGCGGCGGCCTCAGGGCCGGTCGCGGCGCTGGGACCGTCGCGGGGCATCGTCATCCGGCTCGCCATGATCTTCAGCATCGACTCCTTCGGCTCCGGCTTCGTCGTGCAGTCGCTCCTGGCGCTCTGGCTGTTCGAGCGGTTCGATCTCTCGCTCACGGCCGCCGGCCTCTTCTTCTTCTGGTCGGGCGTGCTCTCGGCCTTCTCCTTTCCCGTCGCGGCCTGGCTCTCGCGCCGCATCGGCCTCATCAACACCATGGTGTTCACCCATATCCCGGCGAATCTCTGCCTGATCGCGGCAGCCTTCGCGCCGTCGCTGCCGGTCGTGCTGGTGCTTCTGCTGGTCCGTGCCGCCCTCTCGCAGATGGACGTGCCGACTCGCACCTCTTACGTCATGGCGGTGGTGACCGAGGCCGAGCGGCCGGCGGCGGCGAGCTTCACGGTGGTGCCGCGCTCGATCGCGTCCGCGATCACGCCCTCGATCGGGGGCGCGCTCTTCGCCGCCGGCTTCCAGGCGCTGCCGCTGGTCCTCGCCGGAACGATCAAGACCGCCTACGACCTGCTGCTGCTGTTCCAGTTCCGCCACGTGAAGCCGCCGGAGGAACGTTAGCTTTCGCGCTTGGCCCACCAAAGTTGACGATAGGAAAACCGGGGGACAGGCTGTCCTAAGGGAGAGCCGGATGCCCGGCGCCTTTAAGACCTTGCTGGCCAACAATCTCGAAGGGGAACCGACATGGCGTACCGACCGGGAGCGTACTTAAGCAGCACCATCCTGAGCCTGGCCCTGATCGGCGCCGCGGCCTTCGCCGCCACGCCGGCCCATGCGCAGAAGAAGGGCGGAACCGCGGTGATCGGCCAGGAGGCGGGGCCGCCGACGCTGGACATGCACACCACCACCAACATCGCCGCCCGCAACGTCGTCATGCAGATCTACGAGCAGCTGATCACGCGCGACGAGAACAACGCGCCGATGCTGGAGCTGGCCGAGAGCCTGGTCGAGGCGCCGGACGGGCTCTCCTACACCTTCAAGGTCCGCAAGGGGATCAAGTTCCATAACGGAAAGCCGCTGACCTCGGCCGACGTGCTGGCCTCGTTCGAGCGCTACCGGCGGGTCGGCGTGCTGCGCAACGACCTGACGCCGATCGCCGAGATGTCGGCCCCCGACGCCGACACCTTCCGCATCGTGATGAAGAACAAGGTGCCGATCTTCCTCGAGCAGATCAGCTCCTTCGCCAACCCGATCGTGATCTACCCGGCCGACCAGAAGGATCGCGAGGCCAACAAGGCCGACCCGGTCGGCACCGGCCCCTACCAGCATGTCGAGTGGCGGCCGGACAGCCATGTGAAGCTGAAGCGCTACGACGGCTACACGCCCGACACCCGCCACAAGGGCACGTCCGGCTTCGGCGGCCACAAGACCGCGTGGCTGGACGAGCTCGACTTCCGCTACACCAAGGAGGGCGTCGCCCGCGTCGCCGGCCTTGAGACCGGACAGCTCCACCTGGTCGAGGACGTGCCGACCAAGGCGGCGAAGCGGCTGAAGGACAACAAGTCGATCGTGCTGCATCCGGTGCAGCGCTGGTGGATCCAGATGGCCTTCGTCAACCACGCCAATCCGCCCTTCGACAAGCTCGACGTGCGCCGCGCCATGCAGATCGGCCTCGACATGGAAGAGATCATGGAGGTCGCCTCCGACGGCGCCTTCGACCTGCAGCCCGGATACCAGTATCCGGGCCAGCCCTATTTCAACGAGGCCGGCAAGGAGCTCTACAACGTCAACGACCGCAAGAAGGCGCAGGCGCTACTGAAGGCCTCGGGCTACAAGGGCGAGGAGATCGTCCTGATGACCCTGCCGGCCTACCAGGGCATCTATGACGGCTCGGTGGTGGTCGCCGAGCAGCTGAAGGACATCGGCTTCAAGGTCCGCCTCGATCCGGTCGACCTGCCGACCATGGGTGCCCGCCAGCCCAAGGGCGACGGCGGCTGGCATCTCTCGTTCAACGGGCTCGGCACCGGCCCGGCCG
>CAXNIC010000051.1:0-18323 GCA_964201945.1 Alphaproteobacteria bacterium
GGCGAGGCCGAGGAGAAGCTGTCGACCCTGCAGGAGCAGCTGACCGGCCTGACCGGCGGCATGATCGAGTCCCTGCACGGCCGCTACATGTCGGCCAAGCAGCGGGGATCGGTGGAAGCTCATCTCTTCGCCTCGGTCCGTCTGGTCGAGCTCCTGGCCGGCCCCGACGTCGCCAACGACCTCCGCCTCAAGGGCATCGCCTCGCTCGAAGCCTGAGCGTCGTTCCGGCCTTTCGCCGGATGAGCGAAACCGGCTGGCTCGCGCGCCGGACGCGCTAGACTTCCTTCGCTCGAAACGTCGGGGGATCCCCAGGTGAAACAGCTCTACATCGGCGGGCTCGTCTTCGACGGAGCCGCGCCGCCCGTCGCCGGCCAGGGCGTGATGGTCGAGAGCGGCCGCATCGTCCGGGTCGCGCCGGCGGGCGAGTTCGCGGGATTCTCAGGCGCACGCATCGACACCAGCGGGCAGACGCTGCTGCCCGGCATGATCGACTGCCACGTGCATTTCATGCTGAGCGGCGAAGCCAACGTGCTCTCCAGCTTCCGCACCTTGACGCCGCAGGACGCGGTCATGCGCGGGCTGGAGCTGGCGCAGGCGACCTTGCGCGGCGGCGTGACCGCCGTGCGCGACCTCGCAGGGCGGGACTATCTCGAGATCGCCGTGCGCGATTCCATCAACTCAGGATTCCAGCTGGGGCCGACGATCCGCTGTGCCGGCAGGCTCATCTGCATGACCGGCGGCCACGGCTGGTACATGGGCCGCGAGGCCGACGGCCCGCTCGACGTGGCCACGGCGGTACGCGAGAACATCAAGGCCGGCGCCGACCTGATCAAGTTCATCGCCACCGGCGGCGTCGCCACCCCCAACGTCGACCCGCTGCTGGCGCAGCTCACCCTCGACGAGCTCACCGCCGGCGTCGCCGAGGCCAAGCGCTTCGGGCGAAAGAGCACGGCCCACGCCCAGGGCGCCCCCGGCATCCGCAACGCCATCGACGCCGGCGTCGCCTCGATCGAACACGGCTTCCAGCTCACCGACGAGCTGATCGCCGACATGAAGACGCGCGGCGTCTATCTGGTGGCGACGCTGGCGGCCCTCGACCGCACGCTTTCTCGGCCGGATGCGCTCCCCGGCTACATCGCCGAGAAGGCCCGGCGCTTCTACGACATTCACCGGGATTCGGTGATCCGCTACTACCGCGCCGGCGGACGGCTGGCGATGGGCACCGATGCAGGCACGCCGTTCAATTTCCACGGCGAGAACGTCCAGGAGCTGAAGCTCATGGTCGATCTCGGCATCTCGCCGCTGGATGCGCTGCGCTCCGCCACCGGCAACGCCGCCGACCTGATCGGCTTCACCGACCGCGGCCGCGTCGCCGACGGCTGTTGGGCCGATCTCGTGCTGGTGCAGGGCAATCCGGCCGAGGACATCCGCGCCGTCACCGACCGCGCCAATCATCGCCTGGTGCTGAAGGCCGGTATCGACGTGCATGCGACGCTAGGCCCGCCGATCAAACCGTCGGCACCCCGCTTCCCGCAGATGGCGGCGCCGTCGTTCTAGCCCTTCCGCGCCCGCAGCGAGAAGGAGAGCGGCAGGCGCGGATGGCCGTCGGGCAAGCGGTAGAGGCCCGGCTGCGCTTCGACCATCATCGGGACGGCCTTCCACGGCAGCCGCTCATGCTCGTTCAGGAACTCGAGTCGAAGTCCCGCCCCGATCAGCGCGCCGACAACGGTCGAGAGCGGATGGATCCACTCGAAGGTCTTCGGATTGGCCAGCGGCGTCGGGTCGCCGTTGTAGGTGGTCGCGTTCTCGAACACGAGCGGCGCCTCCGGCGGCCGGCCCCAGTCGTATTCGACCACGAGCCTGCCGTCGCGCTCCTCGAACGGCGCGAAGCTTGGGTGCATGTCGGCAATGTAGAAGGCGCCGCCCGACGCCAGCAGCGAGGCGATCACCTCGGCCCAGCGATGCAGGTCGGGCAGCCAGCAGATCGTGCCCCAGGTCGAGAAGACGAGATCGAAGTCGCCGTCGATCAGCGTCCGCGCGTCGTAGACATTGCCTTCGACGAAGCGGGCGGAAACGCCGAGCTCGCGGGCAAGATCCGTGGCGGCGGCGATCGCCGGGCCGGAGAAGTCGAGGCCGGTCACCTCGGCGCCGCGCCTGGCGAGGCGGATCGAGTCCAGGCCGAAATGGCATTGCAGGTGGCAGAGGCGAAGCCCACGAACGTCACCGATCTCGCCGTCCTCGATCACGTGCAGCGTGTCGTCACCGGCGCGGACGGCGTCGATGCCGTAGAACCCGGTGCGGTTGGCGACATGGATCACCGCGCGGTCGTTCCAGTTGCGGCGATTGGTGTCGAAGATCTCCTGGCGCATGGCGCCGGCCTATATCACGCGGGAAGATGCCGCGCGACGTCCTCGACACTCAACCGCGCGAGATCGCCGGCCGGCGCCGCGAGCACGCGCGCCCTAGCGCCGGCCGGCGCCCACACCGCCGGATCGGTCGGGCCGAACAGCACCAGCGTCGGGCAGAGCCAGCTCGCCAGATGGCTGACGCCGGAGTCGTTGCCGACGAAGGCGCGTGCGACGGCAAGTTTTGCGACCACCTGCCGGAGCGGCCAGTTGCGGGCAACCGGCACGCCGTCGAAGGCCGGTGCCAAGTCGTCTTCCGCCGGGCCGAGCAGGACGAGCGGATCGGACGAGCGCCGCGCGAGATCGGCGAAGCGCGCCGCCGGCCAGCGCTTCATGCGTCCGCCGCTGCCCGGATGAAGCACGAGATCGTGCGCGGTTCCGCCGGCATCGGGGGCGATGATCGCGCGGACCGCGGCCGAATCGAACCTCGATCCGCCGACACCCTGCAGCAACCGGGAAGCGGCATGCTCGCCGCTCTCGCCCGGGCGCATCGGGTGGATATGGAGAGTGGGGACGCCGGCACGCGACAGCGCCTCCGCGACCGCCGGGACACCGAGCATGATGATGGCACGATCGAAGCCGCGCGCCGCTTCGACGTCCGCGCCCGAGAAGAGTCCGCGCCAGCGCGGTACCTCGACATCTTCGATGCGGATCGCGCTCGTTTCCGGAAGGAAGCCCCACGACGCCGGAACGCCCAGCACTGTCACGTCGTCGCCTTGTGCGACGAGGTGAGCCAGCGCCGGTAGCGTCAGCACCGCATCGCCGAGCGCGCCCAGCCGCACGACGAGCGTGCGCATCGGAGATGAGGATTACTGCGCCGCCTGGCGGGCGAGCGCGGTGATGCCGGCCCAGTCGCCGGCCTTGATCAGCGGCGCTGGCATCATCCAGGTGCCGCCGGCCGCGACCACGTTGCCGAGCGCGAGGAAGTCGCGGAAGTCGTCCATGCCGAGGCCGCCGGTCGGGCAGAAGGCGACATCGGGGAACACCGGCTCGAAGTTCTTCAGCGCACCGATGCCGCCGGCCGCCTTGCAGGGAAAGAACTTCAGCGTGGTGTAGCCCCACTCGCGGGCCGCCATCACCTCGGACGGCGTGATCGCGCTGGGCAGATAGGCGAGACCGCTTCCCTTCCCCGCTTCGGCGAGACGCGCCGTCAGGCCGGGGCTGACGGCGAAGACCGCGCCGGCATCGCGCGAGGACTTGAACTCCTCCGGCCGGGTCAGCGTGCCGACGCCGACCGTCGCCGACGGCAGCGCCTTGGCGATCGCCTCGACCGCCGCCAGCGCCTCCTTGGTCCTCAGCGTCACCTCCAGCATCGAAAGCCCGCCGGCGACAAGCGCCCGGGCGAGCTCGACGCCCTGGGCCACGTTGGAGACGGTCATCACCGGGATGACCCGGGCTTTCGCCAGCATGTCGCGAACGGTCATCGTCTCGTCCTTCGACCTCATGCTTCGACAAGCTCAGCATGAGGAGAGTTTTAAGGACCTCATCCTGAGCCTGTCGAAGGATGAGGTGTCTCGGTGTCAGTCGACCGGCCTCGCCTTCGCGATCTTGTCGATCTCCAGCAGCGTCGCCAGCAGGCGCGGCATGTCTTTCAGATGCACCATGTTGGGACCGTCGGAGGGGGCCTTGTCCGGATCCTGGTGGGTCTCCATGAAGACGCCGGCGACGCCGACGGCGACGGCGGCGCGGGCCAGCACGGGCACGAACTCGCGCTGGCCGCCCGAGGTCTCGCCCTGCCCGCCCGGCTGCTGCACCGAATGCGTCGCGTCGAACACCACCGGATATCCGGTCAACGCCATGATCGGCAGCGAGCGCATGTCGGAGATCAGCGTGTTGTAGCCGAAGGAGACGCCGCGTTCGCAGAGCAGCACGTTCTCGTTTCCGGTCGAGGCGATCTTGTTGGCGACGTTCTTCATGTCCCAGGGGGCGAGGAACTGGCCCTTCTTGACGTTGACCGCCTTGCCGGTGGCGCCGGCGGCCAGCAGCAGGTCGGTCTGCCGGCAGAGAAAGGCCGGGATCTGCAGCACGTCGACGGCCTCGGCCACCGGCGCGCATTGCTCGGGCGCATGCACGTCGGTCAGCACCGGCGTACCGGACTCCCGGATCTCCGCCAGGATCGGCAGGCTCTTCTTCATGCCGAGCCCGCGCTGGGTCTTGACCGACGTGCGGTTGGCCTTGTCGAAGGAGGTCTTGTAGACGAGGCCGATCCCGAGCTTCTGGGTGATCTCCTTCAGCGCCTGGCTCATTTCCAGCGCATGCTGGCGGCTCTCAAGCTGGCAGGGGCCGGCAATGATCATCAGCGGCCGGTCGTTGGCGACCTCCAGCGAGCCGATCCGAACCGTCCGGGCGGCGGTCATACCAGACGCGACTGCGCGACCGCCGCCTTGACGAAGCTGGTGAACAGCGGATGCGGCTCGAAGGGCTTGGATTTCAGCTCGGGATGATACTGCACGCCGATGAACCACGGATGCTCGGGGATCTCGATGATCTCCGGCAGCGTGCCGTCGGGCGACATGCCGGAGAACCGCATGCCTTCCGCCTCGAGCCGCCCGACATAGGCCGGGTTCACTTCGTAGCGGTGCCGGTGGCGCTCGCTGATCCGCGTCGAGCCGTAGATCTCGGCAACCCGGCTACCTTCGGCGAGACGCGCCTCATAGGCGCCGAGCCGCATGGTGCCGCCGAGATCGTCCTCCGCGTTGCGGCGCTCGACCTCGTTGCCCCGGACCCATTCGGTGAGCAGGCCCACCACCGGCTCCGCGGTCGGGCCGAACTCGGTCGAGCTCGCATTCTTGATCCCGACCAGGTGGCGCGTCGCCTCGATCACCGCCATCTGCATGCCGAAGCAAATGCCGAAATAGGGGACGCTGCGCTCGCGCGCGAACTGGGCGGCTGAGATCTTGCCCTCGGTGCCGCGCTCGCCGAACCCGCCCGGCACTAAGATGCCGTGGACGTGCTCCAGGTGCTGGACCGCGTCCTCCTGCTCGAAGACGACGCTGTCGATCCAGTCGAGCTTGACCCGCACGTTGTTGGCGATACCGCCATGGGTCAACGCTTCGGCCAGCGACTTGTAGCTGTCGCGGAGGTTCATGTACTTGCCGACCACCGCGATCGACACCTCGCCTTCCGGCTGGCGGACGCGATGGACCACACCCTTCCAGCGGGTGAGATCGGGCTCCTTCTCGGGCAGCCCGAAATGGCGGATCACCTGGGTGTCGAGACCCTGCTCGTGATAGGCGACCGGCACTTGGTAGATGGTGTCGACGTCGAGCGCCTGAACCACGTTCTCCGCCTTGACGTTGCAGAACAGCGCGATCTTCCGGCGCGACTCGGCCGGGATCTCCATCTCCGAGCGGCAGACCACGATGTCGGGCTGGATGCCGAGGCTCTGCAGCTCCTTGACCGAATGCTGGGTCGGCTTGGTCTTGAGCTCGCCGGCCGAGCGGATATAGGGCACCAGCGTCAGGTGGACGAACAGCGTCTGCTCGCGCCCGCGCTCGTTGCCGATCTGGCGGATGGCTTCGAGGAACGGCAGGCTCTCGATGTCGCCGACGGTGCCGCCGATCTCGCAGAGGACGAAGTCCTCGCCATCGGTCTCGGCCTGGACGAATTCCTTGATCGCGTCGGTGACGTGCGGGATCACCTGGACGGTCGCGCCGAGGTAGTCGCCGCGGCGTTCCTTCGCCAGCACGTTGGAATAGATCCGGCCGGTGGTGACGCTGTCGGAGCGCCGGGCGGGAACGCCGGTGAAGCGCTCGTAGTGGCCAAGGTCCAGGTCGGTCTCGGCCCCGTCGTCGGTGACGTAGACCTCGCCGTGCTGGTAGGGGCTCATCGTCCCCGGATCGACGTTGAGATAGGGGTCGAGCTTCCTGAGGCGGACCTTGTAGCCGCGTGTCTGGAGCAGCGCACCGAGGGCCGCAGACGCCAGACCTTTGCCAAGGGAAGACACGACGCCGCCGGTGATGAAGATGAAGCGCGTCATGGACCCCGAAAGTACACCACCCGCCGGGGCCGGAGCCAGCCTCGACGACTCAAAATGTCATTTGCTCAAGGGAACCGCGGGTTGCGCGGGCTGTGCCGGGGTGGTCACCGGGGCAACGCCGTCCACGATCGAGGGCACGCGATTCGACGGCGTGGCGATGAACACCAGCGCCAGGCTGGTGACGCAGAAGGCGGCGAAGAGGACCGCCGTGGTCCGGGTGAGCAGGTTCGCGGTGCCGCGGGTCGACATGAAGTTGCCGCCGCCGCCTCCCCCGCCGCCGAGCCCGCCGAGGCTGCTCTGGTCAGTGCGCTGCAGCAGGACCACGCCGATCATGGCGACGGCGATCATGATGTGGATGGTGATCAGGACAACGGTCATCGTCTTTAAGAACCTCTCGGAGCCGCCGGGGTTTTAGCGCCGAACCGACCCGGACGCCAGCCCTAGCGGGCGCTGCAGATCGCCCAGAACTCGTCGGCCTTCAGGCTGGCGCCGCCGACCAGCGCCCCGTCGACCCCGGCGACACCCAGGATCTCGCGGGCATTGTCGCCCTTGACCGAACCGCCATAAAGCACCGAAAGGCCGTCCAGACGGCCATGCCGGCGCTCCAGGCATGACCTGATATGGGCGTGCATCCGGCCGATGTCATCGGTGGTCGCGGTCTTTCCGGTGCCGATCGCCCAGACCGGCTCATAGGCCACGACCCAGCGGACCGGCCGCTTTTCCGGCAGCGAGCCGGCGAGCTGGCCGGCCACCATGTCGAAAGCCCGCCCGCCCTCGCGCTCGGCCAGGGTCTCGCCGACGCAGGCAATGGCGACCAGCCCGGCCGCCTCGGCCGCCTCGACCTTCCCCAAGACCTGGGCGTCGCTCTCGCCATGGCCGGCCCGGCGCTCGGAATGGCCGAGGATCACCCAGCCACAGCCGGCATCCTTCAGCATCGGGGCGGAGACGTCGCCGGTGAAGGCGCCGGAGGGTTTCGCCGCGCAGTCCTGGGCGCCGAGGCCGAGGCCGGACCCGGCGATTTTGGCACCGACCCGCTCCAGCAGCGTGAATGGCGGGCAGACCACGACCTCGCGTCCGGGGGCCGGGCTCGCCTTGACCTTGGCTCCGACTTCGCCCGCCAGGCTCACGCTGCCCGGACCGAGGCCGTTCATCTTCCAGTTGCCGACGATCAGAGGCACCAGCGTTCTCCGTAGTGCGTTGTTTTGCCTGGACTTGGGGGTAGCACAGAGCGGCCGGGAGGTCGAGGGAGCGGGGACGCGGCAAGCCGCGTTTGACTATAACCCACGGCAAGTTGCTTAAAATTATAGCACTAGGTCTAGTTTATAGGCTGTGGTATAAACGCTAGCCGTAGGTTTTTTGGTTTCCGTAACTAACGTCAACCATGACTTGGGGGAAATCAAATGGACGCCTTGTCACGTGTAAAGATGTGGATCGGTGGTCTCACCGAAATCGGGCTGATGCTTCTAGCCCTCGCCATCGTGGCGGCACTCCTGGTCGGCGGCTCCCTGCCCTTCTTCGGCGGCGTCGTCGGCAACATGATCGGCCTCGTCAAGGAACTCGGCGCCAATGGCCTGGTCGGCCTGATCGCGCTCGGCCTGATCATGTGGCTCTTCTCCAAACGCGCCCTCGCCTAAGCCCTCCTGAACGGGGCGGGGCCGCGAGCCCTGCCCCGTTTACCTGAGCAGGGGTCCGGACATGCCCGACATCTACGCGAAGGTCAGGATCTTCGGGTGGCGCGCGGTCGAGTTGGCGACGATGGTCGTCATCTTCTGTGTCCTCCTGAACATCATCCTCGGCGACGGCGGCGGCAGCTTCGTCACCTCGGTTGCCAACAACGCCGTCCTGTTTGCCCAGGACGTGCCGGCCGGGACGCTCCTCGGCGTCGTCCTGGTCGCCCTGGTCTACCGGTTCTACCTCCGGCGGGAAACGCCCGGCTGACCCGGCCCGGGGCGGCCCATCGCCCTCGCCATTCGCCCTTCCCTCGCCCTTCCCCGGCCCCTAGTATGCTTGGTGTTGCGGCCGGGCCCTCGGACGAGCGCCCGGCTGAACCTTTTTCTCCTTCCGGTTCGGGATCATGCTTCAGGCGCTTCGCACCCATCTCGGCTCCTACGTCGTCAAGATCCTCTTCGCCTTCCCGGTGGGCTCCTTCGCCATCTGGGGCATCGGCGACGTGGTCCGCGCGATCTCCAATCCGGAGCGGCCGGCGGTCGTCGCCGGCGACCAGGAACTCACCTCCAACGAGATCGGCCGGGCCTTCCAGAACGCGGTCGGCCAGCTTCGCCAGCGCATGGGCGGCCGCCTCACCGCGGAGCAGGCGGCCCAGTTCGGCGTCCTCGACCAGACCGTCGAGCGCCTGGTTTCCGAGGCGCTCTACGACCAGGAGGCCCGGCGTCTCGGCCTCGAGGTCGGGCCTGAGCTGATCCGCGAGCAGATTGCCCGGGAGCCGGCCTTCAAGGACTCTGCCGGCGCCTTCCGCCCGACGGCCTTCGCCCAGGCGCTGAGGAATGCCGGCCTGACCGAGCAGGACTACATACGGATGATGCGCCAGGGCATCGACCGCCAGCTGGTCGCCGGCGCGATCGAGGCCGGCGCCTCGGCGCCGAAGGCGCTGGTCGTCGCCCTCGAGCGCTACCGGAGCGAACGCCGCACCGCCGAGACGGTGGCGATCCGCCATGCGGATGTCTCCAACATCCCCGAGCCGACGGCGGAAGAGCTCGCCAAGTACCATACGGACAATACCGCCCGCTTCAGCTCGCCCGAGTATCGGCGGATCTCGATGCTGCGCCTTGCGGTCGAGGATCTTGCCGCAACCATCCCGGTTTCCGAGGAGATGCTGAAGGAAGAGTACGACCGCCGGTCGGGCGAGTTCCAGACACCAGAACGCCGCGAGCTTCTGCAGGCCCTGCTGACCGACGAGGAAGAGGCGAAGAAGCTGGTCGAGGCCGCCAAGTCCGGCGACTTCGTCACCGCCGCCAAGGATATCGCCAAGGTCGACGCCGAGAGCCTGAACCTTGGCCAGCTCAGCAAGGCCGATCTGCCGGCCGAACTCGGCGACCCCGTCTTCGCCGCGGCCGAAGGCGGCGTGACCCCGCCGGTCAAGAGCTCGCTCGGCTGGCATGTGTTCAAGGTCGAGAAGATCCTGCCGGCGTCGGCGCGCAGCCTCGATGAAGTCCGCGACACGCTCAAGGCCGAGGTCGCCAAGGAGCATGCCGCCGACCAGATCGCCCGGGTCTCGGTCAAGCTCGAGGACGAGATGATGGGCGGCGGCAGCTTCAGCGAGGCGTCGGAGAAGCTGAACCTGAAGATCCATACCCTCGGCCCGATGGACCGCAACGGGCTCGATCCCGACGGCAAGCCGGTAGAGCTGCCGCCGACCGACAAGGCCCAGCTGCTGAAGACCGTGTTCGAGACCGACAGCGGCAAGACCAGCCCGCTGGTCGAGACCGACAAGGGCGACTTCCTGGTGGTGCGGACCGACGAGATCCGCCCGCTGGCCCTGAAGCCGCTGGACCAGATCAAGGATCAGGTGACCCAGGCCATCCTCGCCGAGAGGCGGGCCGCTTCCGCCAAGGCCGTGGCGACGGGGATCCTGGAGAAGATCACGGCAGCCAATGGCGACCTGGCGAAGGTCGCCGCCGAGTCCGGCCTCACCGTCGAGACCACGCCGCCGGTGACGCGGGTCGCTCGTTCCGACACCGTCCCGCCGCAGGCCGTCGTCGCCATCTTCCAGGTGAAGCCGGGCGAGGTGACGCGCGCGTCCGTGCCGGATGCCGAGCTGGTGATCAAGGTGAAGGAGATCCTGCCGCCGGATCCGGCTGAGTCCGAGAAGGAGATCGCCTCCCTGGCTCAGCGGCTCCGCAGCGCCGTCGCCGAGGATCTCTCCATCTCCTTCGGCCAGGGCCTGAAGCAGCGCTTCCCGGTCCGCATCGACCGCGCCCAGATCGAGAAGCTGTACTAGCCTTCCTCAGTCGGCGGCGGCGACCGCCTTCTCCGCGGCGGGAACCGGGATCTCGTCGCGGCCGCCCGGGAGCGAGAGGCAGGCGACGGTCGCGGCGAGCGCCATGCCGGCCATCGCATAGAAGAGCCAGGCGAATCCGCCGGTCGCCCCGTAGATCCAGGCGATCAGGGGCACGCCGGCGGCGCTGACGCCGATCGACAGAACGAACTTGGCGCCGAAGGCGGTCGCCCGCCACTTCGCCGGCGTGTAGCGCGCGAGCAGGATCGACTCCGAGGGGCCGTTGAGGGTCTGCATCACCGCCAGCAGCGCGACCAAGACGATCACCGGAACGCCGAAGGCGGCGGCGATGAGCAGGCAGAGCGGTACCTGCACCAGGAAGGTCAGCAGGTAGACCATCTTGTTCGGATAGCGGTCGGCGAGGTAGCCGCCGTAATACTGGCAGATGCCGGCGCCCATGTAGATCGACGCGACCGCGATGCCGACGCCGGTCGAGCCCGCTCCCAGCACGTCGCTGGCGCGATCGGCGAAGACCTTGGGCATGGCGAGCGAGAGGCACTGATAGATCAGGCCCGAGAAGACCATGGTCGCCGACAGCACGATGAAGGCGCGGACCATGTCGTCGCGGCTGGCCGGCGCCTCCTTCTTGACGTCGACCTTGGTCTCCATCATCTCGCCGCCGCGCACCATCACCGCCATGGCGATGCCGGTCGCAAAGCAGAGGAGGCCTGGGATGATGAAGGCCCAGCGCCAGGAGAGCGCATCGGCGAGCACGCCGGCGACCAGCGGCCCGGCGGCGACGCCGACCGAGCCGTAGACGCCGTTGATGCCAAGCGCCTTGCCGCGGTTGGCGGCGTTCCGCACCAGCCAGGCGATGCCGACCGGGTGGTAGATCGAGGCGAAGAGGCCGGTCAGGCCCATGCCGGCGGCGAGCTCGAAGGGCGTGCGGGCGAAGCCGGTCGCCACCGTCGAGGCGCCGGTGCCGAGGAAGAAGATCACCATCATGCCCGACGAGCTCCAGCGGTCGCCGAGCCATCCGGCCGGCAGCGCCGCGGCGCCGAACAGGATCGAGCCGGCGAGAGCCAGCGGCAGCAGCTCTTCGTAGCCCATGCCCCATTCCGGCCCGAGCGCCAGCACCAGAGTCGGGAACAGCAGCGTCAGCACATGCGAGTAGATGTGGCCGACATAAGAGAAGCCCAGCGACAGGCCGGCGGAACGGGAGCTCATTTCAGGCGATCCTCGGGAGGGAGGCGGATCTCGGCGGGAACATGACAGCGTGATCTATTTCCATCAACCGCCGCGCGTTCACCAGATCCGCGGATTCAAATTCGTCGGGCGCTTCACGCCCGGCAGGTTGCGTTCATCGTCGATCGGCTCGCCGGTGACCATGCGGACGGGAAGCACGCCGGCCCAGATCGGCAGCGCGTAGTCCTCCTCGTCGTCGACCGGCGGGCCGGTGCGGATCTTGGCACCGCATTCCTTCAGGTCCATGGCGAGCACGGTGGTCGCCTTCAGCTCCTGCTTGTTGACCGGCCGGAGCTCGGCCCAGCGTCCGGGGAAGAGCCGCTCGGAGAAATCCTCCAGCGCCTGCAGCTTTTCCTTGTCGTCGGTGATCTTGTGGGCGAGGCCGAAGGCCATCACCGCGCGGTAGTTGATCGAGTGGTGGAAGCCCGAGCGCGCCATGACGAAGCCGTCGAAATGCGAGACGGTGAAGCAGACCGGCGAGCCGCCCTCGATCGTCTCCAGCATGCGGCTGGCCGACGAGCCGTGCCAGTAGACCCGGTCCTCGTGCCGCCAGAACGAGGTCGGCGTCACATAGGGCTCACCGTTGATGACGTAGCCGACATGGGCGAGCACGCCGGCATCGAGCACGGCATGCACGGTGGCGCGGTCGTAGTGGCCGCGCTTGGGCAGCCGCTTCACGCGCGTCTTCTTGGTCGGCGGGAAATCCACGGTGTCGGTCATCGAACGCGATCCTCCGGCAATCTAGTGCCCGAAGGTTGCCGGAAAGTGGCCTAGGCGGAAGAGCCAGTCCGCCGCTTTCGTGGCAGTCCACTTTCGATGGTGCGGGCCAGGTGGTCGACCGCGCGCGCCAGCCTCGCCTCGCCCGAGGCGGCATAGCCCATCAGGAGGCCGGGAGCGCCGTCCTTCAGGTAGTAGCGCGACAGCGGCATTGGCGCCGCCTCCTCCGGGCTGAGGCGCTGGACCAGGGCGAGGTCGTCGAGCTTTCGCGTGAACGGGGCGGCAAGCTGCAGCCCGCCGCCGGGCTCCGGCAGGTCGAGCAGGCCCCCGAGCCTCTTCGCGAGATGGCCGAGAAGCGCCTCCTCGCGCTCGGCATAGAGACCGCGCATGCGGCGGATATGCGAGGCGAAGGCGCCCGACTCCATGAAGTCGGCCAGCGCCGCCTGGCCGTGGAGCTGGGTCGGGCCGTCCTGGCGGACGCGGACGGCGGCAAAGGCGTCGACCAGATCCGGCGGCGCCACCAGATAGGCGAGCCGGATCGCCGGGAACATCGCCTTGGAGAAGGTGCCGACATAGATGACGCGGCCGCCGCCCGAGAGCCCGTGCAGCGACGGCGCCGGATGGCCGCGGATCTGGAACTCGCCGTCATAGTCATCCTCGACGATCCAGGCGCCGAGACGTTCGGCAACGCCGAGCGCCGCCATCCGCCGCTTGAGCGTCATGGCGACGCCGAGCGGATACTGGTGCGAGGGGGTGAGATAGATCAGTCGAACGGCGGAAAGCCGCGCCGGATCCGCCCCCTCGCCGTCCACCGGCATCGCCACCAGCTTGAGCCCGCTCGCGTTCAGGAGCGCCCGCGCGCCCAGATACCCTGGATCCTCGATCGCCGCGGCCTCGCCGGGGTCGGTCAGCAACGTCGCCGAAAGCTGGATCGCCTGGCGCGTGCTGGTGAGGATCACCACCTGCTCAGGCTCGCAGAGGACGCCGCGGGCGGGGCCGACATGGGCGGCGATCGCCTCCCTGAGCGGAGCGAAGCCCCGGCGGTCGACGCCTTGCAACAGGCCGGCGCGATGACGGCGGGCACTCCGCAGCACCGAGCGGTGCCAGAGGTCCATCGGAAACTGGTCGAGCGCCGGCACGTCCGGCGCCAGCGGCCGGTCGCCGTGCTGGCCCTGCAGCATCGCTTCGGCCAGCGCGACCCGGCCCCGCGGCGACAACCCGCCCGACGCGGCCTTGGGCGGCGCCCGACGGGCCATGCGGGCGCCGACGACCTCGGCGACGAAGGTGCCGGAGCCGCGGCGGCCGGCGAGCAAGCCCTCGGCGGTCAACCGGTCGAGCGCGCCGACGACGGTATTGCGGGCGACCCCCCAGGCACCGGCCAAGGCCCGGCTCGACGGCAGCCGGGCGCCGGCCGGAAGCGTTCCGTCCAGGATCATGGCCCGCACGGCAGCGTGGACCTGGCGGGCAAGGCCCTGCGGATCGGCGCGGTCGAGTGCAAGTGCGTCGAGAAGAACGGGGCGACGGCGGGTCATGCGGCGGAGCCTAACAGCGGTTCCCGGTGATGTGCGCCGCTTTCCCGCACGCGCCGGTTGACCCGAGGGTCGCGTTCATGGTTCGGTGAAGGCAATTCGGCTCAGGGGCGGGTTGAAGTTGGGGGGACTGGCATGTCACGGCGACGCGATGCGACGCTGACGGTGGTGAATTTCGATCGCCAGACGCCACGGCCGACGGCGGCCCAGATGGCTTGGCTGACGCGCGGCCTCGACCAGCCCGGCGGCAAGCTGCCGCTGTTCGACGCCGACGGCCAGCGCATCAATCCACGCACGATCAAGGCCTGCCAGGAGCAGGGCTGGGCCGAGCCGTGGTTCGACAATCCGATCAAGCCCGACTGGCTGGTCTGCAAGCTGACCGAGGCCGGGCGACAGGCGGCCATGGCCGGCCAGATCGATCCGACGCCCGACGCCGACGACGACTAGAAGCGGCCGACCCGATGCGCCTCGATGAGTATGTGAATCTGGTCGCCACCAGCGCGCCGGCGGACTGGCGCGTGCACAAGTCGCCGACCTTCCACTATCGCGTCGTGCCCGTGCGCGGCGGCCCGAACCGCATCGTCGATTTCGAGCTGCAAGAGCACAACGTGATCATGACCTTCGCCAAGGACATCGGCGTGAACATGTGCTTCGGGCTGGTCTCCGATCGCAATTACGCCAGCGCCTGGTCCGGGCGTTTTCCCGACAAGCGCGCGCAGTCGACTTTCCTCGACTTCTTCTACAATGGCGCCCTGGTCTTCCGTGAGACCATGGTCTGGGTCGATGGCTGGCGCTGCGTGCTGCCGGAGCCGACGCAGAGTTCCGCCCCGCCCTTCCCGATTCCGGAGCGGAAGTACCGGGTGACCAAACTGTTGCACGGCCTCGTCGGACCCGGCACCAATTTCGACGACTATTTCCGCCGCTCCGGCATGACGCCGACGGCCGAAGCCTGGCCGTAATCCCGCCTACAGATTGTCGCCGAGCAGCGCCTTGCAGACCGCGTCGGTGACCTGACGGGTCGTCGCCTTGCCGCCGAGGTCGGGCGTATGCAGCGCCTTGTCGGCAGTCACCCGCTCGATCGCCCGCATCAGCCGCCCGGCGGCGGTGCCCTCGCCCAGATGCTCCAGCATCATCACCGCCGACCAGAAGGTGCCGACGGGATTGGCGATGCCCTTGCCGGTGATGTCGAAGGCCGAGCCGTGGATCGGCTCGAACATCGAAGGGAACTGCCGCTCCGGATTCAGGTTCGCGGTCGGTGCGATACCGAGCGAGCCGGCCAGCGCCGCCGCCAGGTCCGACAGGATGTCGGCGTGCAGGTTGGTGGCAACGACGGTGTCGATCGACTGCGGCTTCAGGGTCATCCGCATGGTCATGGCGTCGACCAGCATCTTGTCCCAGGTCACGTCGGGGAACTCGGCCGCGACCTCGGCCGCGATCTCGTCCCACAGCACCATGCCGTGGCGTTGCGCGTTCGACTTGGTGACCACGGTCAGGAGCTTCCTCGGCCGCGCCTCAGCCAGCTTGAAGGCGAAGCGCATGATGCGGGTGACGCCGGCGCGGGTGAAGATCGAGACCTCGGTCGCGATCTCCTCGGGCAGCCCCTTGTGAGAGCGGCCGCCCTGCCCCGCGTATTCGCCCTCGGAATTCTCGCGCACGATGACCCAGTCGAGATCGCCCGCCTTGACGTTCCGGAGCGGGCCCTCGATCCCCGGCAGGATGCGGGTCGGGCGCACATTGGCGTATTGGTCGAAGGGCTGGCAGATGGCGAGACGCAGGCCCCACAGGGTCACGTGGTCGGGCACGTCAGGCGCGCCGACGGCGCCGAAATAGATCGCGTCGAACGGCTTCAGAGTCTTGAGGCCGTCGGCCGGCATCATGATGCCGTGCTTCTTGTAATAGTCGGAGCCCCAGTCGAACGGCGTCACCTGGAGGCCAAAGCCGCCGTCGCGCCTGGCCAGGACCTCCAGGACCTCGAGGCCGGCCGCGATGACTTCCTGGCCGATGCCGTCGCCGGGAATGGAGGCAATCTTGTGCTGGCGCATGTCCGCTCTGTCTCTCGGGTCTGATCGAAAGGATGGTGCCGGAACCGGCGCCGCTGGTTCTAGCACAAGTGGAGGCGCGCCATGACCTCCCCCGACAGCGTCGTCCGCAGCCTGAAGGCGAGGCTGGGCGCGGCTTAGGCGATCTCGAACAACGCGGCGGCGCCCATGCCGCCGCCGACGCACATGCCGACGACCACGCGCTTGGCACCGCGCCGCTTGCCCTCGAATAGCGCATGCGCGGTCATGCGGGCGCCGCTCATGCCGTAGGGGTGGCCGATGGAGATGGCGCCGCCGTCGACATTGAGCGTCTCCGGGTCGATGCCGAGGCGATCGCGGCAATAGAGCACCTGCACGGCGAAGGCCTCGTTGATCTCCCATAGGTCGATGTCGGAGACCTTGAGGCCGGCGCGCTCGAGCAGACGCGGCACGGCGAAGACCGGGCCGATGCCCATCTCGTCGGGCTCGCAGCCGGCGACGGCCAGATGGCGGAAGATACCGAGCGGCTTCAGGTTCCGTTTCTCCGCCAGGCGGGCGTCCATCACCACGCAGGCGGCCGCACCGTCGGAGAGCTGGGAGGCATTGCCGGCGGTGACGGTCTTGTCGTCGCCAAGGACGGGCTTCAGCTGCGCCAGACCCGCGGCCGAAGTGTCGGCGCGATTGCCTTCGTCCCGGGTCAGCCGCACGGTCTCGCGGCTGATGGCGCCCGTCGCCTTGTCGGCGATGAGCTTGACCGACTCCAGCGGCACGATCTCTTGATCGAAGCGCCCGCCCTGCTGGGCGGCCGCGGTGCGCCGCTGGCTTTCCAGCGCGAAGGCGTCCTGGGTCTCGCGCGAGACCTTGTAGCGCGCGGCCACCACCTCCGCCGTCTCCAGCATGCTCATGTAGACGTCGGGCTTGTGGGCGAGCAGCCACTCGTCCTGCACCCGGAATTTGTTGCGATGGTCGTTCTGCACCAGGCTGATCGACTCGAGCCCGCCGCCGATCGCGACCGGCACGCCGTCGATGACGACGCGCTGTGCGGCAGACGCGATCGCCTGCAGGCCCGACGAGCAGAAGCGGTTGATCGTCGTCCCCGCCGCCGTCGTCGGGAGGCCACCGGCCAGCGCCGCTTGACGCGCGATGTTGCCGCCGGTGGCGCCTTCGGGCATGGCGCAGCCGAGAAGGACGTCCTCGACCTCGCCCGGATCGATCCCGGCGCGCTCGACCGCATGGCGGATGACGTGGCCGCCCAGCGTCGCGCCATGGGTGTCGTTGAAGGCACCGCGATAGGCACGGCCGATCGGCGTCCGTACCGCCGAGACGATGACGGCTTCTCTCATGGTCTGCTCATGTCTTGAGATTTCGCTTTAGACGGCCGAGGGGAGAGCCCGAAGGCCCTCCCCTCGCCGGATCGGATCAGCTGCCGATCTCGCCCGACATCACCGGGCCGAACAGCTCCCAGCGCTCGCCCGTGAAGCGCTGCATCTGCATCTGCTCGATCGGATAGAAGTCGTTCGGGCCACTGTTGAGCTTGATGCCCGGCAGCAGCACGTTGATGTCGACACCCTTCAGGTTGGCCGCCTGCTTCATGACGTTCTCGCGCGTCAGCTCGTTGCCGGCCTGCTTCAGCACGTGCACCAGGCTCTGGGCGACGGCATAGCCGTAGACGGTGAAGCTCGAGGTCTTGTCGCCGTCGGGGAAGTACTTGGCCATGAAGGCTTCCCATTCCTTCATCCCGGCGTCGTCCTTCCAGGTCGGGTCGGTCGAGTCCTTGATGTAGCCGGTCGAGAGGATGCCCTTCGACGCGTCGAGGCCGGCCGGCTTCAGCACCGAGCCGACCGAGTTGGAGACGTTGTTGAGAAGATGGACCGGCTGCCAGCCGATCTCGGCTGCCTTGCGGATGGCCTGGGCGGCGAACTTCGGCGTGGCGACGTTGAAGAAGATGTCGGCGCCCTTGGACTTCAGCGTGACGATCTGAGAGTCGACGGTCGGGTCGGCGACCTCGTAGGGAAGCTCGGAAACGATCATCGTCGCCGCCTTGGCGCCGAGACCTTCCTTCATGCCCTTCAGGTAGTCCTTACCGTAGTCGTCGTTCTGGTAGAGGATGCCGATCTTGCCGTTCGGATGCTTGTCGAGGATGTATTTGGCGTAGATCCGGCCTTCGCTCTGGTAGTTGGGCTGCCAGCCCATGGTCCAGGGGAATTCCTTGGGATTGCCGAACTGGGTGGCGCCGGTGGCGACGAAGAGCTGCGGCACCTTCTTGCCGTTCATGTATTTCTGGATCGCGGTGTTGCCGGGCGTGCCCAGCGACTGGAAGACCAGAAGCACCTCGTCGCTCTCGACCAGCTTGCGCGCCTGCTCGACCGTCTTCGGCGGGCTGTAGCCGTCGTCATAGGAGATGAAGGTGACCTTGCGGCCGTTGACGCCGCCTTCGGCGTTCACCTTCTTGAAATAGGCATCGATGGTCTTGCC
>CAXNIC010000052.1:0-18296 GCA_964201945.1 Alphaproteobacteria bacterium
CCTCGGCGCGGCGGATCAGTCGCAACGACTTGTAGATCCGCTGGAGGTCTTTGGGCGGAAGGCTCGAACTCGGCTCCATGGCAGGCTTTCTGGTTCGTCCGCGACCGTCCTAGCAGAGGGCCGCAAAGGCGTACAGGAATTTGTGGAATTGCGCCGTCAGCGGCACATCCGGCGGTAGGCGCGCTCCAGATGACGCGCCTTCAGGCGGGCATCGCAAAGCGGCGAGGCGAGGAAGTCGCCACGGAGGCGCGCCCTCAAGGCAGCGAGTCCGTCGAGATCTCCGGCGAGGCGCCGGGCGATCCCGACATAGGCCTCCTCCGTCTCCGCCACCAGCCCGGGATGGCCCGAATGGATCGCCAAGGTCGCCCCCCAGCGCCCCACCATGTCGCGGCCGGCCAGCGTCACCACCGGCACCCCCTGGCAGAGCGCCTCGAACGTGGTCATGCCGCCGGCATAGGGGAAGGTGTCGAGGCCGATATCGACCCGGTCATAGACCTGGAGCAGCTCGCGCCGGCTGTCGGCATAGGCGGTGACCAGCTCGATTCGTCCGCGATCGACGCCGGCTTCGCCGAGTCGCGCCAACAGGCGCCCGGCGAGGCGGGAACTGGCAAGGGCCGGCGCCTTGACCAGCAGGCGCGCGGTCGGCACCGCCGCCATCACCCGGCCCCAGAGCCGCAGCACCTGGTCGTTCAGCTTGGCCGAGCTGTTCAGCGAGCCGAAGGTGACGTGCCCGGCGGCCAGCGCCGGCAGTGGCGCCACCGGCGGCGCGTCGGCCGGCAGCTCGTGCAACGGGAAGCTCGGCAGGCGCAGCAGCCGCTCCGTCGACCACTCCTTGCCCCGGCGTGGGCTCAAAACAACATCGGTCACCAGATGATCGATGGCGACCATGCCGCTGGTCGCGGTGTCGTGGAAGGCGATCTGGACCGGTGCCGGCCGGAGAGCGGCGACCGGCCAGGCGACGGGGTCGTAGCGCCCGGCGAGCAGAACGAGAATATCGACGCCCGCCGAGCGGATCGCGTCGGCGATCGCCGCGGGAGACCAGCCGTCAACGTCGATCCAGCGGTCGACCGCCCCCTTCAGCCGCTCGCTCATCGCATCGGGCCGGCGGACATGGGCGAAGAGCGTGACCTCGAAGGTCTCCCGGTCATGGGCCTCGAGCAGGCGAACGACCACGGCTGCGGTCGGGTGATCGAAGAACCCGGCCGAGAGATAGGCGATGTGCCGGCGCCGGCCGGCCGCCGGGCGGGCGGGCGGGGCAGGCCGTGGCGGCGCATGAGCGGTCGCATAGGCGAGGTGCCGGGCGAAGCGCTCTTCCGGCATCGGATCCGGGTGGTAGAGCAGCAGCAGGAGGGACTGGCGCTGGCGGCTTTCGTCGATGCCGACCGCGGCGACCCGATCGAACCAGCGAAGCGCGACGGCAGGCTCGCCGAGATCGCGGACCAGATTGGCGAATTGAAGGAGCGGGTGGAGGGATGCCGGCGCTGCCGCCACGGCCCGGCGCAGGCAGCGCTCGGTCTGGCCGAAGGCGAGCTGGCCCAGAAGATGATCGCCGAGGGCCGCCCATGCCAGCGCGTCGAGCGGATCGAGGGCGATGGCACGGGCGAGGTGGGTGAGGGCGAGGTCGATGCGCCCGACCAGCGCCGAGAGATGGCCGAACTGGTTGTGGGCGCGCGCCGTCGGCGGCGCCAGCGCGAGGCCGCGACGGAACGCCCGCACCGCGGTCGCCCCGTCGCCGGCGAGACCGCTGGCGGCGGCGAGGTTGAACTGGGCCTCGGCGCTCGCCGGGCGAAGGCAGGCGGCGCGGGCATGCGCGTGCTGGGCCGGGATCGGCTGCCCGAGACGGATCAGAACCGTTCCCAGCCCGGACCAGGCGGTGGCGTCGGCGGACGAATCGGCGAGCGCCTTCCGCCAGGCCGCGGCCGCGCCGGCGTGATCGCCCCGGGCGGCAAGGCCGCGGGCGACGAGTGGCCATTGCGAAGGCAGGGAGGTTGGGCTCGGCGCGGACACGGACGGATGTTATATCCGAAGCCGTGACCAGCCGAGCCGGCACCGACATTCTCGACACCACCTTCGCCCATGCCTTGCGCCTTTTCCGCGAGGAGCGGCTGGTCGAGGCGGAGTCGGTCTGCCGCAGCCTGCTGCGCCTCGCGCCGAATCATCCGGAGATCGTCCATCTGCTGGCGGCCATCGCCTGCCGCTCGCCCGAGACCGCACCGGCGGTCGCACTCGCCCGCCGCGCCGTCGCTGCCGACGCCTCTCGCTCCCTCTTCCTGAACACGCTCGGCGTCGCCTTGCGTCTCGCCGGCCGCAGCGGCGAAGCGGCGCTATGGTTCACGCGCGCTCTTTCTCTCGATCGCCTGGCGGCCGAGCCGCGCCTCAACCTCGGCGGCGTGCTGGCCGACCGGCGCGACCCGATGGCGTCGCGCGAGATGCGCCGCGCGCTGGTGCTGGTGCCGGGCTCGGCCGAGGCCCAGAACAACCTCGGCGCCCTTGCCGTCCGCAAGAGCCTGCTGTCGCAGGGCATGGCCCGCTTCGGCCGGGCGCTGGCGATCCATCCCCAGCACCTCGATGCCTGGCGGAATCTCTCCGGCGCGGCGACCTGGCAGGGCCGGATCGGCGGTGCGCTCGCCGCCGCGAGGCGGGCGCTGGCGCTGGCTCCCGCCGATGCCGAGGCCCAGGACATGCTGGGGAACGCCCTGGTCGCGCTCGGTGATGCCCAGGGTGCGCAGGCGCCATTGCGACGCGCGATCGGGATCCGCCCTGACTTTCACGCCGCGGGCAGCAACCTTCAATTCGCTCTCGCCTATGACGGCGATGTCGGCCTCGAGGTCCTGGCGGCGGAGCGGCGCGCCTGGGCCGGGCGGGTGTTGCCGCGCGCGGGATCGTTCGCCAATGACCGCGACCCGGCGCGTCGCCTGCGCGTGGGCTATCTCTCCGGCGACCTCCGGATGCATCCGGTCGGCTGGAACGTCGAGGGCCTCTTCCGTCATCGCGACCGGGCCGAGGCGGAGGTCTGCATCTACTCGACCCTGCCCTTGCCCGACGAGACGACCGAGGCCTTCGCCTCGATGGCCGATCGCTTCCGCGACGTCTCGGCGGAAGACGACGCGGCGGTCAGCCGGATCATCCGGGAGGATCGTGTCGACCTCCTGATCGCGCTCGCCCCGCACACCGCCTACAACTCGGCGGTGGTGCTGGCGGAGAAGCCGGCGCCGGTGGTCGTGGCCTTTCATGCCATTGGCTCGACCGGGCTTCCGACCGTCGATCACTGGGTGACCGATGCGATCCTGCATCCTGAGGACACGGCCGAGCCCTTCACCGAGTCCCTGCTGCGCCTGCCCAGCTTCTATCTGCACGCGCCGCCCGCGGCGTCGCCGGAACCCGGGCCATCGCCTTCGGTCGAGACGGGCGCCGTCACCTTCGGCTCCTTCAATAATCCGGCGAAGCTGACGCCCGAGGTGGTCGCGCTGTGGGCGCGGGTCCTCGCCGCGGTGCCGGGCTCGCGTCTGCTTCTCCGCAGTGGCAACCGCTTCGGCGACCCGCTCGTCGGCGAGCGCTACCGCCGTCTCTTCTCTGGCCACGGCATCGCCGCCGAGCGCCTGGTCTTCGACGGCGGGCAATTGTCGCGCGCCGATCATCTGGCGATGTTCGATCGCGTCGACGTGTCGCTCGACCCGTTTCCCTTCAACGGCTCGACCACCACCTTTGAATCGCTGTGGATGGGCGTGCCGGTGATCACGAAGATCGGCGACCGCTTCGTCGGCCGGGTGGGACTGGACGTGCTGACGCAGGTGGACCTCGCCGACTTCGCTGCCGACGATGACGACGCCTATGTCGTCCTCGCGGCGGCGCTGGCCGCGAATGCGGCACGGCGGACCGAGCTGCGAGCCGGGCTCCGGGCGCGGCTTCTCCGCTCACCGCTCTGCGATGCGCCGGCTTACGCCCGGGCCTTCGAGGTGGCGATGCGGCAGGCCTGGCGGCGCTGGTGCGAGGCGCCGTGACCGGGGGCGGGGAGATGCTGCTCCGGGCAGGGCACCGGGCGCTCGGGGAGGGTCGGCTGGAAGTGGCCGAGGCGGCGCTGAAGGCGGCGGCCGCGGCGATCCCCGACAATCCGGACGTCCTGCATCTCCTCGGCGTCGTCGCCTTGCGCCGGGGCAATGCCGGGCGTGCGGCCGAGCTGATCGCGACGGCGGTCGACCGTGCCGAGAGCCTCGGGATGCGCCGGGCCGAGTTTCACCTCAACCTCGGCAGCGCCTACCGGAGTCTCGGGCGCTCGGCTGACGCGCTCGTGGCCTATCGCCGGGCGGTGCGCGCGGCACCGGCGATGCCGGAGGCGCACAACAATCTCGGCGTCGCACTGCAGGCGGCCGGCGATCTCGACGGCGCCGCGCGCAGCCTGCGCTCGGCGCTGGCGCTTCGCCGGGACGACGTCGATGCCCGCTACAACCTCGCCAATGTCCGCCGCGAGCAGCGGCGGTTCGACGAGGGGCGCGCGGCCTATCGCCAGGCGCTGGCGCTGGCGCCCGGCCTCGGCGACGCCTGGCTCAACCTCGCCATCCTGCATCATGGCCTGGGCGAAGTTGAGGACGCGGAGCCGCCGATGCGGCGCGCGCATGTCCTGCAGCCGGAGCGGCCGCAGATCCTTGCGAACCTGATCAACCTTCTCCGCCTGCTGGATACGGTCACCGGCGAGGACGAGCTCCGTCTCTGCCGGCGCTTCGATGCGCTTTATGCGAGGCCGCTGGCGGAGACGCTTCCGGCGATGGTGCCGTCGCGGAAGCCGGATCAGCGGGACCGTCGCCTTCGGGTCGGCTATGTCGGCGCCGACGGGCTGCGCCTGCACACGGCGGCGGTCTCGATCCTGCCGCTGGTCGAGGCGCATGACCGCGAGCGCTTCGAGGTCGTCTGCTATTCCGATCTCGACGTTTCGGCGGAAGACGAGGTGAGCCAGCGCTTCCGGGCCGCGTCGTCCTTTCATGTCACGCAGGGGCTCTCGGACGAGGCGCTGGCGCGACGGATGCGGGAGGATCGCATCGACGTCGCCGTCGATGTCCTCGGATACCCGACCGGTTCGCGGTTGTTGGCATTGGCGCATCGGCCGGCGCCGGTTCAGGTCAACCTGCTGCTGATGGGCAGCTTCGGGCTCGACGCTGTCGGCTGGGCGATCGGCGACGCGCGGCTGACGCCGCCCGGGATCGAGCGTCAGTTCTCTGAGCGGCTGGAGCGGATCGATCTCGCCTTCGTCTACGATCCTCTGTCGCCGGCGCCGGACGTGTCGCCGCTGCCGGCAACCACGGCCGGCTACGTCACCTTCGGCAGCCTGAACCAGCCGGCGAAGCTGTCGCCCCGGTGCCTCGCCGTTTGGGCCAACATCCTGGGGCACGTGCCGCATTCGCGTCTGATCCTGAAGGCCAAGGCCTACCAGGACCCGGCGGTCGCCGACCGGCTCCTCGCCTTCTTCTCGGACCGCAACATCCACCCGGACCGGATCGACCTTCGCGGATGGACGGCGACCCAGGAAGACCACCTGGCGATCTTCCGTGAGATCGACGTGGCGCTCGATCCCTTTCCCTATGGCGGCGTGATCAGCACCTGCGAAGCGCTGTGGATGGGCGTGCCGGTCGTCAGCCTGATGGGCGAGCGCGTGCTCGGCCGCTACGGCGGCGTTTTCCTCGAAGCCGTTGGCCTGCCGCAGCTCGTCGCCACCGACGTCGACACCTATGTCGAGGCGGCGGCCGGCATCGCCGAGGATCTCTCGAAGCTGGCGGCGTTGCGGGCGACGCTCCGGCAGCGGGTCGTCTCCTCGCGGCTCTGCGACGGACCGGCCTTTGCGCGCGCCGTCGAAGGAGCCTATCGGCGCATGTGGCGGGCCTGGTCCGGATGACCGCCGATCTCGATCCGCGCCCGCTGCGAGGCGCGTTGGCGGAGACGCCCGGCGAGGCGACCGCGTGGTTGAAGCTCGGTCTCACGCTGGCGGCGCGAGGCGATCTCGCGGCCGCGATCGCGCCGACGCTGCGGGCGACGATGTTGGCGCCGCGGGCTCCTGCCGCCTGGGAAACACTCGGCATGGCCGAGGCCGGACTTGAGCGCTGGCCGGAGGCGGCCGCCGCCTGGACGCAGGCCGTCCGTCTTCGTCCCGGCCGGGCGGAGTCGCATGTCCAGCTTGCGCGCATGCAGGCCCGCACCGGCGACATCGAGGCGGCGGATCTCTCGTTCGCCACGGCGGGCCGCCTCGTCGCCGATGCGACGCTGGCGAGCGAGCGGGCGCTGACCTGGGCCGATGCCGGGCAGCGGCAGGGCCGGGCGGACGCCTATCGTCGGGCGCTGGCGCTCGATCCGGGGATCGGCGCCGCCTGGGTCAATCTCGGCGGGATGAGCTGGCGGGACGGCAATGCCGAGGCGGCGGCGGCGGCCTGGCACCGTGCCGCCGGCCTCATCGCCGATCTCGCCGATCCCCACAACAACCTCGGAACGGTCGAGCAGCGGGCAGGGCGGCTGCCGGCGGCCGCGCGCAGCTATCGGCGCGCGCTCACGCTGGAGCCGGCGCGCGCGGACGCCTGGTTCAACTTAGGATCCGCGCTGCAGAACCTCGGTCGGATCGAGGCCGCGGTCGCCGGCTACGAGCGCGCGCTGGCGCTGAACCCTGCTTCGCTCAACGCGCTGACGCCGCTCGCCGTCCTCGCCAATTTCCTCGGCCTTCTCGATCGCGCGACGATGTTCAACCGGCGTATCCTGGCGCAGCGCCCGGACAATCCGGAAGCCAACCGGGCGATGCTGTCGGCGCTGGTCTTCGATCCCGCCCTTGACGGCGTCGCTATGAGGAAGATCCGCGAGGCGTGGTGCACCGAGCGCTTGCCGGCCATCTCTTCGCCGCTCCTCGCCGCGTCCCGCGATCCCGACCGGATCATCCGGGTCGGCTTCCTCGGCGGCCCCAATCTCCGCGGCAACACCCATGCCTTCGTGGCGCTGCCGGGCTTCGAGGGGCTGGATCGTCGCGCCCATGACCTCGAGGTCTTCGTCTATTCCGATCTGCCGGCCGAGCAGGAGGACGGATACACCAAGCGCTATCGCCGGGTCAGCGACTCCTGGCGCGTGACCGACGGGATGGACGACGCCACGCTCGCCGATCGGATTCGCCGGGACCGCGTCGACGTGCTGGTCGATCTCGTCGGCCATCTCGGCGGCCCGCGCTTTCCCGCCGTCGCCGAGCGGCCGGCGCCGGTGCAGATCATGGACCTGGCGCTCGGCACCTCGGGCTCGGCCGCGGCCGACTGGATCATCGGCGATCCCTTGCTGATCCCGCCGGAACACGAGGCGCATTTCACCGAGCGCGTGCTCCGCCTGCCGCTGGCCTATTGCTACGACCCGCTGCTCGACCTGCCGGCGGTCGGGCCGTTGCCGGCGCGCGCGGAGGGCCGTGTCACGTTCGGGTCGACCAATGCGCTGGTGAAGATCACGCCGTCGACCATCGCCTTGTGGTCGCGCGTGCTGCGTGCGGTGCCCGGCGCCCGCCTGGTGGTGAAGGGCCGGGGCTTCTCCGAGCCTCGCGTCCGCGCGCATTTCGCCCACGCCTTCGAGCGCGAAGGGATCGATGCCTCCCGCGTCGACCTGCGCCCGTGGACGGCGGGCTTCGTCGACCACCTGATATTCCTGAACGAGATCGATATCGCGCTCGATCCCGTTCCCTATGGCGGCGTCACCACCACCTGCGAAGCCCTCTGGATGGGCGTGCCGGTGGTGACGCTGGCCGGAGACCGCATGGCTGGCCGTTATGGTCTGGCGCTGCTCTCGTCGGTCGGATTCCAGCAGGGTATCGCCGGAAGCGAGGACGACTATGTCGCCCGCGCCGCGACGCTGGCCGCCGACCTCGATGCCCTGGCTGAAATCCGGCGCACGCTCCGGGGAAAGGCCCAGGCGTCACGACTCGCCGACGGCAAGGCCTACGGCAAGGCGCGCGGTGAGGCCTTTCGCTTCGCCTGGCGGGACTGGTGCGCTGGTTCTTAAGTCCGCTTCGTGCCCCCTCTCCCGCCAAAGGCGGGGGAGGGACGGGGTGGGGGCGAGCGAAGCGAGATCGTATGTCGCCGCTGCCCCAGCAGCCGCCCTGACGGAGCGAGCCGTTCGTTCGTATTAGGCGGTCCTCGCTGCGCTCGCCCCCACCCCAGCCCTCCCCCGGCTTTGCCGGGAGAGGGGGCACGAGGTGACTCTAGCGTCCGGCTAGGGCCGCGATCACGCGGTCGGCGATGGCGATGCCTTCCGGATCGTCGATCGACTGGGCCATCGAGCGCATGCCGTGCGCCAGCTCGCGGGCGGTGCCGGCGTAGCTGGGTTCGTTGGCATAGCGGTTCATGATGTCGTCCCGAGGCGTGACGAACAGGTCCCATTCCTCCTCGGGATCGCGGTTGAGGTCGAACAGCGAATGCGCGCCGCCCTCGACGCTGCCGATAAGCTTCCAGTCGTCGGTGCGGTATCCCCGCTGGTTGATCTTCTTCTTGTGGGTGCGGTTCTGCACATAATAGGAGTCGCGCCAGGACGGCTTCTCGCCGCGGGCCAGAGGTGCCGCGCTCTTGCCGTGCATTCCGTCGGGGGCGGCGACGCCGGCGGCGTCCAGAACCGTCGGCATCAGGTCCTGCAGGCCCACCATGCGGTCGTTCACGGTGCCGGCCGGGAACTTCGCGGGCCAGCTCATGACGAACGGAATGCGGATGGAATCATCGAAGCAGACGAACTTGTGCTCGCCGTCCTCGCGATAGAGGAAGGTGTCGCCGTGATCGGCGAAGTAGATCACCAGCGTGTTGTGGCGCTGGCCGTTGCGGTCCAGCGCATCGAGGATGCGGCCGGTCTCGTAGTCGATGGCGCTGACGCCTGCATAGTAGCCGGCGAACGGCACGCCCTTGTTGCGGTAGGGCTCGTAGAACTCCTTCGGCGCGGTGTAGGGGTCGTGCGGCGGGTAGTAGCCCTGGACCATGACGAAGGGCGCGTCGCCTTCCTTGCGTGAGTCCAGGAACTGGATGCATTTGTCGGTCTGCAGGCCGGGTCGCCAGACGCCGGAGTCGAGCCCGCCGATCCAGTGATGGACGCGCGAGTTGAAGGTGGTCTCCCAGACGTCGAAGTATTTCGGCTGCTTCTCGCCGAGATGCCACTTGCCGAAATGGGTGGTGGTGTAGCCGGCGGCCTTCAGGACGTCGAAGAGCGTGGTGCGAACGCCGGCCATGGTCGCGAACGCGTCGTCGACGCCGTAGACGTTGTCGATCAGCTTGTGCTTATGCGGATACGTCCCCGACCACATCGTGCCGCGCGCCGGCGTGCAGACCGGCCAGGTGGTGTAGGCACGGGTGAAGCGCACGCCTTCGCGCGCGAGGCGATCGACCTCCGGCGTCTTGGTGAAGACATTGCCGTAGCAGCCGAGCGAATCTGCCCGCTGCTGGTCGGGCATGATCAGGACGATGTTGGGACGCGTCATAGTCTTAAGCTTCGCTCCGGATGCGTGAGTGACTAGTCGAGCCAGACGCCCCAGGCCCGCGGGATGCGGTAGGGCTTGAAGTTCTTGACCTCGCTCCGGACCGCCTGGAGCAACCCGTTGTCGCCGAGCTTGACCGCATAGGCCTGGTCGGTGACCCGCGTGTAGAAGCGGTCGGCCGCTGCCTTGCGCTCGGCCAGGGTCAGCTTGCTCTTCAGCTCGTCGAAGGCGGTATCGAGCAGGGGGTCGCGGAACTTCTGCAGGTTCTTCGGTCCGGTCCAGAAGTTGGGAAGGCCATAGGGGCCGATCGAGGGCGCGAGGCCGAACTCGCCGACATAGACGCTCCAGCCTTCGGGCTGCTGGGATTTGGCGATGTATCCAGGCGAGTCGTACATGTCGACGCGCACCTTCATCCCCGCGGCCTTCAGCTGCTCGGCCATGACCTCGGCTTGCGCCTTCACGCCGGCGATCTGCGAGCTGGCGATGATGATGACCTCTTCGCCCTTGTAGCCGGCTTCGGCCAGGAGCTGCTTCGCCTTGGCCGGGTTCGCCTGGTTGTAGACGGCCTTGCCGACCTCGGCCGAGAAGTACTGGCTCTCGGGGTAGTTGAAGGCATGGTCGAGGCGATAGACGCCGTCGGTCGAGATCGCCATGATTTCGTCGGCATCGACCGCGGCCTGGATCGCGCGGCGGACGCCGAGCTTCTCGGTCGGGCCGCCGCCAGGCCCCGAGTTGAGGATGGTGAACGCCATGCTCCAGGGCATCAGGGTCACCACCTGGATGTCCTTGCTGTCCTTCAGGCGCTTCGCCGTCAGGCTCGGGATCTGCTCGGAGAAATGCGCGGCCCTGGTTTCGAGGGCGGCGATGCGCGCGTTCGTCTCCGGCACGATGCGGAAATTGACGCCGTCGACATACACCACCTTGCGGCCGGAGAAGCCGTCGCGCTCGCCGGTGCCTTCGTTCGCCGTATAGCCGTCGAAGCGCTTCATCTTGACGTGGCTGTCGGGAACGAATTCGACGAGCTGGAAGGGGCCGGTGCCGATCGGGTTGGTCTTGTTGCCTTCCTTGGCGGCTTCCTCGGACGGGATGATCACCATCGGGGCACGCGGCGAGCTCAGCTGCTCGATGAAGCTCGGCACGCGCTCGCTCAGCGTGATCGTCAGCGTGTATTTGCCCGGCGCCGCGACGGCCGTTACCTTGGCGAAGTCGGCGCGGTCGAAGCCGATGCGGCCATAACGCTCGACGCTCGCCTTGGCGTCCTCGCTCGTCATCTCCTTGCCGTTGTGGAACTTCACGCCCTGGCGGAGGGTGAAGGTGTAGGTCAGGCCGTCGGCGCTCTCCTCGACCTTGGAGGCGAGATCGGGGATCGGGTTCGAACCTTCGTCGCGGGTCACCAGCATCTCGTAGAGATGCATGGTGACGTTGCGCACCGCTTGCTCGGTCGAGGTGATCGCGTCCAGCGAGCGCGGCGTCGACTGTTGGAGATAGACCAGCTCGCCGCCGCGCTTCTGCGCCTGCGCGGTGCCGGTCGTAGCAAGGCTCAGCGAAGCGGCCGCAGCGAACGCGACACGCAGGGTATGCGAGATCATGGAAACCTCCCCTCGAGTGGCCGTCGGCGTTTTCTTTGACGGTAACAGCAATTCTATCCGATCGGAAAGATGTACCGGACGACAGCTGCGCGACGGGAGGTTGGGGGGCTAGGCGCCTTTTCGTTTCGCCACGGCGTCGGCGACGATGCAGAGGATCTCGAACATGATGGTGGCGCCGACCAGCGCCGTGTTGCCGGTCTGGTCGAAGGGCGGCGCCACCTCGACCACGTCGCCGCCGATGAGGTTCAGGCCCTGGAGGCCGCGGAGCATCATCAGCGCTTCCAGGGTGGAAAAGCCGCCGACCTCGGGCGTGCCGGTTCCCGGCGCGTAGACCGGATCGAGGCCGTCGACGTCGAAGCTGACATAGATCGGCCCGTCGCCGGCGATGCGCCTAGCTTCGGCGATCACGCCCTTCGGTCCGAGCTCGTAGAACTCCTCCATGTAGATGACGCGCATGCCGGAGTCGTGGCTGAACTTCCAGAGATCCGGATCGTTCAGAGATCCCCGGATGCCGATCTGGATGGTGCGCTTGGGATCGAGCAGGCCTTCCTCGACGGCACGGCGGAACGGGGCGCCGTGGTGGAACTTGGATCCCAGGTAGTCGTCCCCGGTGTCGCAATGGGCATCGAAATGCACCATGCCGACCGGACGATGCCTGGCGATGCCGCGGAACACCGGCAGCGTCACCGAGTGATCGCCGCCGCAGGAGACCGGCACCAGGCCGGCCTGATGCAGGCGCGTGTAGAAGGCACCGATCTCATCCAGGCTTGTGACGAGATTGTAGGGGCTCTGCACCCAGGCATCGCCGAGATCGGCGACCTTGCAGATCTCGAACGGCGAGACCTTGGTCGACTGGTTCATCTTCCGCATGAAGCTCGACATGTTGCGGACTTCGCGCGGGCCGTGGCGGGCGCCCGTGCGATTGGTGACGCCACCGTCGAAGGGGATGCCGACGAGTCCGATGTCGAGCCCGCGCCAGTCCTCGGCGTACGGCGCCCGCATGAAGGTCGGGATGCCGGTGTAGCGGGGGCGGACCTGCGGGTCGGCGAACTCGTCGGTCATGCGGGACCTCCAGGCGTTCAGTCGAGGGTGACGCGCGCGCCTTCGACACGGGCACGGCGCCCCTCGGAGAGAAGAGCGAAGTCGTCTCGCGACAGCTTGACCATCGCCAGATCTCCATACCCCATCTCGCGTGCGACCAGCGCGCCCAGCGCCAGGATGGCGTCGGTCTCGCGCAGCAGGATCGCCGCCGGCGCGATCCTGGCGTGGATCAGCTCCAGCAGTACAGCGCTGGACGAACTCGATCCACGCAGCTCGGCGATGGCGACGACATGGCCGGTCAGGCACGCGCCGTGGCGCGGATGACGCGGATCGGTGATGCGCGCGGTCTTCGGATCGACGCCGCCCCAGAAGCTGATCGGATGATCGATCTTGAGGATCGTGCCTGCGCCTTCTGCTGCGATCAGAGCCTCGCCGTCGAGTTGGGTCATTGCCAGACCCGCTCCTCGCGGCGCACCCGGCCCTCGACGGCCGAGGCGACACAGTCCTCGAGGCTGCCATAGACCACCTCGTATCCCAGGTTCGCCGGGCCGTAATGGGCGAACTTGCCGGAGTTGGTCATCAGCACACCGCCGCCCGGCGGCAGGATCGGCGTCACCACCACGCAGGTGTCGGCGACGATCACGGCGCCGGCGGCTTTCAGCGCCGAGAGGTCGGTTCGTTCCACCAGGTCGCGCCGCGTGCAGACATAGACCGGCACCTTGAAGCGCCGGCCGGCGGCGAGGCGGCCGAGCTCGGCGAACTCGCCTTCGCTGAAATGCGGGCTGCCGAGAGCGATGCAGTCGACGGCGCCCTCGCCGGCGGTGGACAGCCGGTCGCGAGCGGCACGGATCATCTCGCCGGTCAGGTGGATGGTGCGGCTCGGGCCGCCTTGAGTCGCGGCGGCAAGCGTCGGCGCCTCCGGTGTCGAGCCGACGACATGAAAGAGGCCGACAGCGCCGGCGGAGGCGGCGGCGGCGCCGAGCGCCTTCAGGCGATCCTCGCTCTGCCCAGGTGTGAGACCCGTGATCGCGGCGATCTCCGATCCGATCTCGGCGCCGAGCCAAGTGCCGAGCACGGGATAGAAGACATCGGCGTCTCGCAGCGCCGGCGACAGGGCGGAGGTATCGATCACGACCGTCGCCCTCCGGTTCTCCGGCCGATGCAGGCCGTAGTCGGGCGCGCGACCGATCAGCGCGCAGGCGATGTCGAGGAAGTCGCCATAGCGGTTGGTGCGGGCACCGAGGACGGAGTTGCAGAAGGCGACGGCGTTGGATTCGCCCCAGGCGACGTCGGTGCCGGTGGCGGGGCGGTGGCCCGCCTGGTAGGGCGCGCAGGTCCAGGTCGCCCGACAGCCGAGGGTCTCGTAGGACCGCATCATCCGGAGCGACATGTCGCGATGATGGGCATCGCCCTTGACCCGCTCCGGGTGCAGGAGGTCGAGCGCGCCGACATTCAGCGTCGTCGGCACCACCACCCGGCCGCCATCGGCGACCAGGCGTTCGGCGAAGTAGGTGCCGGAGTCGCCATGATAGAGGCAGCCATCGACATGGGCGGACGCGATCGGCAGCAGGCGGCCGGCGCCGAGCAGGCGGCCGGTCTCGGCGACCAGCCGCATCGCCATCGCCGCCGCCGCGCCGTCCGCGCCTTCGGCGATTCGCCGCTCGTGATCGGTCAGGAACATGCACCATGCTAGCATCGGCCGGCCGACGGAGGGCCATCCCATGCGCGTCGTCCTGCTCCTCGCCGCCGCTTTGCTTGCGATCCCGGCCGATGCCGCGCCGGTCAAGGTCGAGACCCAGGAATTCGCAGTGCCCGCCGGCTCAGGGCCGCACGACGTCGCCGCCGATCCCTCGCCGGGTGGCTATGTCTGGATTGCCCAGCAGCGCGCAGGCGCGCTCGGCCGGCTCGATCCCAGAACCGGCAAGGTCGACCACATCGCGCTCGGCTCCGGCTCGGCACCGCATGGCGTCATCGTCGGGCCGGATGGTGCGCCCTGGCTCACCGATGGCGGCCAGAACGCCATCGTCCGGGTCGACCCCAAGACGGAGGCGGTGACGGTCTGGCGGCTGCCGGAAGACGGCGGCTACGCCAACCTCAATACTGCCGCCTTCGACGGCAAGGGCAGGATCTGGTTCACCGGCCAGAACGGCATCTATGGCCGCCTCGACCCGGCCAGCGGCGAGATGAAGGTTTGGGACGCGCCGAAGGGGCGGGGTCCCTACGGCATCGCTGCCACGCCGAAGGGCGGCATCTTCTATGTCTCGCTCGCCGGCAGCCACCTGGCCGAGATCGACATCGAGACTGGCGAGGCCAAGGTGATCCAGCCGCCGACCGCCGGCCAGGGCGCGCGGCGGGTCTGGTCGGATTCCAAGGGCCGCCTCTACATCAGCGAGTGGAACTCGGGCCAGCTCAGCCGCTACGAGCCCGAGACCAAAACCTGGAAGCTGTGGAAGCTGCCGGGGGCGCGGCCGCGGGCCTATGCGGTCTATGTCGACGAGCGGGACGCTGTCTGGGTCAGCGACTGGGGCGCCAATGCCATGGTCCGCTTTGATCCCGAGACCGAGACCTTCCAGACCTTCGGCAATCGCGAGCCCAACGCCAATGTCCGCCAGATCCTCGGGCGGAAGGGCGAGGTGTGGACGCCGGAATCGGGTCTCGACCGCATCGTGGTCTACCGTTTCCAGTGAGAGCGCTTCTGGCGCTTCTGCTGGTGGTCGCCGCGGAAACTGCCTCGGCCCAGGACCTGCAGCGGGGACGGCGGGTCTTCACCCGCTGCGTCGCCTGCCACAGCCTGGAGGCGGAACGGGGGCCGACGCCTGGACCCGGCCTGATCGGCGTCGTCGGCCGCGCCGCCGCGGCGCTTCCGGATTTCGAGTATTCGCCGAAGCTCATCGAGGCCGGCCGCAAGGGCCTGGTGTGGACGGAGGACGCTCTCGACCGCTTCGTCGCCGACACCGAGGCCTTCCTGCCGGGAACGGTGATGGGGTTCCTCAGCATCCCCAACGCTGCGGACCGGCGGGCGCTGATCGAGTTGCTGAAGAGCGTCCGCTAAAGCGGTCGACGGCGAGACGGCGCTTGCGTCGCCTCTCGCCTTCGGTCATTCCCGCGCCATGCCGCTTCGCCATATCGCGCTCGCCGTCCTCGTCGCTGCCGTCTGGGGCTGCAACTTCGTCGCCATCCGCTGGGGGCTGGATGCCTATCCGCCGCTTCTGCTGATCGCGCTCCGTTTCGTCGTCTCGGCGGCACCGGTGCTGATCATCCCGCGGCCGGCGATCCCGTGGCCGCTCCTGCTCAGGCTCGCGCTGTTCCTGTTCGTGCTGCAGTTCGGCTTCCTCTTCGCCGGCATGCAGCTCGGCATGACGCCGGGCATGGCGTCGATCCTGATGCAGAGCCAGGCCTTCCTGACCCCGGCCTTCGCCGCGCTCGCGCTCGGCGAGCGCGTCACCCAGCGTCAGCTGGCCGGCGGCGTGGTGGCGTTTGCCGGCCTGGCGCTGGTCGCGACCACGGTAGACGCCTCGATGACGGTGGTGGGATTCCTCCTGACGCTGGCCGCCGCGGCGAGCTGGGCGATCGGCAACGTCATGCAGAAGAGCATGGGTCCGGTCGACCGCTTTGCGCTCACCGTCTGGCTCAGCCTGGTGCCGCCGGTCCCGGCGCTGCTCGCCTCGCTCGCGTTCGAGGATGGCGTGGTGGACGCGCTGCTGCAGACGGGCTGGCGCGATGTCGGCGCGGTGCTCTACCTCGCGGTGATCTCGACCTGGCTGGGCTACGTCGTCTGGGGCCGCCTGCTCTCGCTCTACCCGATGGCGGCGGTCAGTCCCTATGCATTGCTGATCCCGATCTTCGGCATGGCGTCGTCGGCGCTGGTGTTCGGCGAGCGCTTCGGGCCTGAGCGCCTGGGCGGAGCGGCCCTGGTGCTGCTCGGTGTCGGCATCGCCACCTTCACCTTGCGTAGGCGGAGTTGACCGCCTCGCCATGGCCCCTGTAGACCGCTGCATCCCTAAGAGAGGTTGCTTTCCGTGACCGAGACCTCAGACATCCGCTTCGCGGTCGAGGGCGGCGTCGCCTTCGTGACGCTGTCGCGGCCGAAGGCGCTGAACGCGCTGACGCTCGAGATGATCCGCGCCTACTACCCGCGCCTTTTGGCCTGGAACAAGGATCCGGCGATCCGCGCCGTGGTGATCTCAGGCGAGGGCGAGAGGGCGTTCTGCGCCGGCGGCGACGTCCGCGCCGTCTATGACTCGGTCAAGACCACGCCCAGCGACATGTACCGGACCTTCTTCCAGGAGGAGTACCGCCTCAACCGCCTGATCCACCGCCTGTCCAAGCCCTATGTCGCGCTGATCGACGGCATCACCATGGGCGGCGGCCTTGGCCTCTCGCGCCACGGCTCGCACCAGATCGCGACCGAGCGCACCATGGCGTCGATGCCGGAGACCGGCATCGGCCTGTTCCCGGACATCGGCGCCACCTGGTTCCTCAACCAGTGCCCCGGCAAGATCGGCCTCTACCTGGCGCTGACCGGCGCCCGGGTGAGGGGTGCCGACGTCCTCTATGCCGGCTTCGCCACCCATTACGCGCCGAGCGCGGCGCTCGACGGGTTCCGGAAGGATCTCGCCTCCGGTGCCGATGTCGATGTCGCCATCCGCAAGGTCGCCACCGATCCCGGCGTGCCGGCGCTGGCCTCGGCGCGGGCGGAGATCGGGCGCACCTTCGCAGGCGGTTCCGTCGAGGAAATCCTGGCGGCGCTCGAGGCCGAGGGTACGGACTGGGCCCGCGACGTCCTGAAGACGTTCGGGCCGAAGTCGCCGACCAGCATGAAGGTCACCTTCGAGCAGATGCATCGGGGTGCCAGGCTCTCGATCGAGGAGGCGCTGATCATGGAATACCGGATGACCCAGGTGTTCATGGCCGGCCGCGACTTCTTCGAAGGCATCCGCGCCCTCCTGATCGACAAGGACCAGTCGCCGAAATGGCGGCCGCCGACGCTGGCGGAGGTGACGGCGGCGGACGTGGCGCGCTACTTTGAGCCGCCGGCCACGGGCGATCTGGTATTCGCCTGAAGAACAAGGCCCTGAAGGAGGAACGAATGGCGCGGATCGGCTTCATCGGACTTGGCAACATGGGCGGGCCGATGGCCCGGAACCTGGTCAAGGCCGGCCACACGGTTGTCGGCTTCGACCTGATGAGAGCGAATCTCGACGCCGCCACCGGTGTCACCCCGGCCAAGTCCGCCGCCGAGGCCGCCGCTGGCGCCGAGGCCGTGGTCACCATGCTTCCGGCGGGCGCCCATGTGCGGGACGTGCTGGCGGGGGCGGGGGGCGTGCTCGCGGCGATGAAGCCGGGGGCGCTGCTGATCGATTCCTCGACCATCGACGTCGCCACCGCGCGGGCGATGGAGGCCGAGGCCAAGGGGAAGGGCGTGCTGCTGGTCGATGCCCCGGTCTCCGGCGGCGTCGGCGGCGCCGAGGCCGGCACGCTCACCTTCATGGTGGGCGGCTCGGAGGAGGCCTTCGCCAAGGCCCAGCCGATTCTCGAGAAGATGGGGAAGACCATCGTCCATGCCGGGGGCCCGGGGAACGGTCAGGCGGCCAAGATCTGCAACAATATGGTCCTCGGCATCTCGATGATCGCCACATCCGAGGCCTTCGCGCTCGCGGCCAAGCTCGGTCTCGACGCCCAGAAGCTGTTCGACATCAGTTCCAAGTCGTCGGGCCAGTGCTGGTCGATGACCAATTATTGCCCGGTACCCGGCCCGGTGCCGGCATCCCCCGCCAACCGCGGCTACAAGGCCGGATTCACCGCCGCGATGATGCTGAAGGACCTGAAGCTGGCCCAGGAGGCGGCCTCCGCCGCGGGGGCCTTGACCCCCCTTGGGGCCGAGGCGGCGCAGATCTATGGCTTGTTCTGCGGCCAGGGCAATTCCGCCCTCGACTTCTCCGGGGTCATCGGTTTGTTTCAGGACACAAAACCGGCCTAGCGCCCCCGCCGCCGGTGGCATATTGTAACTGTTCATGATAAAGCGCCCCCGGGGCTCGGGTCGGGGAGTGCTTGGGGGTCAGAAAGTCGCGAGCGAGGTCGATGTGCGCGGAGCTTATCTAGAGGCGATCCGGCTGATCGAGCGGCTGCATAGGCAGTTCCTCGAGGTCGTTAAGACGGAATTGGACCGTCAGGGCATCGAGGACATCAACAACGTCCAGGCTCTGATC
>CAXNIC010000053.1:0-18244 GCA_964201945.1 Alphaproteobacteria bacterium
GCCGTCAGCACATCGACTTGCCGCAGTCTCGTCACGATCTCTTCCGCCGTATGCCTTTTCCTTGCCATCGACATCGTCCTCCTTGGTCAAAAACCATACCTCAGGGAGGACCACTTTTCAGGGGGCAGGACACCCTGGCCTACGCCGGCAAGACCCAGCGCCGTGTCGTCTCCGCCTGGATCGGCACGGCCTTCGCCCAGAACTATAACGCTCCTACACCACGTCACGAGACACGATCCCTTTCCCCGGCTTCCGGGGCCTGACGTCTCCGACTTTGCGAGAAGAGCCAAGACGGTCGTGTTCCCCCTTGCGGGTTGCGACGGGCGGCTCCGGCCTCCGCACTGCACCCGGGGCGGGCCTCCACGCGAGCCGGTCCGGGTGCTTACCCCCGCCGACCTGGCGATGTCCGGCGCGTGCAGCCGACAAACGAAAGCCGCCGCTTTCGCGAGGAAGTCGGCGGCTGTTGATTGGTTGCCGGGGCCCGCAGCCACCGACAGTTGGCGCTGCCTCCGGTGTCGATTTGAGCACAAATGATCAACCCAAAGCTGTGGCGGCTTCGGGGCGCACCTAACTAAACGCCATTTCGATAATGACCCTTGCTGCGCGTCCAACTGCGCAATCCGGCCCGGTTCGGTCGACGATAAAGCCGTGCGTAAAATAAGTGAAAAAAGGTCCGAACAGTCCACCTCGGCGGAGGCTGTCAACCACACTCTGCCTCACGATGGCTGAATGGCCTCTGGAAAGCATACCGCCCGTTCGTCGAGGAGTTTGTCATCCGCGCCTTCGACCCCGACCGGGCGAAGGCCAAATGCGCCCGTCTCCGGACGAGCTGAGACCGCCGTGGCCGAGATCAAAGAAGGGATCCGGCGCATCAGGTGACGACCTCACGCGGCACTCCGGCGATGTTCGGCATCGCGGAGCGGATCAGAGTGCGAATTTTCTCGACGTCGCGACGCTCCGGTGCATCCTGACGGTGGATCGTCCGCATCTGCAGGAGAATGAAACCAATATCGACCATCTGCCGGATCGGCCTGAAAGGCGGCGTGAGCTGCAGATCGGCCGGCATCTCGACATTGAGGAGGAGACTATGATCCTAGGAATAGCCATCATTAGCCGGGCTCCCCGTGACGAAATTGCCACCCAATTCGCCGCCCACGCACCGGCCGGCACGAAAGTCATCCTGCGTGGCTGCCTCGATGGCATGACCGATGAGGAGATCGCCGGTCACCCGCCGGAAAGCGGCGCGGATACGCTCTACTCCCGCCTTTCGGGGGACCGGGACATCAAGATCTCGAAAAAATTCGTCGTCGCCCGTTCGCCCGGGCTCTTGGCGAGACTGAGGGCCGATGGCTGCGATGCGATCGTCTATGCCTGCACCGGGGACTTCCCGCCGATGCAAGGAGATGCCGGGGTGGTGTTTCCCTCACGCGTGCTGAATGGGCTTTCCGCCGCCCTGCTGCCAAAGGGAAAGCTGGGCCTGCTCGTGCCGCTGCCCGAACAGGCCGAGAAGCTGGCGAGCAAATGGCGGCGGCCCGGCCTTGAAATCGTCATCGAGGCCCTGGCGCCGAGCGCGGACACGGCCGAGGTAGCAGGGGCCGCGGAACGTCTGAAGGCGAGGAACCCCCAACTCGTCGCCATGGATTGCATGAGCTACACACCGGACACCAAAGCGGTGGTGAAGGGCATCGTGGGCGTGCCCACGATCCTCGGTGTCACCGCCACCGCTCGCGTGATGAACGAGATGCTGGTGTGAGGCGAACGCTGTGCGATTGTCCCCGCGTCTACGCACGGACGATTCCTGCCAAGCCATCGGCCAGGGACGGGTTCATCGAGGCGGGTGCGTATCTTCTTCTTGTGGAAAGCCATGACCAGCCTGCGCGACATCTCACTCGACGACATCGAATCGCTTGCCGTCGGCGCCTGGATCCTCGGCACTGGCGGGGGAGGCAGCCCCTATCTCGGACTCCTCAACATGCGTCGGCTCTACGCCGAAGGGGTCAAGGTGCAACTGATGCAGCCGAGGGACCTCGCCGACGACGACTGGATCGCGGCCGTCTCCAACATGGGCGCGCCGCTGGTCGGCCAGGAGCGGCTGACTGACAGTCGCACCATCGCCCGCGCGGTCGCGCTGATGGAAGAGCATACCGGCTATCGCTTCCGCGGCATCATGGCGCTGGAGATCGGTGGTGGAAACTCGATCCAGCCGCTGATGGCGGCCGCCCATCTCGGCCGCCCGGTGATCGACGCGGACATGATGGGCCGCGCCTACCCGGAGGCGCAGATGACCTCGGTCGCGGTCGGCGACCTCAGACCCTATCCCCTTTCCACGGTCGACTGCCGAGGCATGGAGTCGGTGGTCCAGAAGGTGCCGACCTGGAAATGGATGGAGCGGGTCAGCCGGAAGATCTGCGTCGAATACGGATCCATCGCCTCCACCTGCAAGGCACCTCGCACCGGCGCCGAGGTCAAGCGATGGTGCATCCACGGTACGACGACCAAGGCGATCGAGATCGGTCACGCGGTGCGCGAGGCGCGGCGGCGCCACGACGATCCCATCGCCGCCATTCTCGCGGTCGAGCCGGGAAAGGTCCTCTATCGCGGCAAGGTGGTCGACGTCGAGCGGCGTGCCACTGAAGGCTTCCTGCGCGGCCGGACCCGGTTCGAGGGGATGGACGCCTGGCGCGGCGCCGTGATGGAGCTCAACTTCCAGAACGAGTGGATCGTAGCGTGGCTCGACGGCAAGCCGATCGCCATGTCGCCCGACCTCATCTGCGTCCTGGACAGCGTCACTGGCGAGGCGGTGGGAACCGAGACCATCCGCTACGGTCAACGCGTGACCGTCATCGCCTTGCCGCCGCCGTCGATCTTCCTGACCGAGAAGGGCCTGGCTCATGTCGGCCCCCGCGCCTTCAACTACGACATCGACTTCAAGAGCGTGTTCGCATCATGAGACGGATCGGCATCGATGTCGGCGGCACCAACACGGATGCGGTGCTGATCGAAGACGGCAGGGTCGCCCGCGCGGTCAAGGCGCCAACCAGCGAGGACGTGACGTCGGGCATCCTCGATGCCCTGGCGAAGCTCAGCGCCACCGGACTGGTGGCCGGACGGCGGATCGACGGCGTCATGATCGGCACCACCCACTTCATCAACGCGGTGATCCAGCGCCGGCACCTTTCGAAAGTCGCCGGCCTTCGTCTCGCCATGCCGGCCAGCGCCTCGCTTCCCCCATTCTGCGATTGGCCGACCGACCTGGCCGAGCTGGTCCGTGGCGGCGTGTGGATGGTCGAGGGCGGTCACGAGTATGACGGCCGGCCCTTCATGCCGCTCGACCGCGAGGCGATCGCACGAGCGGCACGCGAGATGAAGGCCAGGGATCTCAAGGCGGTCGCCATCTCCGCTTCCTTCTCCCCTCTCGATTCCGGTCACGAGAAGGAGGCCGCCGGCATCGTCGCTGCGGAAAACCCGGGCGCGGTCATCACATGCTCGTCCGACCTCGGCCGAATCGGGCTTCTGGAACGCGAGAACGCGGCGCTCCTCAACGCCGCCCTCGCCGATCTGGCGCGCGACGCGATCGCCGCCTTCGAGAATGCGATCGCCGACTCGAAGATCGCAGCGCCGCTGTTCATCACGCAGAATGACGGCACGGTTGCCGAGGCCGGCCAGGCGGCGAAGCTTCCCGTCTACAGTTTCGCCTCCGGAGCCACCAACTCGATGCGTGGCGCCGCCTATCTCTCGGGCCTCGACGACGCCATGGTCGCCGACGTCGGCGGAACGACGACGGATGTGGGCCAGCTTCGCCACGGCTTTCCGCGCGAGGCCAATTCGGTCGTTCGGGTAGGGGGCGTCCGAACTCTGTTCCGCATGCCGGACCTGATCTCGTTCGGGCTCGGCGGCGGCAGCCATGTATCGCTCGATCCCCTGAAGATCGGGCCGCTCTCGGTCGGCTACCGCCTTCTAAAGGACGGCGTCGCGTTCGGCGGCCACCAGCTCACGACCACCGACGTCGCCGTCGCGTCGGGCGTATTGAGTCTCGGCGACCGGACCAAGGTCGCCCATCTCGATGCCGCCACCTGTGCCGCCGTCTTCGCCGAAGCCAGGCGCATGGTCGAGGAGACGATCGACCGTCTGAAGACCGAAGCCGGCGATGTCCCGCTGGTCGCGGTGGGCGGCGGCGCCTTCCTAGTTCCCGACCGGATCGAGGGGGTGTCGAAAGTCGTCCGTGTGCCTCATGGCGATTGTGCCAATGCGGTGGGCGCGGCGATCGCCCAGGTTTCCGGCGAATGCGACCAGATATTCCGGGAGATGACGCGGGCCGATGCCATTGCGGCCGCGAACACGATCGCCGCGGACCGGGCCGTCGCCGCCGGGGCCGACCGCGAAGCCCTGAAAACGATCGAGACCGAGGACATGCCGATCGCCTACCTTCCGGGCAACTCGCTGCGGGTCCGCGTCCGCGTCGTAGGCGACGTCGCCGCTGGTGCCTAGGAGTTCGTCCGTGGAGTCTTGCGACGATGCCCCGCCGACGCCGCAGTCCTCACCGAGAATGCGATCGGCGAGCGCGAGGAACCAGCGAGGATCGAGCCCATGAGCGCGTCGTCACCCATCCCCGTCATCGACATGGGCCCCCTCGCCGGCGCGGACCCCGCGGCACGGCGCGCGGCGGCCGGTCGGCTTCGGCACGCTCAGGAGGACTCGGGTTTCTTCTATGTCGCCAATCACGGCGTTCCGGAGGCTCTGATCCGGGATGTGCTCGCCGCCAGCAGGTCCTTTCACGCCTTGCCGATCGGCGAGAAGATGGCGATCAGGATGAACGCCGCCCATCGCGGATACATGCCGATGGCGAGCTCCGTCCTGGTCACCTCGTCGGTCGCCAAAGTGACCAAGCCGAACATGAGCGAGAGCTTCATGATGATGCACGAGCTTCCGGCGGACGATCCGGGCGTGCTGGCAGGCGCTCCGCTGCAAGGGCCCAACCAGTGGCCGGCGGGTCTGCCCGGATTCCGGGCGGCGGTCACGGCGTACAACGATGCGCTCGCCATCTGCGCTCGGCGCCTCGTCGACGCGGTGGCCCTCGCCTTCGACCTTCCGGAGGACCATTTCGCGCCCCATTTTTGCCGACCGACGACGTGGCTGAGGCTGCTGCACTATCCTCCGGAACCACCGGAGAGCGAGGCTGACCGCTACGGCTCGGCTCCGCACACCGACTACGGCTTTCTCACGCTCCTCGCCCAGGACGACGCCGGCGGGCTGGAGATCCGGGGCAGAAACGGCGGTTGGATTCCGGCCCCCCCGATACCCGGAACCTTCGTGGTGAACGTCGCCGACATGCTTATGCGATGGACCAACGGCGTGCTTCCGTCCACGCCGCACCGGGTGCGCAATCTGTCGGGCCGCGACCGCTATTCCGTGCCCTTCTTCTACGATCCGGACATGGACACCGTAGTGGCGCCGCTTGCGTGCGCCGTGCCCCCGGGCACCGAGCCGCGATTCAAGCCCGTGCGCTTCGGCGACTATGTGATGGAACGGCTCGACCGGAACTACGCCTATCGCCGCGCCGCGGCCGGGGATTGACCGGGGCGGCAAAGTAACTGGTGACAGAACCGGCTGCAAATCGGCAACATGGCCCGGTCATCGATGGTCGGATCGGGATACATAGAAAACAAGGAGGCTCGCCATGGATTTCAAGACCACACGACGCACTGCACTCGCCGGCTTAGGCGCGCTCGGCGCCACCTCGATGCTGTCGGCCTGGCCGGTCGCGATGGCCCAGGCGCAAGACCTCATCGTCAACGGCTACGGCGGATCCTGGGAGAAGTTCTGGCGCGAGACGGTTCTTCCCGGTTTCGAGAAGCGGAGCGGCATCAAGACCAAGTACGACAGCGGCCTGTCGCGCACCTGGACCGCCAACCTGCGCGCCTCGGGGATCAACACCCCCCCCTATCCGTTCATCATGATGAACGAGATCTTCGCCGCTCTCCTGCGGTCGGAGGGCTTCTTCGCCCCCTGGCCGGTCGACAAGGTCCCCAACATCAAGGACGTCCACGTCCAGGCGAAGAACGACGACAACAACGGCGTCTACGGCATGATTTCGCCGATCGGGCTCGGCTACCGGACCGATATGGTCAAGACGGCGCCGAAATCCTGGAAGGATCTCTGGGACAACAAGGAGTTCAAGGGCCAGATCGGCATGTACCAGATCGGCAACTCCGCCGGGTTCATGTTCCTGATGCTGATCTCCAAGATCTTCGGCAAGGGTCAGGGCGATTTCGATGTCGGGTTCACCCAGATCGAGAAGCTGAAGCCATTCCCGCAAGTCGACTTCTCCGGGACCATGGGACAGCTGCTCACGCGCGGCGAGATCTCGGTCGGCATTCTCGATCTGCCGGAAGTGGTCAGGCTGAAGCGGGCTGGCGCGCCCATCGAGTTCGCCGCGCCGACCGAGGGCATGTTCATGTTCGAGCAGTCCTTCAACCTGCTGAAGCATACCACCCAGACCGATGCGGCCTGCGCCTACCTGAACTACGTCCTCGATCCGGCGGTGCAGTCGACGTTCGTCGAGAGCTTCTACGTCACACCGGTGAATACCAAGGTCATCGTGCCGCCGGCGCTGGCCAAGGAGGTGCCGATCGGCGTGAACGATATCGGCAAGATCCTGCGCTGGGACTGGGCCGCCGCCAACGCGAGCCGCGATACGGTGACCGAGCGCTGGAATAGGGTGATGCGTTGAACCGGTCGGACAAGCCGTGACCCGGCTCTCGATCGAGAGGCTCGAGAAGCGCTTCGACAAGGTGGCCGCGATCCGCGGCGTGGATCTCGAGGTCGAGGAGGGAGAACTGGTCTCCCTCCTCGGGCCTTCCGGCTGCGGCAAGACGACCACGTTGCGGTGCGTCGCTGGCTTCGAAGCGCCGACGGCGGGCGAGATCCGCTTCGACGGAGAGCCCGTCACGCGGTTACCGCCCGAGAAGCGCGACATCGGCATGGTCTTCCAGAACTATGCGCTGTTCCCGCACATGTCGGTTCGCGAGAACCTCGCCTTCGGACTCGAGATGCGAAAGGTGTCGCCGAACGATGTGGCGACGCGCCTGGCCGACGTCATGAGCATGGTTCAGCTCTCCGGCTACGACGAGCGTTTTCCGCGGCAGCTTTCCGGCGGCCAGCAGCAGCGCGTCGCCCTGGCGCGGGCGCTGGTGGTCGAACCGAGACTCCTGCTGCTCGACGAACCGCTGGCCAACCTCGACGCAAAGCTCCGCGACGAGATGCGGTTCTTCATCCGCTCCCTGCAGCGGCGCGTCGGCATCACCACCCTCTATGTGACCCACGACCAGGCCGAGGCCATGGTGATGTCCGACCGCATCGTGGTCATGTTCGACGGGTTGATCCACCAGGTGGGAGATGCGCGAACGATCTACGACCATCCGGCGACGCGCCAGGTCGCCAGCTTCATCGGGTCCTCGAATTTCTTCACCGGAACGGTCACGGGGCGCGACGGCGCCCTGATCCGCCTCGATACCAGCTTCGGGACGGTCGCCTGCGGATCGGGACATGAGGTCACGACCGGGGAGACGGCGACGGCCATGGTGCGGCCGGAGACACTCGAACTCTCTCCGGCCGGGGCCGAGGGCGGGTTTTCCGGAACCGTCGGAGAGCGGCATTTTCTCGGCAACCTCACCGACTACCGCGTGACCATGGCCGACGGCTCGGTACTGCAGGTCCAGGGATCCGCCAACGCCGCCTTCGCACCTGGGGAGGTGGTGAGCGTCAGCCTGCCCGCCGGCCGCGCCTGGCTGGTCGGCGAGGCCTCGGCGTGACCGGCGCCAATCGTCCCTGGCTTCTGGCCTTGCCGGTGCTTGCGGTGGTGGGCGCCTTCCTGGTGGCTCCCTATCTCAACATCGTGCTGATGAGCTTTAGGGTACCTTCGACCACCCAGGCTTATGCGCCGGGCTTCACGCTGGACAACTATGCGAAGTCCCTCTTCGACTGGCTCTACATCGAGGCACTGCTCGACACCGCTCGGCTGGCGGTGATCGTCACCGTCTCCTGCCTGATCCTGGCCTATCCGGTCGCCTTCCACCTTGCGCGCACCACATCCCGGTGGCGTGGGGTGCTCTACTCGATCGTGCTCTCGCCGCTCCTGGTCGGCGTGGTGATCCGCTCCTTCGGCTGGATCATCCTCCTGGCCAACAACGGCGTCGTCAATCAGGCGTTGAGGTCCTATGACCTCCCACGCATGCAGCTGATGTACAACGAGTTCGGCGTCATCCTTGCGCTCGTCCACATCTTCCTGCCCTTCATGATCCTGCCACTGATGGGGGCCATCCAGGGCATCGACCCGCGACTGGAGGAGGCCGCCCGCTCGCTCGGGGCCGGCCGCGGAACCGTGTTCCGGCGGGTGATCCTGCCGCTGTCGCTGCCGGGCATCCAGTCCGGCTGCATCCTTGTGTTCATTCTCGCCTGCGGGTCCTACATCACCCCCGCCCTGCTCGGCGCCGGGCGGGTCCATACGACGACCACCATGGTTGTTCAGATGCTCGACCAGTTCCTGTGGCCATTCGGCGCCGCGCTGGCGCTGACCCTCGCCCTGTTCGGCCTGATCGCGGTTTGGGTCTTCACTCGGCTCTCCGGCCGGGCGATGCGGGGCATGGCGTGAACGACCGCGTCACCTCCGGCCGGCTGGCCCTCGGCTGCGCGATCGCGCTGGTCTACATCTTCCTCCTGCTGCCAATCGTCATCGTCGTCGCCGCCTCCTTCAATGCCGGACAAGGCCTGAAGTTTCCGCCCGACGGCTTCTCGCTCCGCTGGTACGTCGCCTTCTTCACCTCCGAGCCCTTCATGGACTCCTTGCGCCTCTCCCTCGCGGTGGCGGTCGTGGCCACCGTCGCATCGGGCGTCATCGGCACCACCGCGGCGCTCTACTACGTGCGGCATGCCGGCCGCTGGCGCGAGGTTTTCCGGATCTATGTGCTGGCGCCGCTGCTGCTGCCGGAGATCCTGACGGCGATCGCGCTGCTGTTCTTCTACTATCAGATCGGACTCGGTACACGCACCGTCGTCGGTCTCTACATCGGCCATATCGTGGTCTGCATTCCCTTCGTCTTCCTCCAAGTCACGGCTGCCCTCTACAATCTGCCGCCCTCGACCGAAGAGGCCGCCCGGTCCCTAGGTGCCGCGCCCGGCGTGGTATTCCGCAGGATCACCCTGCCCTTGATCAAGCCCGGCGTGATCAACGGCGCGCTGTTCGCCTTCATCATCAGCTTCGACAACGTGTCGATCTCGCTGCTGCTGAAGGGAATCGGCACGACGACCCTCCCGATGCAGGTCTTCGACTACCTGCGCTGGGGATTCGACCCGACGACCGCAGCGGCCTCCACCGTCTCGATCCTGATGACGCTGGGTGCCGTCGTGCTGGTCGACCGCCTCGTCGGATTGCGGACGGTTCGATTCTAGTCGACGGCGACTTCCCGACCGTCGCCGCGGCAGGACATCGCCGGCCTACTCGCCACCCGTTCCGCCACTACTCCGCGGCCCGTCGCATGAAGATACGCCTAGCCTCGCTGGCGGCGCGATCGATCGTCCCGTCCTCTCCGACCACCACACCATAGTCGCGGGCCGCGCCGGCCGGGGTGACGTACCCCTCCCTCAGATCGCGCACGATCATGTCGATGTCCCGGCTCAGCGGATCGCCGTAGCCGGCGCCGCCGGCCAGCACGACCTCCGCTACCTCGTCCGCGCGCTTGAGCGCCACGAGCTGACCGGTACCGAGATCCCGAGCGATGCCGGATTCATGGACGGTTCCACGCACGGCGCCCCCCGGACGGCCGCCGTTCAATCCCTCGTAGGCGATGCCGACACCCTCGGGGTACACGCCGGCAAGGATCTCCCGGCCATCGGTCTCGAGCTTCCGGAAGCGAACGACCTGGCCGAGGCCACCGCGATGGCGACCGGGTCCGCCGGAGTCCGGCAGATAAGCCTTTTCCAGCACCAGCGTCGGCGTGCGCGCCTCGAACAACTCGATCGGCGTGTTTGCCGCCGAGGTCGGCCACATCAGCCCGGACTTGCCGTCGCCCCGCGCCGACCCGCCCTGACCGCCGCCCATGAACAGATGGTCGTTGAAGGCGCGACCGTCCGGACCCTGACCGTAGACGAACACTGCCACGGGCAACCCGGTGTTGGCCTGAACCTGTTCGGGGACCGCCGGTGCCAGGGCACGGAACAGGTTGGGGGCGATGTACCATCCGACCCGCGTCCGAAGGTTCACCGCCGCCGGCCGACGGCAGTTCAGCGCGCTGCCCTCCGGCGCCCGCACTGTGAAGGGGCGATAGCAACCGGCGTTCCCGCGTACATTCGGGGTCAGCATGCACTTCAAGGGATAGGTCGCGTGCGCCGCCGTGTAGTTGAGGGTGCAGTTGTAGCCCCCCCGTGGAAGCTGCGGCGGCGCACCCTCGAAGTCGACCTCGATCTCGTCGCCCTTCACGGTGACGGCGATGGGGTATTCGAGCCGTTCGCCCAGCGGATTGTTGGCGATGACCGAGCGATAGACCCCGTCGGGGATCGCTCGGATCGCCTCCCGCATCGCTTTCTCGGCACGGTCTTGAAGAACCTTCGCGAGCGGGCGCAGATCGTGGACACCGTACTCGTCCATGAAGGCGAGGAGCCGCTGCGCGCCGACCGCATTGGCCGAGACCAGGGAGTGGAGATCGCCGATGACCTGCTCGGGGTTGCGCACGTTCTCGCCGATCAGAGTGAAGAGGTCCTCGTTCGGTACCCCCTCCCGGAACAGCTTCATCGGAGGGATCTGCAGCCCTTCCTCGAATATCTCGCGCGCCCGCATCGAGTCCTTGGTGCCGCCGATGTCGGAGACATGGCCGATGGTGCCGATCACGCCGACCAGTCTGCCGTCGCGGAACACCGGCGTCACCACCGCGATATCGAAGAGATGGCCGGCGCACAGCCAGGGATCGTTGGTGGTCAGGACGTCGCCCGGCTTGAGCGTGTGCGGGGGAAACTTCGCCAAGATCGACTTCACCGCCAGCGGCAGGGTGAGGTTGAAGACCGGCATGGCGCGCGGGCTGTGAGCCAGGGTCTCGCCGTCGGCGTCCAGAAGCTCGCAGGCGAAGTCCTGGCTCTCCGAGATGATGAGCGAGAACGCGGTGCGGCAGACCGTCAACCACATCTCCTCGACCACCGTGATCAGCCGGCTCCACATGATCTCCAGGCCGACCGGGTCGGCCTCCAGGCGCGCGCACGCCTCGGCGAGCGGGGTGGCATCGGTTATCCTGGCGGCCACGGCGGTCGCAGCGGCGACCCTGATGCGGAGATTCCGGGCAGGATCGACGGTGAGCACGTCGCCCGGCGGAACGATCGTCGTGGCCTCCCGCTCCTCGATGATGGCCGGCCCTTCGATCTGGTCGTCTGGCCTCAGCGCGTAGCGGTCGAAGACAGGCGTGTCGTGGAAGGCGCCGTCGAACCAGGCCGGACGCCGGCCCTTCAGTGCGGGGTCGCGGTTGCTGCCGGCGAAGGCATCCCGAATGTCGAGCTCGGGCATCGGTCCCTCGGCGGTCACGCGCCAGGTGATCGCCTCCATCACCGCGCCCTCGTAGACATGGGTATATCTCTCGGCGTAGACGCGGGCGAAGCTGCGGCCGATCTCCGCCAGGCTGCCGACGTCGATGTCGCCATCCGGCAGCGGCACCTCGATCTCGTGCATCTGCCCGAGCAGGCGCATGTCGGCGGTGCGCCGGAGACGGATTTCCCCTTCGGCCACTCCGGCCTCTCGCAGGGCATCGCGGGCCTCGGAGGAAAGCGACGCCAGGGCCGTGTTCACGGCGGCGGAGTCGAATCGACCCTCGCGCATGACCATGGGCTGGGACCGCATGCGCTCCGCGCTCAGCGGTGCCGCCAGGAATCCCAGTGCCGAGGCGGCGCCGCAAGCCGGCGGCACGATCACGTCCGGCATGCCCAGGATGCGCGCCACGCCGCAGGCATGGGCGGGTCCGGCACCGCCGAACCCGACCATGGCGTATCGCCTGGGGTCGCGGCCCTTCTCGATAATGTGGACGCGGGCGGCCGATGCCATGCTCTCGCTGACCACGGCGTGCACGCCGGCAGCCGTTTCCATGGCGGTGAGCCCGAGGCCGCGCCCGAGGCGCGCCAGCGCCGCCTCGGCGGCGGCGGTGTCGAGCTTCATGCGCCCGCCGAGGAAGTAGCCGGGGTCGAGGTAGCCGAGAAGCAGGTTCGCATCGGTCACGGTGGCCGCCTCTCCGCCCCGCCCGTAGCACGCAGGGCCGGGATCGGCGCCGGCGGACAGCGGACCGACCTTCAGCAAGCCCAGCTCATCGATACCCGCGATTGACCCGCCGCCCGCGCCGATCTCGATCATGTCGATGACCGGCGCCTTGATCGGCAGGCCGGAGCCCTTCTTGAAGCGATGCACGCGGGCCGCCTCCATGAAGGCGGCGACATCGGCGCGACCGTTCTGGATCATGCAGGCCTTGGCGGTGGTTCCTCCCATGTCGAAGGCCAGCATGTCGGCGATCCCGGCCTGCCGGCCGAACAGGGCCGTCGCCAATCCGCCGCCGGCGGGGCCGGACTCGAGCAGCCGGATGGGGAAGCGTCGCGCCATTTCGGGCGTCGCGAGACCGCCGGAGGACTGCATCAGCATGAGCCGGCCGGCGAACCCTCGCGCGCGCAGTTGCGTCTGGAGCCGCGCGAGGTAGGTATCCATCAGGGGTTGAACATAGGCATTGGCAGCCGTGGTCACGGCGCGCTCGTACTCGCGAATCTCGCCCGCGACGGACGAGGAGAGCGAGATCGCCATGTCCGGGAAGGCCCGCGAGGCGAGTTCGGCCACCGCCCGCTCGTGACTGGGATTCGCATAGGCATGCAGGAAGCAGACGGCGACCGCCCGCACGCCTCGTGCGTGCAGGTCCGAGAGCGCGGTCAACACGTCTCCTTCGTCCAGCTGCTCCAGCACGCTGCCGTCGGCGAGCACCCGCTCCGTCACCTCGAGACGCAATTGGCGAGGTACCAGTGGTTCGGGAAATGCGAGGAACAGATCGTAGATGTCGTAGCGCTGCTCGCTCGCCATCTCAAGGCTGTCGCGGAAGCCTCGCGTCGTGATCAGACCGAGCTTCGCGCCGCGACGCTCGATGATGGCATTGGTCACCAGGGTGGTGCCATGAACCACCTGCGCGACCTCGGAAAGCGAGATGCCGGCCGCCTCGCAGATCGCTTCCAACCCCTCTAGCGCGCCGAGGGACGGGTCGTCTGGCGTGGTCAGGCACTTGTGGAGGCGGATCTCGGCCGTGCCGGAGTCATGGAGGATGAAGTCGGTGAAGGTCCCACCGATGTCGAAGCCGATCCGGCGGAGAGACGACGAACCCGTAGTGGAGACCATGTCCATTCCTCGGCGCTGGCAATGTCGTCTTTGACTGTAGACATTCCGCGCGACTGCGGCAAAGACCCGGATCCCGACCGCCCAGAGGCGATTCGCTACGGGACCGACGGCCGGCTGCCCATGTAGTCTGTCGCGTCATACTTGCGGACACCACGAACAGAGAGAGCGAGCATGAAGTCCACGCATCGCGTGATCGACATCCCCGAGGCAAACGGCCGGCTCGATGCGCTGGTCCTGAAAGAGCAACCCACGCCGCGGCCGGGTGCCCAGGACGTGCTGATCGAGGTCCACGCCGCCGGTGTCAATCGGGCCGACGTGATGCAGCGCTACGGCACCTACCCGATGCCGCCGACCGCCTCCAGCGTCCCGGGACTCGAAGTGGCGGGCGTGATCGCAGCCTGCGGCGCCGAGGTCACGCGCTGGCGCGTCGGCGACCGCGTCTGCGCGCTGGTGTTCGACGGCGGCTATGCCGAGTTCTGCGTCGTGCCGGCGGTCCAGTGCCTGCCGGTGCCAGCGCAACTCAGCTTGGTCGAGGCGGCCGCCCTGCCCGAGGTCGTGCTGACTGTCTGGATCTCGATCATCGAGCAGGCGCAACTCCTGGCCGGCGAGACGTTGCTGGTCCATGGCGGCGCCAGCGGCGTCGGCAGCATGGCGATCCAGATCGCCACGGCCTATGGCTCGCCCGTCATCGCGACGGCCGGCTCACCTCAGCGCTGCGAAGCCTGCCTCGGCTTCGGGGCGGAAAGGGCGATCGACTATCGGTCGGAGGACTTCGAGGCGGCGGTCCGCGCCCATACCGGCGGGAAAGGTGTCGACGTGATCCTCGACATGGTCGGCGCCAGCTATGTCAGCCGCAACATCGGCCTTCTGCGGATCGCTGGGCGCCTATGCTACGTGGCGTTCCCGGAGGGCCACGAGGTGACCCTCGACCTCCGGCAGGTGACGATGCGCCGGCTCAGGATCACGGGGGTCAATCTCCGTCATCGCCCTGTACCGGAGAAAGGCCGGCTGATCGAGGCGATCGAGAAGCGCGTCTGGCCGCTGATCGAGCGCGGGCGCGTGAAGCCGGTGGTCGGCGCAACCTTCCCGTTCACCGAGGCGGCGCGGGCCCACGAGGCGCTGGAGGCGAGCCGAGTGATCGGAAAGGCGATTCTGACGATGAAGTAGGCTGTACCAGCTCAAGACTCGAACTCGCCGAGCAAGCATAGCAGTGGCATTGTCACGTGATAGCCGGCTTGCGACCACCGCGGCCGTCCGCTAGCCCGATAGATGAGCAAAATCAGCTATTCCGGCTACCGGTTCGCGCCTGCGATCATTCACCGAGCGATCTGGCTCTATCTCCGGTTCACCCTGAGCCTCCGCGACGTCGAAGATCTGTTGTCGGAGCGCGGCATTGCGGTTTCCTAAGAGACGTTTCGGCGCTGGGTAAACCATTTCGGGCCCATGATCGCCGCGGACTTGCGCAAGCGCAGACCAAAGCCCGACACGACCTGGCATCTGGACGAGGTCTACCTCAAGATTGATGGCTGTATGGTCTACCTGTGGCGCGCCGTCGACGCCGAAGGCGAGGTTCTCGACGTGCTGGTTCAGGCGAAACGCGATAAGCATGCCGCACTGAAACTGATGCGCAAGCTCCTCAAGAAATATGGCTTTGTCCCGGGGCTGCTGATCACGGATGACCTGCGGTCCTATGGCGCCGCCGCCCGCGAACTCGGGATCGAGAAGCACTATGAGCGCGGCCGATGGCGCAATAACCGAGCTGAGAACTCGCATCAGCCAACCCGACGGCGAGAACGTAAGATGCAGGGTTTCAAAAGCCGGGGATCAGCCCAGAGATTCCTTTCCACTCACGCCGCCGTCTACAACACCTTCAACGTTCAACGCCACCTGACATCCGCCCAAACCCACCGCGCCTTCCGTAGGGCGGCCATGGACACGTGGCACGAGGTCACCGCCGCGGCTTGAGATGAACGGCTTTGTTGCGATATCGATCCCTCAACTTGACAATGCCCTCTCATGTCTTCCCCGCATAATCAGCGTGTCGCGCCAAGATCTGACGGGGGTCCGAGTTCGGCGCCCAATTACAACAGGATGGTTGGAAATTCGGCCAACTGGCATCGGAACGCGACTATACTTGATTTAGGGGCGGCCACGGGCCACCTGGTACGAGCTGAGCACAGGACATGGCCGAGATATTCAAGGACCCGCGGAAGCGCGCCTACCTGAATCCGGATGGCGCCGACAAGCCGCTGAAGAGCCCCTTGCCGCTGTCGACGCTCCAGGCGGCCCGGGGCTATCGGCGCAGCCGTATCCGCGACCAGCTGAAGCGCCACGACTGCGCCGCGATCCTGCTCTACGACCCGGTCAACATTCGCTACGCCCTCGACGTCTCCAACATGCAGCTGTGGATGGCCCACAACCCGTCGCACTACGCGGTGATCTGCGCCGACGGGCCGGCCATCGATTTCGAGTACCGCGGGTCCGAGCACGTCGCCAACGGCATCGAGACAATCGACGAGGTCCGCCCGGCGACATCCTGGTTCTACTTCTCCGCCGGCGACCGCCTGGCCGAGCGGGTCGAGAGGTGGGCGGATGAGATCGACGACGTGCTGCGCGAGCATGGCGGCGGCAATCGCCGTCTCGCCGTCGACAAGCTGGAGCCGCTGGGGGTCGATGCATTGCGGCGGCGCGGCATCACCCTGGTCGAGGGCCAGGAGCTGACCGAGCGCGCCCGTTGCGTGAAGAACGATGCCGAGCTCACGTTGATGCGCTGGACGATCCGGGTCTGCGAGGCCGGCATGGCCCGCATGTACGAGCACTCGGAGCCGGGCCGGACCGAGCAGGAAATCTGGGCCGAGCTGCACTTCGAGAACATCCGCTCGGGCGGCGAATGGATCGAGACCCGGCTCCTGGCCGCTGGCCAGCGGACAAATCCATGGTTCCAGGAATGCTCGGACTATGTCTGTCGCGAAGGCGATATTCTCGCCTTCGACACTGACCTGATCGGCCCCTACGGTTACTGTGCGGATCTGTCCCGCACCTGGACGGTCGGCCATGTCAAAATGAGTAATGTGCAGCGCGACCTCTACGCCGCGGCGCGCGAGCAGATCGAGCACAACCTCGCCCAGCTCAAAGCGGGAGTGAGCTTCCGCGAGTTCAACGAGCGGTCATGGCGCATTCCGGAGAAGTACCAGGCGCGGCGCTACTCCGTGGCGCTGCACGGGGTCGGCATGGCCGACGAATGGCCGTCGGTGCCGCTCCACCCCGATTTCGCCCGCGCCTATGACGGCGTGTTCGAGGAGAGCATGGTGGTCTGCGTCGAAAGCCTGATCGGCGAGGATGGCGGCGCCGAGTGCATAAAGCTCGAGACCCAGGCGGTGATCACCGCCAAGGGCGCCGAGCGGCTCGATACATTTCCGTGGGAGGAGGTGTAGATCAAGGGCTCGCATTGCCGCTCGGATCGTATGAAGGCGCGACCAACCAAAGCGCCATTCTCAATACGGACGAAACGGCCGAGCCCCGCCTCTTCCGGTCCGTGCCCGCAGCAGCGACCCTTCCCGGCCGAGACGATCCCTGCCGCCGGGCCGATATGCGCCTTCCGCAGGATCATCTGACGCTTAGTCTGTTACCGGCGCTCGCAGGAACAAGACTCGACGCGGTGCTGGTAGTCCAGCCGTTCGACTCCACCGATCAACGCACCGACGATGCGACGCCGCATGGACGTATTCGTCGGAATCTCCGGTGATCTGATCCGCGGCAACGCTCCCGATGCGTATTCAAATTGGCAGCATAAGGAACATCGTGTTTGCCCGTCCTACTTGCCACCGCCTCCCAGCCATTGCACCAGTTAGACTCCCTGGCGCGGGATGCGAACATCCCATCGTCGTGTTGCCACCCGCTCACTTCCCTCATAGGCATCGAGTTCAGCGGTGACCACGAAGGCATCACGGGTCGACGTCAGCACCGTCGCCGTATCAACCCGGACATGCCAGGTGTCGCGGGTATAGGAGACGCTACGATGTGTCTCCGATCGCGCCGAAAGCGGATCGCCCCTCTGGATGCGATGGATGTCTTCGCCGGAGCTGCTGTGCTCCAGATTGATTGTCGGTAATCGATAAGCGGCGCGATCACGGGAGGACACCACACGGGTTTCGCCACTTTGAATCTCTGTCGTGACCGCAAGGCGTCCCCGCCGAGGGATGCGAATAACGCTGTAGGGAACGGCTTCTGCCTGCTCAGGCGGGCCGAACGCCGATAGTTTGGCGTCTGCAGGGCACGCCGGCCGAACCGGCAGCTGCACGCGGGTCTTGCCGCCGGCGAAGACGGTCAGTGTCACTGGCTCGGGTGATGGCCAGATGATCGGCCAGTAGGACGTCGATATCGCCAGCCGCAACCTGTGTCCGGGGGCCAGCGAGAAGGCGATGTTGTTGAGATCCATCTGGATGGAATAGCGCCGACCGGGCTCGAGGAGCTCGACGGCCTTGTGGCCGTTGCGATGCGTCAGATTGAGCGCACCGTAGGTGATAAGGAGAGATTCGCCGTTCGGCGCCACGTCGCAGAGACGCAGCACGACGAAGGCGTTCGGCCGATCTGCCGCCAGCTCGAGGAAGGCGCGCGGGGCGCCCAAGAACTCGATGCCGTCCTTGAACGGCTGAGAGTCGAACGTCAGCGAGCATCCATCGTCGATTCGCTGATCGGCCTGTCAACGCCGGAGAGAAAATGCATCGGCGCGCCGGAGAGAAGATGCATCGGGGATGAGCGCAGGAAGGTCGTGTGAGGGTCCTCCTGGGTTGGCTTATCCATGTAGTGCATAGGAGGGACCCGCGGCCGGCGCCGCGCGTGCCGATG
>CAXNIC010000054.1:0-18157 GCA_964201945.1 Alphaproteobacteria bacterium
GGCCCCGGCTCGGCGCTGGCCGGCGTTCTGGCCTCGGTCGCCGACGTCAAGAAGGTGGATGACTTCACCGTCGACTTCATCACCAAGGGCTCGAACCCGATCCTGCCGTTCGAATTCCTCGGCTGGCTGATGATGTCGAAGAAATGGGCGGAGGCGAACAACGTCACCCAGGCGACCAACCTCGCGAGCCAGCAGGCCACATACGCCAGCACCAACGCCAACGGCACCGGGCCTTTCAAGCTGAAGTCCCGCCTCGCCGACGCGACCGCGACGCTCGAGAAGAATCCCGGCTGGTGGGACAAGGTCGAACACAACCTCGACACCGTGACCTTCAACCCGCTGGCCAATCCGGCGACCCGCGTCGCAGCCCTGGTCTCGGGCGAGGTCGACATGATCTACGGCCTGCCGGTCTCGGCGGTCTCGCAGGTGCAGGCGCGCCCCAATCTCAAGGTCATCAAGGGCCCTGAGATGCGCACCATGTATTTCGGCATGGACATGTCGCGGCCCGAGCTCATCGACGGCAACATCAAGGGCAAGAACCCGTTCGCCGACAAGCGGGTGCGCGAGGCCGTCCGCATCGCCATCGACGCGGAAGCGATCCACAACGTCGTCATGCGGGGATTCGGCGTCGTCAACTACATCATGGCCGGCCCGGGCGTCGAAGGCTTCGATCCGGCGATCAATACGAAGCCGGTCGGCGACCTCGCCGCGGCACAGAAGCTGATGGCGGATGCGGGCTACGCGGCCGGCTTCGAGACCGGCATGGACTGCTCGAACGATCGCTTCATGAACGACGAGCAGATCTGCACCGCTGTCGTCTCGATGCTGGCCCGCCTCAACATCAAGGTGAAGCTGAGGACGCAGCCCTTCTCCTCCTACGTCAAGCTGATCAACCCGCCCTACGAGACCAGCCTGTTCTATGTCGGCTGGGGCGGCGCCACCGGCGATGCGCACAACTACCTGATCAACCTGATGGTCAGCCGCGCCCCCGGCAGCCCGCGCGGCCTGTTCAACGTCGGCGGCTACTCCAACCCCGAAGTCGACAAGCTGACCGATCAGATCCAGGTCGAGCTCGACCCGGCCAAGCGCCGCGGCATGATCGGCCAGGCGCTCAAGCTGGTGCGCGACGACGTGCCCTATGTGCCGATCATGCAGCAGGTGATCGTCTGGGCGGCGAAGGACAACATCGACCTGGTGCAGCCGTCCGACGCCTATTTCCCGCTGCGCTACGTCCGCGTCCGCTAGAACCTCGGACTCCCTCTCCCGCGTCTTACGCGGGGGAGGGTGGGGTGGGGGCCGAGCGAAGCGAGGAGCTATCTTCGCCGCGAACCACCGCCCGGCCTCGCTTCGCTCGGCCCCCACCCCGTCCCTCCCCCGGCTTTGCCGGGAGAGGGGGTACGACTGGATTTCAGATGACGGCTTCCAAGTTCTTTTCCGACTCCTATGACGAGGCCCGCTCAAAATTCCTGGCGGCGCTCGACGTGGCCGGCGGCACGCATCTCGCCGACTTCCCGCATCCCGGCAAAGGCCCGGCCGGAGAGGCGCTGTTCACCGATGTCGGGTGCCTCGGGCCTGAGAACGCGCGCAAGCTGCTGGTGCTCATCAGCGGCACGCATGGCATCGAAGGGTTCTGCGGCTCCGGCTGCCACACCGGCTGGCTCTCAAAGGGCGGAGAGCTGCCCGACGGTGTCGCCGTCCTCTTTGTCCATGCGGTCAACCCGCATGGCTTCGCCTGGAAGCGGCGGGTGAACGAGGACAATGTCGACCTCAACCGCAACTTCCTGGATCACGCGAAGCCGCATCCGGTGAACGCGGACTACGCGGCGCTGCAGGATCACATCAACCCCGCGGCCTGGACGCCCGACATCGTCGCCCGCGCCGACCGGGCGATCGCCGCCCATTACGGCAACCCCAACGGCGAGTTCCTGCCGAAGGCGATCCATGGCGGGCAATACGTCAACCCGCGCGGCACCTTCTTCGGCGGCCATCAGCCCACCTGGTCGAACCGCACCTTCCGCGAGATCGTCGAGACCTTCCTGGCACCCGCGGCAGAGGTCTGCGTCATCGACTACCACACCGGCAGCGGCGTCTTCGGCTTCTGCGACCTGTTCGTCGACGACCGCGCCGCCGGCACGCGGTCCCGCGACTGGTTCGAGCATTGCACCGCGATCGAGGCGGTGCCGGTCGAGCATGGGCACGCCCAGAGCGACGTGCCTGGCCTTTTGATGTACGTGCCCGAGCACACGCTGAAGGGATCGAGAGTCACCTCCGGCCTGGTCGAGATGCGCACGCGCTCGCGCGCCGGGCTGATGAACTCGATGCGCGAGGAGAACTGGCTCTACCAGCATGGCGACCCGAACTCGCCGCGCGGCCGCGAGGTGCGGGCCGAGATCCAGGAGCTGTTCTACCCCTCCGCGCCGGAATGGAAGCCGATGGTGCTGCGCCAGTCGAACGCGATGATCGCCGAGGCGCTGGCCGGGCTCGGCCGCGCATGACCACCCGCGCCGACTGCGCGGCGCTCGACGCCAAGGATCCGTTGCGGGCGCTGGCTGACCGTTTCGCTCCCGGCGAGCCGGGCACACTCTACTTCGACGCCAACTCGATCGGCGCCATGCCGGTGGACGTCCCCGCCCGCATCGAGGCGCATCTCGCCGAATGGCGGAACCTGCGCCGGCGGGGATGGAGCGAGTCCACCTGGCTGGAGGCGCCGCGACGCCTCGGCGCCAAGATCGCGCCGATCATCGGCGCCGCGCCCGACGAGGTGGTGGTGGGCGACACCACCTCGATCAACCTGTTCAAGGCGCTGGCCGCCGCTCTCTCGCTCCGCCCCGGCCGCCGCCGCGTCGTCTCCCAGCTCGGAACCTTCCCGACCGACCTCTATGTCGTGCAGGGACTGAAGACGCTCTGCCCCGACATCGAGCTTCACCTCGTGCCCGACGGCGCCTCGATCGCGGACGCGATCGACGAGCGGACGGCCGTGGTCTATCTGAGCCAGGTCGATTTCCGCAGCGCGAGCCGGCTCGACATGCGCCGCCTCACCGCCGCTGCCCATGCCAAAGGCGCGCTCACCGTCTGGGATCTCTCGCATGGTGCCGGCGCGGTGCCGGCGGAGCTCGATGCGGTCGAGGCCGACTTCGCCGTCGGCTGCGGCTACAAATATCTCTGCGGCGGGCCGGGCGCGCCGGCCTATGTCTTCATCGCCCGGCGGCATCACGACGCGGTCAAGCCGGCGCTGGCCGGATGGATGGGCCATGCCAACCCTTTCACCTTCTCGACCGACTATGCCCCCGGCCCCGGCCCTGCCCGCTTCATCGTCGGCACGCCAGCCGTCATCGCCAACGCGGTGATGGAGGCGGCCTTCGACATCTGGGCCAAGGTCGATCCGGCGGCGGTCTTCGCCAAGCATGCGGCGCTGGGCGATCTCCTGATCTCGCTCACCCGCGACGCGGTCGAGATCGGCAGCCCGCTGGACGCCAACGAGCGCGGCGGCTTCGTCGCCCTTCGCCATCCAGCCGGCGCCGCGGTCGTCGGCGCGCTGGCGGATGCCAACGTCGTCGCCTCGTTCCGTCCGCCCGACAGCATCCGCTTCGGCTTGAGCGCGCTCTATCACCGCTATGTCGACATGTGGGATGCGGCCGAACGGCTGAAGCGCATCCTCGCCGAGGGCAGCTGGAAGGCCGAGAAGTACAAGAAGACCAAGACGATCTGAGGCGCGAACTCCTCTAGAGTAATTTTCTTTCAAACCACCCGATGACGCCTTGCGCGGGGCGGATGCGGAAAATTACTATAGAGGAGTGAAGCCACAAGCCGGGACCCGCCGCGTCGAGACCCGCCGTCAGCCGCAGATGCGCGGCGGCACCAAGTATCGCGACCTCGCCGACAAGCTGCTCACCCGGATCGAGGCCGGCGAGTGGACGCCGGGCGACCAGCTTCCCGCCGAGACCGAACTTGCCCAGGCCTACGAGGCCAGCGTCGGCACCATCCAGAAATCCCTGCAGCAGCTGGTCGACGACGGCGTGCTGGTGCGCCGGCACGGCGCCGGCACCTTCGTCGCCATCGGCAATGTCCGCGACGAGCAGGTGCGCCACTTCCGTTTCCTCGCCGAGGACGAGGAGTCGATCCTGCCGATCGGCATCGAGGCGATCTCAGTCGACATGCTGGCCGAGCAGGGCCCCTGGGCCCGCTTCCTCGGGCCTGAGCCCAGCTACGTCCGCGTCCTTCGCCGCATCGCCATCAACAACGAGTTCGAGATCGTCACCGAGGTTCTGTTGAGCGGCCGCCACTTCGGCGAGGTCGCCAAGCTGGACCGGACCGAGCTCCGCCATGTCCGCGACCTTTTGAGCGCGCGCTTCCACCGTCCGACCCTGAAGGTCGAGCAGACCGTGTCGGTGCAGGTGCTGCCGCCGCGCGCCTGCCGGCTGATGTCGGTGCCGCCGGGAACCACCGGCCTCGTCTGGGTGATCCGCGGGCGCACCTATCGCGACGCGCCGCTCTCCTGGCAGCGCGTCTTCGTGCCGCCGTCGGACCATTCGCTTCTCTTCACCTCCTGGCGCGGATAACCGCGGCAGGGCCTCAAAAGCCAACGTCGAACAGGGAGCCATACGATGCGATCGCTGATGCCTTCCCGCCTTCTGGCTACGCTGCTCTTGGGCACCGCGTTTTGGGGCACCGCCCTTTCCGCCGGCGCCGCCTCGGCCCAGAACATCCTCCGGGTCGTGCCGGAGGCCGATCTCCGCGTCCTCGATCCGGTCGCGGTCACGGTGAACCTGACCCGCATCCACGGCATCCAGATCTACGAATCCCTGTTCGCCTGGAACGACAAGTTCGAGCCGCAGCCGATGATGATCGAGAGCTTCGACAAGGCAGCGAACGGTCTCTCCTACACCTTCACCTTGCGCGCCGGCCTCAAGTTCCATGACGGCTCAACGGTCACGACCAAGGACGTGATCGCGTCCTTGAACCGCTGGATGAAGCGCGATGCCATGGGCCGGCGCATGGCGGCCTCGGGCGCCGAGTTCACCGCAAAGGACGACCGCGTCCTGCTGCTGGCCCTCAAGCAGCCCTTCGCCTTCGTCGAGTTCTCGCTGGGCTCGGGCGTCGGCCAGCTGCCGGTCATCATGCGCGAGAAGGAGGCGATGACCGATCCGAACACGCCGGTGACCGAGCCGATCGGCTCTGGCCCGTGGAAGTTCAACAAGGCCGAATGGGCGCCCGGCGCCAAGACCGTCTACGACAAGTTCGCCGACTACAAGCCGAGGACCGAGCCGACCAGCGGCCTTGCCGGCGCCAAGCTGGTCAAGGTCGACCGCATGGAATGGATCGTGCTGCCCGACAACACCACCGCCGCCAACGCGCTCGGGCGGAACGAGATCGACTTCCTGCAGCAGCCGTCCTCCGACGTGCTGCCGCTGCTGAAGCGGATGAGGGACGTCACCATCTCGACCGCGGTGCTGCTGGACAGCCAGGCCTGGATCCGGCCGAACATGCTCTATCCGCCCTTCAACAACGTGAAGGCACGCCAGGCGCTGGCGCTGTCGCTGAGCCAGACCGACTACATGATGGCCTTCGTCGGCGACAGCGACCGCTTCAAGGAATGCTACGCCTTCTTCACCTGCGGCGGCCCCTTCGGCACCGAGGTGGGCTCCGAGCCCTATCGCAAGCCCGATCTCGCCCGCGCCCGCCAGCTCCTCGTCGAGTCCGGCTACAAGGGCGAGACGGTCTACATGCTGGCCTCCAACGAGACCGCGCTCAGCCGCTCGACCTTCCCGGTGGCGGTCGAGCAGATGAAGTCGATCGGCTTCAAGGTCGAGGTGATGAACTTCGACTGGGGCGCGACCATCGCCCGCTGGATCAAGAAGGACAAGCCGGGCGAAGGCGGCTGGAACCTGTTCCCGGCCGGATCGCCGGGCGCCGTTCTGTTCCATCCGATCGGCAACTTCTACGTCGATCTCAGCTGCGGCGGCACCAACGGCGCCGGCTGGCCCTGCGACGAGGAGGGCGAGAAGCTGCGGCTCAAGCTGCTGGACGCGACCGATCCGGTCGAGCGCAAGACGCTGCTGGAGGCATTCCACCGCCGGCTCTGGGAATACCTGCCGCTGATCCCGGCCGGCCAGTACCAGTCGTTCAGCGCCTGGCGCAACAACATCGAGGGCGTGCTGAAGGCGCCGACGCTCGCCTACTGGAACATCTCGAAGAAGTGACAGACATGAACGACTCGACCCGGCTCGCCGCCGTCAGCGTCACCAGCAACCTGCCGTGCAAGCTGCGCGACGGCACCATCCTCCGCGCCGATGTCTATCGGCCGGAGGGCGGCGGCAAGCATCCGGTGCTGCTCTGCCGCACGCCCTACGACAAGGCGGGCGACCTCTATGTCCGGGACGCCCAAGCGATCGCAGCGCGCGGATACATCGTCGCGGTGCAGGACGTGCGTGGCCGCTACGCCTCCGACGGCGAGTACAACTGGATGTTCGGCTTCGCCGGCAGCCGGCAGAACCGGCCGGACGGCTACGACTCCGTCGAGTGGGCGGCAGCGCTCGACGGGTCGACCGGCCAGGTCGGCACCTGGGGCAACTCCTACCCCTCCGCCCGCGGCTGGCTGCTCGCCGGCGAGCAGCCGCCGTCGCTGAAGGCCATGTACACCAGCGGCATGGCGATGAAGCACACCGAGATGAACTACGGCATCCTGGAGACCGGCCGCCGCCTGCAATGGGTTCACTCGATGGCGGCGGATGCGCGCAAACGCGCCGGCGATCCCTTCGGCCCGCACACGCGCGCCGAGGCGGATGACGCCTGGACCCGCGTCGACCGCGGCAAGTGGATCTGGCGCCTGCCGCTGGAGACCATCCCGAAGGAGGTGTTCTCGACGCTGACGCCGCAGATGCACACGCATTTCCGCGAGGCGCATCTCGACTACTGGGCCTTCGACAAGGTCCATCCCAAGATCCAGATCCCGGTGAGCTGCACCACCGGCTGGTGGGACCGGCTCGGCGGCACCACCAGCAACTACATCGGCATCGAGGCCAACGGCCCGGCCTCGCTCAAGGGTCGCCATCGCCTGGTGATCGGCCCCTGGGGCCATTCGACCGACAAGTGGAACGGCACTCTCGGCCCCCGCAACTACGGACCCGACGCCAACGCGTCTTATCCCGAGCAGCTCGCCCGCTTCTTCGACCGCGAGCTGAAGGGCATCGACAACGGGCTCGAGCGCGAGCCGCCGGTGAAGCTGTTCGTGCTGAACGACAACACCTGGCGGCACGAGAAGGAATGGCCGCTGGCCCGCACCAGGTTCACCGACTTCTTCCTCGGCAGCGCCGGCAAGGCCAACACGCCGGCCGGCGACGGCACGCTGGCATTGTCGTCCAAGGTGTCGGAGCCCGACCGCTACGACTACGATCCGGCCGATCCGGTGATGAGCCTGATGGGCCTCGATGCTCAGGCCGCGCCCTGCGACCAGGCGATCCTCGGCCGCCGACGCGACGTCCTGGTCTACCAGACGGCGCCGCTCGAGACGGACCTGCTGGTGATCGGCCCGGTGGTCTGCCATCTCTGGGCCGCGTCCAACGCGCCGGACACCGACTTCGCCGCCAAGCTGATCGAGGTGGGATCCGACGGCGTCGCCCAGAATCTCTGCTACGGCATCATGCGGGCGCGCTTCCGCAAGGGCTTCGACAAGGACGTGCGGCTCGATGCCGACAATCCTGAGGAATACGTGATCCCGATGATGCAGGTCGGCATCCGCTTCAAGAAGGGATCCCGCATTCGCCTCGACATCGCCAGCTCCGACTTCCCCAACTTCGACCGCAACCACAACACCGGCAAGGACTACTGGTCCGATCCGGAGCTGCGCGTCGCGCGGCAGACGGTGTTCCACGATCCCCGATATCCGTCGAAGATCGTCCTGCCCGTGATCCCGGACTGAACATATGCGCCTGACATTGCTCGGGACGGGCACGCCCTCCCCGTCCCTCAAGCGCGCCAGCTCGGGCTACCTGATCGAGGTCGGCGGCGACACCATCGTGATGGACCACGGCGCCGGCTCGCATCACCGGCTGATCGAGTCCGGCCGGAAGGCGACCGACGTCACCCATGTCTTCTTCAGCCACCTGCATTCCGACCATTGCCTGGACTATCCGCGGCTGGTGCTGCAGCGCTGGGACATCGGCGCCGACCGCATTCCCGATCTCAAGGTCTATGGGCCGCCGCCGTTGCAGAGGATGACCGACCTGCTGTTCTCGCGCGACGGCGCCTTCGCCGCCGACATCAATGCGCGGATCGAGCATCCCGGCAGCATCGACATGCTGGTCGCCCGCGGCGGCACCCCGCCCCGCAAATGGCCGGTGCCGCAAGTGACCGAGCTCAAGGCCAAGGACGTGGTCGAGGGCGGCAAGTGGCGGGTCACGGTGGCCAACGCGTCGCACATGCAGCCGCAGCTCACCTGCTTCGGCTACCGGCTCGACTCCGCCGAGGGCTCGCTCTGCTATTCCGGCGACAGCGGCGGCGTCTGCCGCGACATCATCGAGCTCGCCCGCGGCACCAATGTGCTGATCCACATGACGCACTTCCGCTCGGGCACCGAGCCGTCGGCCGCCTATCGCGCCTGCGCAGGCTCACATCTCGACGTCGCCCAGGTGGCGCGCGAGGCCGAGGTGCCGACCTTGGTGCTCTCGCACATGATGGACCAGATCGACCAGCCCGGCATCCGCGAGGAGATCCTGCGCGAGATGATGGCGATCTATCCGGGCACCATCATCTGGGGCGAGGACCTGATGGAGGTCCCCATCGGCAAGCCGCGCATGGCCCGCTTCGACTGAAACCGCTGTAGCTGGAATCAACGATGCCGCATTCGACGTATCTCGCCGACCAGATGGGCCATGCGGTCCTGGATCCGCTCGGCGCCTTCGAGACCGGGTCCGACGGCTCGTTCACGCTCACATATACCGCCGGCCCCTTCGGCGTCGACGACAGCGGCGGGATCAAGATCTCGTTCCGCACCACCACCGACATGGGGAAGCCACAGTTCACCAACCCCAAAGGACGCAACTACACGACGGCCGAGGCGAGCAACGGCGCGGCGCTGCACCTGATGTTCGACCGCATCAACATCCGGCCCTGGGTCCATACGCTCTATGTCCGGCTGGTCGGAGGGTTCCTCCGCGCCGGCGAGCAGATCACGGTCCGCTTCGGCGACCGCCGCCAGGGCAGCCCCGGCATACGCCAGCAGACCAATGCGGAGCTCGACTTCCCCTTCAAGGTCTACATCGACGCCTTTGCGACCTACGACTTCGTCGAGCTGCCGCACTCGCCCAGCATCGAGCTGGTGCCCGGCCCCGTCGCCGAATGGCGCGCGATCATGCCGACCTTCCGCCGGCCGGAGGAGCCGTTCCGCCTCGCCATCGCCAAGATCGACCGCTGGGGCAACCCGCAGGCGAAAGGCGCCGGCCATTTCGCGCTGGTGCCGAGCCTGCCGGTGCAGGGCCTGCCTGGGCAGCTGATCATCGATGCCAATGAGGGCACGCGCCTCCTCGACAATCTCTCGGTCGAGACGCCGGGCGATCTCGTCATCTCGTTCCGCGACGAAGCGGGCAAGGAGATCTTCCGCAGCAACCCGCTCCGCATCGGCGAGGGCGGCACCGCCACCTACTGGGCCGACTTCCACGGCCAGAGCGGCGAGACCGTGGGCAGTGGTACGGCCCATGACTACTTCGCCTTCGCCCGCGACCAGGCGCTGCTCGACATCGTCGGCCACCAGGGCAACGACTTCCAGATCACCGAGGCGTTCTGGGACGAGCTGAACCAGCTCACCCGCACGTTCCACGAGCCCGGCCGCTTCGTCACCATGCCGGGCTACGAGTGGTCGGGGAACACCGGCGTCGGCGGCGACCGCAACGTCTTCTTCCGCCGCGAGGGCCGGGTGATCCACCGCTCCAGCCACGCGCTGGTGATGGACGGGCGCGACGGCAACACGGCAGCCCATACCGCGACCGACCTGTTCTCGGCGCTGGCCGACCAGGAGGCGGTGACCTTCGCCCATGTCGGCGGCCGCTACGCCGACATCTCCGTCGGCCATGACGGTCGCATCGAGCGGTCGGTCGAGATCCACTCGACCTGGGGCACCTTCGAATGGCTGCTGCACGACGCCTTTCGCCTCAAATACCGGGTCGGCGTCGTCTGCAACAGCGACGACCACAAGGGCCGCCCGGGCCTCGCCTCGCCCGGCGCCTCCCTATTCGGCGCCATCGGCGGCCTCACCTGCGTCAAGCTGCCGGAGCTCACCCGCGACGCGGTGTTCGAAGCCTTGAAGCGCCGCCACCACTACGGCACCACCGGCACGCGGCTCCATCTCGACGTCCAGGCGAGCTTCTCAGGCGAGGCCGAACTGTTTGCCGACGATCCGTCGCTGGGGGCGACGACATCGAAGCCGACCAAGGCCGCGACCATGGGCGACATCGTCCGCGCCAAGGGCCCGATCCGCTTTGGCGTCGAGGCGGTGGCGCCGGCACCGATCGAGCGCATCGACGTCTTCAACGGCACCGAGTTGATCGCGACCCGCCGTCCCTTCCCCGCCACCGGCCCGTCACGCCGCATCCGGGTGATCTGGGAGGGTGCGGAGTATCGCGGCCGCGGCCGGCAGGTGATCTGGGACGGGGACGCCCGCATCACCGGCAACCGCGTCGCCCAGGCGGCGGCGGTCAACTTCCTCAATCCCGAGCGGACGCTCGACCTCGATGGCGATCGCCTGAGCTGGACCTCGCTCACCACCGGCAATCTCTCGGGTATGGATCTTCGCCTCGACGATCCGGCAGCCGGCGAGATCACCGTCACCACCAAGCCGGCGACGGCCACCTGGAAGATCGCCGACATCGGCTACGAGGACACGATCGTCGAAGCGGGCGGACTCGGCCGGCGGCTGCGGGCGTATCGCCTGCCGGAGACGAACGAGCACCGGGCTTTCGCCTTCGCGCTCGACGTCGAGACCGAGCCCGGCCGCGACAACCCGGTCTATGTCCGCGTCACCCTCGAGGACGGCCACCAGGCCTGGTCGAGCCCGCTCTACGTCATCCCTTAGGCGGCGAGCGGTCCCTGCACCACCAGGTGGCCGGAGACGACGAGGCCGTCGACCTGGAAGACTTGGCGCAACAGGCCAGGCGTCAGCACCTCTCGCGGTGCGCCCAGAGCCACGGCGCGGCCGCCATGCAAGGCGACGACATCATCGGCATAGGTGAAGGCGAGGCCGAGGTCGTGCAGGATCGCAACCACGGCGACGCCCTGCTTCGCGAGAGTGCGGGCCAGCAGCAGCACGGCGTGCTGATGCGCCAGATCGAGATTGGCGGTGGGCTCGTCCAGCAGCAGCATCGGCTTCGCGCCCGCCGTCTCCAGGTCGAGCTGGGCAATGGCGCGGGCGAGCTGAACCCGCTGCTGCTCGCCGCCAGAGAGCGTCTCGTAGGAGCGGTTGACCAGGTGGCCGACATCGGCGGCCTGGATGGCGCGCGCCACCGCGGCGGCGTTCTCGATCCGGGTATGGCTGCGCTCGAAGGGGCTCCGGCCCAGCGTGACGACATCGCGGACCGGCAGCGAGAAGCCGAGGCGCGCTGCCTGCGGCATCACCGCGCGGCGACGGGCGAGGTCGAACGGCGACCAGCTATGGAGGTCGCGGTCGTCCAGCGTCACCGTGCCGGCGGCCGGCCGGAGGTCGCCGGCCATCGCCGCCAGCAGCGTGGTCTTGCCGGCGCCGTTGGGGCCGACGATGGCGAGCAGGCGACCGGGCGCGATGTCGAGGCTGACGCCGTCGACGATGCGGCGGCGCCCCCTCTCCACGGCGATGCCGGCAAGCCGCATCATGCGGCGAACTCGCGGCGGCGGCGGAGCAGCAGCGCCAGGAAGAACGGGCCGCCGATGAAGGCGGTGATCAGGCCGATCGGCAGCTCGGCCGGGGCGACGATGGTGCGGGCGACGACGTCGGCCAGGATCAGGAGCGTGGCGCCACCGACGGCGGAGAGCGGCAGCAGCACGCTATGGCGGGCGCCGAAAGTGAGGCGCACCAGATGCGGGACCACCAAGCCGACGAAGCCGATGATGCCGCTGACCGAGACCGCGCCGCCGACGGCGAGCGCGAAGGCGAGGCAGGCCAGGCGCTTCACCCGCTCGACCCGGAAGCCCAGATGCGCCGCCTCGCGCTCGCCAAGGTTCAGCGCATCCAGCGCACGGGCGAACCAGGGAGCGCAGAGCAGCGGCAGCACGACGCAGGGCGCCAGCGCCGCGACCTTGACCCAGGTGGCGCCGCCGACGCTGCCAAGCGTCCAGAAAGTGATGTCGCGCATTTGCCGGTCGTCGCTGAGATAGACCAGAAGGCCGGTGCCGGCCATCGCCAGCGCATTGATGGCGATGCCGGCCAGCAGCAGGAGGGCGACCGAGGTGCGTGCCTCCACCATCGCGATACGGGAGACGATGACGATGACGGCAAGGCTGCCGGCGAAGGCGCCGAGCGGCATCGCATAGGGAAGCCAGCCGGGCGGCAAGAGGATCGCGCCGAAGACGATCAGCGCCGCGGTGACCACGGCGGCTCCGGCGGAGACGCCGATCAAGCTCGGATCGGCGATCGGGTTGCGGAAGAGACCCTGGGTCAGGGCGCCGGCGAGGGCGAGGCCGGCACCGACCAGCCCGGCCATCAGCGTCCTCGGCAGGCGAAGCTGCCAGACCACCGCGGCCTGGCGGGCATCCTCGGCCTGGCCCATCAGCGCCTGCATCACCTGATGCAGGCTCAACGGCACGGCGCCGATCGCGAGGCTGGCAGCCATCGCCGCCACCAGCAGCAGGATCGCAATGCCAGTCCGTGCCCCCCTGGGCAACGAAGCGGGTCGCCCGCGGCTCAAGGCGAGGTCGCTCACGCGACGGTCCAAGCCCGGGCCGGCAAGGCAGGCAAGCGCGCGCCCGGATGCAACGCGGTGGCGAAGTCGTGAGCGGCATGCGCGGTGCGCGGGCCGAGGCCGAGCAGATAGAGGGAATCCATCGAGACGATGCGCCCCGCCGCGGCGGCGCGGGTCACCGACACCTGCGGCAGCCTGGCGATTGCAGCCCGGCCGCCCAGCGCCGTCACCACGTGATCGGGGAAGACCAGGATGTCGGGATCGGCGGCCAGCGCCGCCTCGGCCGAGAGCGGCTTGTAGCTGGTGTAGCCCTGGATCGCGTTACGGGCACCGGCGAGCCCGATCATCGTCTCCGCCGCGGTCGCCTGCCCCGCCGCCATCAGGCGGTCGCCGGTATTGCTGAGCACGAACAGCACGCTCGGCTTCGCAAGGCCGGACACCGCCGCCCGCACCGAAGCGAGATCGGCGGCGATGGTCTCGGCCAACGCCTTGCCGGCCGCGTCCTGGCCGAGGGCCTCGGCCACCTTCAGCACCTTCGCCGGCACGTGGTCGGCAGCGAAGGTCTCTTCGACCAGCGCCAGCGGCAGCTTGACCGCGCGCAGCTGGTCGATCACCGCCGGCGGCCCGGCCTGGTCGCTCGCCAGCAGGAAGGAGGGGTTCAGCGACAGGATGCCCTCGGCGCTGAGCGTCCGGATGTAGCCGATCCGCGGCAGCGGCTCGACGACCTTCGCCGGATAGAGGCTGGTGGTGTCGACGCCGACCAGCCGCCCGGCACCGCCAAGCGCCACGACGATCTCCGTCAGCGCGCCGCCGGCGACCACCAGGCGATCGGGCAGCGAGGCCGCCCTCAGGCCCCGCGGCAATGCCGCCAGGCCGAGGGCCGCCGTCAGCAGGTCGCGACGACGCAGCACCGGACGCCTTCAGGCCGCCTTGGCGGCGAAGGACTCGGCCAGCGCCCGCCAGGGAAGCTGCTCGGGGATGCCGGGCTTCCGCTTGCCGAAGAACGAGACGGTGAGGTCGCCGGCCGGATCGTAGAGCTCGATCGAAGTGACGACGCCGTCGCGGGTCGGCTTCCGCACCACCCAGCTCGACTCGATCGTGTCCTCGCGGAGATGCAGGTTGAACATCGGGTCCAGCACGTTGAACCAGGGTCCCGTGGCGACCAGCTTCTTCACCGGGCCGGTGTGGATCTGGATCATGCCGGGGTTGCCGACGAAGACCATGATCGGCAGCGCCTCGGCGGCCGCCGCTTCCAGCATGCGGCGCGCGGTGTCCTTCGGCACCTGCATGGCGAACTCAGGACCGCCGAGCCGCATCGCCTGCTCGCGGTCGACCTTGTGCTTGCGCAAGAGGCCGAAGAAGTCGTGGGTGTCCTGAAGCTCGGACCATTCCTTGCGCAGCGCGAGGACGTCGATCTCGCCGTCGGCACGGGGCGCGGTCTTCGGCGGGGCGGGCGTCGCCTGCAGCCCGACGTCCTGGTTCTCGTGGCGGCAGAGCGCCACCAGCGCGTCGAAGGCGGTGCGGTCGGTGTGGTTGGTCGCGTAGATCTTGTGGACCGCCTGGCCGGCACCGTCGAAGAACTGCAGGCTCTGGCGAACGCCGACCTTGGTCTCCTCGGCAACCGCGAAGCCGTGCTTCCAGGGGCCGAAGAAGATGCGGAGGTCGATGTCGTCGCCGACGATCAGGCCGACATGGCCGTTGACCGACAGATCGCCGTAAGTGCCGTGGCGCTCATGCACAACCTGGTCGTTGCGGGTGAGCGCCATCACCTCGCCGAGGCGCGGCACCATCTTGATGATCTCCGGCCACGGGCCTTTCAGGCGCTGCACGCCCTTGCCGATGCGGGTCGCCAGAAGCTCGGCCTCGGCGGCGCCGAGACGCTTGGCCGCGTCGCGGATGCGGAGAGCCGGCTCGTTGGAGAGAAGCCCCGCCCATTCGCGGGCGAGATCGGTGCTGCGGCGTGCCTGGTCGTCCATGGTCAGAAACCTTTCGTGTAGCTGACGCCGATTTTGAAATCGCGGCCTTCCTCGTAGAGCGAGGCGAAGTGGCGGCGGTAGGCCTTGTCGAAGATGTTGTCGACGCCGGCGTCGACGCGGAGGCCGCGGGCGGCCTCCGGCGCCGGGAACCAGCTCACGAACACGCCGTGGATGGCGTAGCCGCTGGTCGTCGGCGTCGCCGCCGTGCCCGGAATGAACGGCGTGCCGCTCACCCGGTCCTGCTCGGCGACGAACTCGCTCCTGAGCCCGAAGGTCAGGTTGTAGTCCGGCAGGCGGCCGCCGAGCACGGTGACCAGCTTGTCGGCGGGGATGGTGTCGAGCGGCCGGTTGGTGACCTCGTTGTCGCCGCGGATGCGGGCGTATCCCAGGCTGGCGAAGGCGTTGCCCATGTCGTAGCGAAGCTCGGCCTCGACGCCGGAGATCTCCGCCTTCGGGATGTTCACGTTGGTGGTGCTGCCGGCGAAGGTCGCGGGATTGGTGATCGTCACCACCGTGTCGATGTAGTCGGTCGACTTGGTGTTGAAGTAGCCCGCCTTGACGCGAAGCGCGTCCTTGTCGCGGAGCACGTTGTCGAACTTGAGCCGCGCGCCGGCTTCGGCGGTCTTGGTCTTCTCCGGCCGGAGGTCGGGGTTCGGCACGAACAGGTTCTGCGGCCCGAGATGCGATCCTGCGACATAGAGCTCGGTCAGGCTGGGGGCGCGGAAGCCGTAGCCGTAGGAGGAGTAGAGGTCGAGCCAGGGCATCGCCCGCCAGTTGGCACCTAGGCGGGGCGAGACCCGGCTCTCCTCGATCGCGCGCGAGGCGACCGAGGAGGCGGAGCCTTCATAGAGGTCGTAGCGGATGCCGGGCGTGAGCGTGATCGTCTGGGTGACGTCGATCTCGTCCTGGATGTAGTAGCCGGTGACGTTGCCCTGAGCCGAGGCATAGGACTGGCGCAGCGCACCGTTGCGCAGGCCCTGCTGCTCGTTGTTGTAGTACTCGACGCCGTAGGTGAGCGCGTGCCCGACGCTGCCGGTCGAGAGGTAGGAGGTGTTGTAGGCATCGAAGCCCCACGTCTCGAGCTTGGTCAGGTCGAGACGCGCCGGCGTCGCCGGCACCACCCGGTTCTCGGCGATGTCGAGATCGTTCTGGTAGAGCTTGAAGCTGGGATTGAGGAAGGGTTGGTCGGGCGCGCTGTAGGAATAGTTCAGCGCGTAGGTCTTGTTCTTGGTGACGCGGTCGACGATCGGGTTGTCGGTCGAGTTGGGCGCCGAGTCCGGGTTGATCGGCTGGCGGCCCTCTTCCTTGAAGTCGATGTAGCTGAAGCTCAGCTTGTGGTGCTCGACCGGCGTCAGCGTCGCTTTCAGGAGCACGTCGCGGAGCTCCTCGGCCGAGAAGACGAGCTCGCGGCCGCCGCCCTGCTGGAGGGTGCCGGAGTCGCGGTAGGAGATGTTGCCGAGCACGTCCAGCTTGTCGCCGAAGCGGCCGAAGGCACCGGCGCTGTAATAGGGCTCGCGGTTGACCGACGAGTAGGAGGTCTTGGCGCGGAAGCCGAAGGTCTCCCCGCCGCGGAGGTAGTCGGACGCGTTCTTGGTCGTCATCGAGACCACGCCGCCGATGGCACCGGAGCCGTGCAGCGCCGAGTTCGACCCGCGCAGCAGCTCGGGATCGAGGAAGAAGCGGCCCTTGTGCCCGGCATCGAAGTTCTGACGCGCGCCGTCCAGCGTGGTCACCACGCGCTGTCCGCCGAATCCCCGGATGTTGATGTCCTGGCCGATGCGGCGCGGGCCGCCCTGCATGTCGACGCCCGGCAGCTCGCGCAGCAGGTCGTCGATCTTCGCCGGGTTGCGGCTCTCGATCTCCTCATTGGTGATGACGCTGACATTGGACGAGACCTCGTCCGCCGGCTGCGCCGTCTTGGTCGAAGTGACCGTGATCGGATCGAGGGTGATCGGGCCTCGAATCATTTGAGATCGAGACTCATTCGCATTTAAAGCGAAAGCCGAGACACCGAGCAGAAGCCAGGCACGCATCCGAAACATTTGAAATCCCCCAGGAATCACGGCCAGCGGCCGGAACCGGCCCCGTCCCTCACTTTACGCCCGGTCGTTTCCTTTTCGCAAGTAAGAATGAGTCTCATGATTAGAATCAGATGATCCCCCTCGGCCGAGGCCCCTGCTAGGGTTCCGCCCCCGCCCCACTCTCGCCCTCCAGGAGCCCGATCCGACATGAGCCCGAAGACGATCTTCTATGTCTCCCACGCCGACGGCCGCGAGGTTCATGTCCTGGAGATGAACCCGGACTCGGGCGACCTCGCGCTGATCGACAAGGTCGCGGTCACCGGCATCGCCATGCCGATGGCGGTCAGCCCGGACCGCCGCTACCTCTATGTCGGCCTGCGCTCGGAGCCCTATTCGGTCGCGAGCTTCCGCATCGATCCGGCGAGCGGCCGGCTCTCGGCGATCGCCACCACGAAGCTGCCGGACAACTTCGCCTACATCTCGACCGACCGTGCCGGGCGCTTCCTCCTCGGCGCGTCCTTCGCCGGCAACAGGATCGCGGTCAACCCGATCGGGCCGCATGGCTGGGTGCAGGAGCGGCCGGTGCAGGTCTTCGCCACGCCGCCGGCCGCGCATTGCATCCTGACCGATCCCTCCAACCGCTTCGTCTATGTGCCCTGCCGTGACGGCAACGGCGTCGTGCAGCTTCGCTTCGATGCGGCGACCGGCAGGGTCTCGCCCAACGATCCGCAATTCGTCGCCGCCCAGGACGGCGCCGGCCCGCGCCACGCCCGCTTCCACCCCAACAACGCCTTCCTCTATCTGCTGAACGAGCTCGACGGCTCGGCCAATGTCTATGCGATCGACTCAAGTGCCGGCACGCTCGCCCTCAAGCAGACCGTCGACGCGCGGCCGCCGGGCTTCAAGGGAGAGAACCCGGCCGCCGCCGACATCCACCTGACGCCGGACGGACGCTTCCTCTACGGCACGGTCCGGACCTCGAACACCATCGCGGGATATGCGGTCGACCCGGCCGAGGGCACCCTCACGCCGATCGGCCACTGGCCGACCGAGGACCACCCGCGCGGCTTCGCCATCTGCCCGCGCGGCCGCTTCCTCTATGCGGTCGGTCTGATGTCGCACCACCTGCAGAGCTACCGGATCGACGGAGCCTCCGGCGCACTGACGCCGCTGAAGCGCCTGCCCATGGGCCAAGGGCCCAACTGGATCGAGATCGTCGATCTGCCTTAAGGCGACTGTCGTACCCCCTCCCTCGCGTCGTACGCGGGGGAGGGTTGGGGTGGGGGCCGAGCGCAGC
>CAXNIC010000055.1:0-18082 GCA_964201945.1 Alphaproteobacteria bacterium
CGGGTGGGCGACTGGGTGCTGGCGATCGGCAACCCCTTCGGCCTCGGCGGCTCGGTCACCGCCGGCATCGTCTCGGCCCGGGCGCGCGACATCAATTCCGGCCCCTATGACGACTTCATCCAGACCGATGCGTCGATCAACAAGGGCAACTCCGGCGGCCCGCTGTTCAACATGGCGGGCGAGGTCATCGGCGTGAACACGGCGATCTACTCGCCGACCGGCGGCTCGATCGGCATCGGTTTCTCGGTGCCCTCCGCCATGGCAAAGCCGGTCGCCGACCAGCTCCGCGAGTTCGGCCGCACCAAGCGCGGCTGGCTCGGGGTCAAGATCCAGGCCGTCACCGACGAGATCGCCGAATCGCTCGGCCTCGGCAAGGCGCGGGGCGCGATGATCGCGTCCGTCTCCGAGAACGGCCCGGCCGAGAAGGCGAAGCTGCGCCAGGGCGACGTCATCCTGACCTTCGACGGCAAGGATGTGAACGAGATGCGGCGCCTGCCGCGGGTCGTCGCCGAGAGCGGCGTCAACAAGGACGTGCCGGTGCAGATCTGGCGCGACGGCAAGCCGCTGACGGTGACCGTCCGGGTCGGCGAGCTCGAGGAGAACGATCAGGTTGCTGCGGTCCCGGCCAAGGTCGAGCCGAACCAGTCGACGCGCGGGACCCAGTCCAAGGTGGACGCGCTCGGCGTCATGCTGGCGCCGATCTCGCCCGAGCTCCGGCAGAAGTTCGACATCGACCAGAACGCAAGCGCCGGCGTGGTCGTTACCGAGGTCGACCAGAACGGCCCGGCCGCCGAGAAGGGCGTGAAGCCGGGCGACATCATCGTCGAGGTCGGCCAGGAAGAGGTGAAGACCCCGGCCGACATCAAGGCCAAGGTCGACAAGGCGCGCCAGGCCGGTCGCCGGTCGGTGCTGCTGCTGGTCGATCGCCAGGGCGAGATGCGCTTCATTGCGCTCCGCATCGACAAGGGCTGAGTTCTTCCCCCCGAACGGCCCCTGACCTACGGAGCGCGAGGCGGCGCCGGATCTTCGGATCCGGCGCCGTTTTGCTTTGAGACCGGGCGCCTGTAGTTTTCCCGGCCATGACCGACCAGATGACGATCCGGCGGGCGACCGAGGCCGACCTTCCGGCGATCGTGCGGCTCCTCGCCAACGACCCCTTGGGCAAGACCCGCGAGCGCTACGCCGAGCCGCTGCCAGAGGCCTATCTCAAGGCCTTCGCCGCCGTCCAGGCCCAGGCCGGCAATGCCGTCCTGGTCGCCGAGGCGGGCGGCCAGGTGATCGGCTGCCTGCAGCTCACCTTCATCCCGGGCCTCACCCGGCTCGGCATGACCCGCGCCCAGATCGAGGGCGTCCGCGTGGACGAGAGCCGCCGGGGCGAGCGCATCGGCGAGCGTCTCTTCACCCATGCGATCGAGGCGGCGAGAGAGGCCGGCTGCGGCCTGGTCCAGCTCACCACGGATGCGTCCCGGCCGGACGCGCACCGCTTCTACGAGCGGCTCGACTTCACCGCCAGCCATGTGGGGATGAAGCTCGATCTCACCCGCCGGTGAGTTGACCCTGTAACCCCCGGGGCCTAGCGTCCGAACCAAGGGGTATGCCTTTGCAAAACGGAGCCTGAGTCATGTGGGTGCATCGCAAACCCGGCTGGTATCTCAAGGAAAGCGCGGCGACCGACGAGTCCGCCTATCTGAACCGCCGCGAGCTGGTGGCGGCCATCGCCGCCGGCCCCATCCTTCTCGCCTCGGGCGGGGCGCTGGCCCAGCGCGCCGCCGACGATCCGTCGGCCAAGCTCTATCCGCTGAAGCGCAACGAGGCCTTCGTCCTCGACCGGCCGCTGACCGACGAGAAGGAAGCGACCAGCTACAACAACTTCTATGAATACGGGACCTCGAAATCGATCACCAAGGCGGCCCAGGACCTGAAGATCAGGCCGTGGACGCTCGCGATCAGCGGCATGGTCGAGAAGCCGATGCAGCTCGGCATCGACGACCTCCTGGCGAAGATGCCGCTCGAGGAGCGGCTCTACCGCCATCGCTGCGTCGAGGCGTGGTCGATGGCGGTGCCGTGGAGCGGCTTCCCCCTGAAGGCGCTGGTCGACCTGGCAAAGCCGCTGGGCTCGGCCAAATACGTGGTGATGAGCACCTTCATGGACCCGGCGATGGCGCCCGGCCAGAAGCAGTTCTTCTACCCCTGGCCCTATGTCGAGGGCCTGACCATGGCGGAAGCGAACAACGACCTCGCCTTCATCGGCACCGGGATCTACGGCAAGCCGATGCCCAAGCAGAACGGCGCGCCGCTCCGCTTGGTGGTGCCGTGGAAATACGGCTTCAAGTCGGTGAAGTCGATCGTGAAGCTCGAGTTCACCGAGAAGCGGCCGTCGACGTTCTGGGAGGGGCTCCAGGCGAGCGAGTACGGCTTCTGGGCCAACGTCAATCCGGCCGTCCCGCATCCGCGCTGGAGCCAGGAATTCGAGCGCGTGCTCGGCACCAACGAACGCGTGCCGACCAAGCTGTTCAACGGCTATGGCGAGCAGGTCGCCGATCTCTACAAGGGCCTGGAGAAAGAGCGTCTCTGGGCCTGACGGTCACGGTTTTCTCACAAGCAAAAAAATGGCCGGACCCGAGGGTCCGGCCAGTTGAACAGGGAGGCTTCACGTCTGGGAGACGTAGGATCCCGGAGGACCCTTCCTTGGGCAGGGCGCCCAAGGGCTGAGATGCTGAAACTCAACAACCAACACTCATGAACGTAAGCGCTAATGCTTAAGAAACAATGAGTGTCTGCTCAAGGCCGCTATGCAAAAAACGCATAGCTGTGGGAAACAATCCGTTCTCCCAAAATTCTCTGTAGTTTCCGCAATTTACAACCGATACCGCGACCCTCTCGCAACCGCGGGTCGGTGCGATTTCTCCCCGAATCGTTTTTCCGATCCGAAAACGACATCGATGGTCGCGCTGAAACGCGCGAATCACCAGACGAAACGCAATTGAGTAAAGTCTAAACTAAGCCGAGCGAGCCGGCGGAGAGGGTCGGGAAAACCTCCGCGATCCGGGTCTGGTTGGCGCGCTTCACCAGGATCTCGGCGATGACCTGGCGATAGTCGGTCGTGATCGCGAGGTCGAGGCCCTGGTCGAGCGCCGCCGCCTTGAGCCCGGGCCAGGTGCCGAACAGGCCGCCCTTGATGCCGCTGCCCGAGACCAGCATGACGCTGCCATGGCCGTGGTCGGTGCCGCGGTTCTGGTTCTCGATCAGGCGCCGGCCGAACTCGCTCATCACCACCACGGTCAGGCGGTCGCCGAGGCCGGCGAGGTCGGCATGAAGCGCCGCCACCGCCTGAGAGAGCCGCGTCACCTGGGTCGAGAAGCGGCCGGCCTGGGCGTCATGGGTATCCCAGCCGCCGAAATCGGCGGTCGCGACGGTGAGGCCGATCTCGGCCTTGGCGATGTCGGCGATGGTCTTCAGCGCCACCGCGAGCTCGCCGCTGCCGTAGTTGACCGCAGCCGCGGCGGCAGGCGGACCGTCGGTCCTCATCGCCGACATGGACATGTCGAGGTCGTCCGGCACCTCCGGCTCGGGATCCGGCGCGGCGTCGGCCATGGGCGCCATCATGCCGCCCATCATCATTTCGTCGTCGTCGGAGGCCGCGTCGGTGCCGGCGGCCGCGGCTGCGGTGGCTGCGGCGGTGATGCGGGCGACGGCGTCCAGCGTGTTGCGCATGACCTGGGCGCGGGCGCTCGATCCTGCCGCCATGCGGGCCAGCACGCGCTCGTTCCGCTGCCCGCCGCTGACGCGGAAGCTGGCCGGCGTGGTCATGGAGACCGCGCGCATCTCGCCCAGCAGCGCCATCGGTGCTTCGGCCGAGGCGGCGACGATCGGCACCTGGCCGGAGACGAGGCTCGAGGACAGGTGACGCGCGAGCCAGCCGCTCGACGGCGCCGTCTCGGCATCGGCATAGCCCCGCTCCATCATCTCCTGGCTCTGGAAATGGCTGCGGTTGGTCGAAAGGAGCCCGGTCGCATGGATGATGGCGAGCTGGCCCGCGTCATAGAGGCCGGCAAGCCCGGTCGCCGCCGGGTGCAGGCGGAAGCTCTGTCCGTTCAGTGCACCGGTGAGGGGGAGGCCGGCGCTGGTGCCGGTTGCCGGGATCGCCAGCGTCGGCCGCGCCGCCTGGTACTCGGCGTTGCCGGAGGGCGCCACCAGGCTGAGCAGGTCGGCGGCGCCGCGGAGGAAGACGACCACCAGCAGCGGCGCCCCGGTGGCGGCGAGCGCGATCCTGACGCCCGCGGGAAGCCCGGCCAGGGCCACGGCGCCGGAGGAGGCCTTGAGGAGGTCGCGGCGGGTGAGCATGGGCGGCCTCGTCAGCGGTAGGCGAATTCGTCGGATGCGGCCATCAGGCCGAGCATCCGCTGGAGCGCGGTCTCCGCGCGGGTCCCCTTGGCGATGAGCCCGTCGCGCAGGCCACCGGCGGCGACCCCGTCCTCGAACAGGGCGGCGTAGCTGGTGGCCGAGAGCCGGTGGCCGAGCAGGCGGTCGCTCCACAGCTCGATCGCCTGGGCGACGTCGTTGCCGACGGGGGTCTGGGGCAGCAGCGCCGAGGTGGTGCCGAAGCTGGTGCTGAACAGGGCCAGCAGCATGTTCCAGGACTTGAGCTCCTGGTTGCTGCCGAGCCAGCTCTCGTCGTCGTCCGGATGCCCGTCCGGCGTCGGCCAGGAGAATTGAACCTGGCCGGTCTGCTCCAGCGTCCGGAACAGGGACGCCGTCGGCCGGATCTCGACCTGGGCCGCCCGCATCAGCGCGACCGCGCGCTCGAAGGGCCGCCGCAGCTTCTGGCCGGGACTGGCAACGAATTCGGGATCGAGCAGGATGGTGCGGAGCGTGCGGGCGATCTGGTCGGGCGTGTGCGCCGAGCTCGCGAAGGTCGCCGCGGCGCGGTCGATCAGGCCCTGGCTCGCATTCGCGCCGATCAGGCGGCGGGCGATCTTGCCGGCGACGAAGCTCGCGGTCGCCGGATGGGCGGCGAGGAGGTCGAGCACCTTGCGGCCGGCCGCCATCGGCTCCCGATATCCGGAGAGGTCGTTGGCCAGCACGCGGACGGCGGCGTTCGAGTGGAGCTGGGGCGCGTAGACGAAGCCGCCATTGTTGGCGAGCGTCACGCTGCTGCTGAGCCGCTGGCCCATGGCGACGGTCCAGCCGCTGAAGGCCTTGGCGGCACCGAACACGTCCTCGTCGAGGAAACCCATCGGCTGCCCGCCGGCGGCGCCGGGGACCAGCCACCAGTCGTTGTAGGTGTGGCCGAGATAGGCCGCGCGCCCGAGGCTGTGCAGCTCCATCGCCTCGCGGGCGTAGTTCTCGTTCGGCCGTGCCGCCTGGCTCTTGGCGTTGTCGAGATAGAGCAGCATCGCGGTCGATGTCGCGACTGCCTCCAGCAGGTGCCGGAAATTGCCGAGCGCATGCGCGCGGATGACGTCGCGATCATAGGCCGGCATCGACACCAGGATGCGGTTGTCGGTCAGCGCGTTGACGTTGAAGTGGTCGTGCCAGAATCCGGCCATCACCTCGCGCAGCTGCCACTCGGAATGCACAGCGCGGATCCAGGTGGCGCAGCGCAACTCCTCGACCGCGCGGGTGGCTTCGGCCTGGGGAAGCTCGCTCGCCACGACCTTGAGCTGCACCGACCACAAGGCCGGCATGCGCTGGCCGATGAGCGCGAGGCGGCGCTGCTCGTCGACCGCGGCATACTTGGTGCCGGCGCCATAGTTGATGCGGAGCGTCGCCTCGGCCAGACGCGCCTGGGTCATCGGATCGTCGACCACCCGCGGCGGATGGAGCTGTTGTTCGATATAGGCGCCGAGCCCGATCGAGCGCACGCGCTCCTCGTCACCCGGTCGTGCACCGAAACCCATGCGGTTGAGCGCGATACGCTCGGATGACGGCGCGGCACTGAGCATTCAATCCCCCTGCGACGCGTGAAGCTAGTCACGAAGGGGACGCGGTATCTCGTGACAACCGTCACAGACTCAGGCGAAAGGGGCCGGATGCGACTCGCTATCTGCAGGACGCGCGAAATTACCGCGCATCTACGCGCGAAGAAGTCAGGCGTGAACCTGCTTCAGGAGGAAGTCGCGCAGCACGGCGATGCGCTTCGAGTGCCGGAGTTCTTCCGGGTAGAGGAAGTAGGCGGGCACCTTCGGCCCCTCGATGTCGGTCAGCACGCGGAGGATCGAGCCGTCGGTCGGAACCATGTATTCCGGCAGCGAGCCGACGCCGAGCCCGTCGGAGATGGCGCGGAGGATGCCGTTGGTGTTGTTGATGGTCAGTGTCTGGCGGACGGCGCCGGCGGCGCTGGCGAGCCGCACCAGCCAGTTCACGTCCGGGAACGGCGGATGGCCGTCGTCGCCATAGACCACGAGGCGATGGTTGGCGAGATCCTCGAGCGAGGCCGGCAGCCCGTGCTCCTTGAGGTATGAGGGTGCCGCGTAGAGATACATCGGGATCGTGGTCAGATGGCGCTGGATCAGGTCGGGCTGGCGCTCCGGCGACATGCGGATGGCGACGTCGGCCTCGCGCATCGACAGATCGAGATCGGCATCGTCGAGGATCAGGCTGAGCGCGATCTCGGGGTAGAGATCGAGGAAGCTCTTCATCCGCGGCGTCAGCCACAGGCTGCCGAAGGCGACGGTGGTGGTCACCTTCAGCGGCCCCTTCGGCGTCTCGCGGCCCTCGACCAGCATCGCCTCGGCCATGGCGAGCTTGGCGAAGATCTCCTTGGCGGTCTGGTAGAGCTGCTCGCCCTGCTCGGTCAGCATCAGGCCGCGGGCGTGGCGGTGGAACAGCGGCACGCCGAGATTCTCCTCGAGCGCGCTGATCTGGCGGCTGACCGCCGACTGCGAGAGGTTCAACGTCTCGCCGGCATGGGTGAGGCTGCCGGCCTCGGCGACGGCATGGAAGACACGCAGCTTGTCCCAATCCATCATCGGGTTGGGACCTTCATCGCCGGGCTACTGCGCGGCTGACTGCAGATGCGCGAATTCCTCGGCGGCGAGGAAGCGTTCGGCCTCGAGCGCGGCCATGCAGCCCATGCCCGCGGCGGTGACCGCCTGGCGGAAGACCTTGTCCTTGACGTCGCCGGCGGCGAAGACGCCGGGGATGTCGGTCGCGGTCGAATCCGGCTTGGTCAGCACGTAGCCGCCCTCGTCGGTCTTGAGCTGGCCCTTGAACAGGGCCGTCGCCGGGTCGTGGCCGATGGCGACGAACAGCCCGTCGATGGCGAGCTCGGAGACGAGGCCGGTCTGGACGTTGCGGATCTTGAGGCCGGTCACGCCGGGCGGATCGGTGGGACCCAGGATCTCGTCGACCGCGGAGTTCCAGATCACCTTGATCTTGGGATTGGCGAACAGCCGGTCCTGCATGATCTTCTCGGCGCGGAAGCGGTCGCGGCGGTGGATCACCGTCACCTTGGTCGCGTGGTTGGTGAGGTAGATCGCTTCCTCGACCGCGGTGTTGCCGCCGCCGACGATGGCGACCTCCTTGCCGCGGAAGAAGAAACCGTCGCAGGTGGCGCAGGCCGAGACACCGAAGCCCCGGTACTTGTCCTCAGACGGAATCCCGAGCCAGCGCGCCTGGGCACCGGTGGCGACGATCACCGCATCGCCGGTATAGGTGTCGCCGGAATCGCCGACGAGCCGGAACGGCCGCCGCGAGAAGTCGCATGAGGTGACGGTGTCGAAGATCAGCCTGGCGCCGACATGCTCGGCCTGCTTCGCCATCTGCTCCATCAGCCAGGGGCCCTGGATCACGTCGGCGAAGCCCGGGTAGTTCTCGACGTCGGTGGTGATGGTCATCTGCCCGCCGGGCTGGATACCCTGGATGACGATCGGGTGCAGGTTGGCGCGGGCGGCATAGATCGCGGCGGTATAGCCGGCCGCGCCTGCGCCGATGATCAGGACTTTTGAGTGATGCTGGGCCATGGCTCGAAGGGGAATGTCTCGTCCCTCAACATAGGTGCGGGTACCCCGGTGCGCAATGCAGGCGGCGCGCACGTTCCGTTGAATTGTGCCTACAGAATGCCTACACTGTAGGCATGGCGATCCTGAACATCCGTAACCTCGATCCCGAGGTCCATAAAGCGCTTCGCTTGCGCGCGGCCGGCAATGGCCGGAGCATGGAGGCCGAAGCGCGGGAAATCCTCGCAAATGCCTGCACGCCGCGCACCTCGAAGGCGCAGGTGGTGGTGGAGGTCCAGGCCGAAATCGACCGCCTGCTCGGCGACCGAAAGCCCAAGAGCGCCACCGACGATCTCATCCGGGAGCGCCGCCGCGAGGCGCGCCGCGAATGGTCGCGCTCGACGCCTCGGCGCTGATCGCGTTCCTGTTCAGGGAGCCTGGACACGAGCGCGTGGCGGCCCGCCTCGATGCGGCCTGCATCTCCTCGGTCAATCTCGTGGAAGTGTTGTTCCGGCTTCACCGCGAAGGGGTGGATATAGACGACTCGTACCGGGAGATCGCGCGCCTGCAGATCGAGGAAGTAGCGTTCGAACCGCGAGATGCGAAGGTGGTTGCTGGCCTCATCGCGGAAACACGGCCGGCAGGCCTCTCGCTCGGCGATTGCGCCTGCCTCGCCCTGGCAAAGGCCCGCGGCATTCCCGCGGTCACCGCGGATCGTGCCTGGGCGAAGCTCGATGTCGGCGTCGAGATCGAGCTGATCCGCTAGTCAGAACGTGTAGCGGGTGAGCGCGACGGTGCGGCCGCTCGGCAGGGTCAGCGTCGCCGCGGTCGTGCTGGCGAAGCTGATCGAGATCGTCCCGCGATTGGCGGCGAGCGACGGCGCCTGATAGGTGCCGGTCAGCGTCTGGCCGTTGCCGTATTCCACCAGCGAACCCTGGTAGAGGCTGGTCGACACCATGGCGCCGGAGGCGGTGTACCAGGCGGCCTGGTTGCTGTCGGCGTACATGTAGGCGGCCATGAACAGGTTCTGGCCCTGGACCTCGAGGAAGTAGCCGCTGCCGCTCTCGCTGGCGTTCCACCACCATCCGGTCGTCGGCATGCCGGTGGCGGCCGCCACCACGGCCTGGCCGTCGATCGGGAAGCGCTCGATCGCGACCGTGCCTCCCGGCCAGACCATCGTGCCCGTGGTGGTGCTGGTGAAGTTGAGCGTGACGTTCCCGACCGAGCCGACGAACGAGGGCGCGCGGTAGCTTCCGCTCAGCGTCTGTCCGGACCCGAACTGCTGAAGCGAGTTGAAGAAGATCGACCCGCCGCGCTCGCCCGAGGCGACGTACCAGATGCAGGAGCCGTCGCCGGCGTAGAGGAAGCCGCCCATGAACAGGTTGTCGCCGCTGACCTCGATCGAGAAGCCGCGGCCGGCCTCCGAGGCGTTCCACCACCAGCCGGTCGCCGGCGTGATCGTCGCCGTCGGGTCGATCACCGCCCGCTTCAGGTCGATCGACTGGGAGTTGGCACCGGCGCCGTACAGCATCACCCAGGTACCGTTGGCCAGCTGCACAACGTCGGGATCGAGCAGCAGATCGCCCGTCGACGACAATATGTCGACCGGGATCATGGTGAAGGTGGTGCCGTCGCTCGAGGTCGCGAGCCGCAGCACCGCGGTGACGATCGGGCCTGAGCCGCCGGTGGTGCGGGTCTGGGTCTGGTAGGAGAGGAACATCGCCCGCGACCCGTCGGACAGGATCTTCACCTCGGGGTCGACGTAGGAGACGCTGTTGGTCCCGTCGTTCGTGCCGGTGAAGCGATAGCCTGAATCCTGGGTCCACGTCGCGCCGCTGTCGGTGCTGGTCATGCTGGCGACGCTGAAGCCGTTCGCCACGTAGTAGACCCGGACATTGCCGCCCGGTTCCTGGACCAGGCAGGGGACGCTCTGGAAGATCGTGCTGCCGCCGAGGGCAGTGTCGAGGGAGGAGTTGGGAAGCTGGGTCCCGGTCCCGAAGGTCACGCCGTCGCTCGAGGTCGCGGCGTAGAGCAGCCGGTTCCCGGTCGTGCTGTTCGCCGTCGACAGCTCGTAGACGGCGAGGAAGGTGCCGCTGGTCAGGCGGATGACGGTCGGGTTGCTGAGAAAGAGGCCGGTCGGCGAGCTGAGATTCGTGCTCGTCGAAACCGAGAGGCTCGAGGCGTCGGCGCTCTCCGAGTATTTGATGCTGCCGCTGAGGAAGTAGGTGCGGACGAGGCCGCTCGGGAGCAGCAGCGAGGATGTCGAGGTGGTGGTGCTGCGGACGGTGCCGCTCTGCGCCACCCAGGTTCCGGCCAGGCCTGCGGCGGTGGTTGCCGCCTGTCCGGCCGATGCGAACGCCAGCACCATCGCGACGCTGATCGACGTGATCCAGCTACGCATGCGGCTCCCCCCTCGCCCGGATGCGGTTCCCCCACCGCATTGTAGATAAATACCATGGATGGGGAGCGCCGCCGCGTGACCTAGATCACCAGCGTCACCCCAGAGGCCAGAAGCAGCCACAGCACGATCCGCCGGAACCACGCGTCGTCGATGCGCCGGTAGAGCGCGACGCCCAGCGCGACGCCGACCACCATGATCGGCAGCGCGATCAGGAACAGGATGCCGACCTCTTCGGTGAGCAATCCCTGCCAGCCATAGGCAACAAGTGCCGCGATCTGGAGGGCGAAGTTGAAGGGCTGCATGGCGCCCCGCTGGTCTTCCCGGCTCCAGCCGCGAAGCGCGCACCAGAGGGTGGGGGTGGCGCCGGTCAAGCCGGCGATCCCGCCCATGACGCCTCCGGTCCAGCCGACGACCGCATCCGCGATCTTCCCGCCCCAGGGAAAGGGCTGGGTCTTGCCGAGCGCCAGCATCACCACGGCATAGGCGATCAGGAAAAGCCCGACCGCGAGGCGGAAGGAGTCGCGGTCGATCCAGACCAGCAGCCAGGCGCCCAGCGGGATGCCGACGAAGCCGCCCAGGATGAAGGGCAGGGCCAGGTCGAGCCGGAGTCCGCTGCGGAGCTGGCGCATCGCATAGATCTGCGCCACCGCGGCGCAGGCGACGATCAGCGGCGCGGCCACCGGCGGCGCCAGCACATGGACCCAGAAGCCCAGCGACACCATGGCGAAGGCGAAGCCCGAGAGCCCGGAGACGAAGCCTGCCGACAGCGCGCCGGCGAGGACGAGGAGGACGACCTGGGTGGCGGGCACGACCCTATCGCCCCGCCGGGAGGAACCGCGAGGGAGCGGCGTGGACGAAAGAGGGGGAGGAGACGCTCACGATGGCTCACATCTTGCGTAGGAAACGGGATCAAGCAGTCATGGGAGGATCGAATACAAGATTTCCGAAGAACTTCCAGGCCGCGCCAGGGCCACGCGGGGCGGAATCGTTAACCGCTCGGAGCGTTCGGAACAGCGATAAGGCTTGGCAAATCCAATGCCTAACCTTTATGTCTAAATTCATTATTTGGGGGGTGCGTGGTGGTCGATCGGGTGGAACTTCCATCCACGGGCGATCTCGCGTCGGTGGGTGCGTTGCAGGCGGCTCTCCTGAGCCGGCTCGCGGCCGGGCAGTCGGTCCATCTCGACGGCAGCCAGGTCGGCGAACCTTCGACCCCGCTCATCGAGGTGATCGAGGCGGCTGCCCTCTCGTTCGGCGCCCGCGACCTTCGGGTCGGCCTGGTCGAGCCCTCCGATGCGCTGTGCTCCGCCTATGAGGACCTGGGGCTGTTCAGCGCCCTCATGACGCGGCTCGCGGCCGTCGAATAGGGCCCGGAAATGGCGCCGCCGTGAACAACGAAGAAGAAAACCTCAAGCGCATCTTCTTCCTCGAATGCGACGAGCTCCTGGCCAGCGCCGAGGAGAGCGTCGAGTCGCTGCGCAACGACAGCTCGCCCGAAGAGGCGATCAACGCGCTGTTCCGCTCGGTCCACTCGATCAAGGGCGGCGCCGGCGCCTTCGGCATGGACCGGCTCGCCAAGTTCGCCCATGCCTTCGAGTCCTTCATGGACCTCGTCCGGAAGGCGCGCGCCGAGCTCAACGAGACGTCCCTCGACCTGCTGTTCGACGGCGTCGACGTGCTGCGCATGCTGGTCGAGGAATCGCAGCACGGCACGCCCGCACCGCCGGCGCGATACGACGCCGCCCTGATCGGCCTTCGTCGCGCCGCCGGGCTGGACGACGAGCCGGAAGCGGAGGTCAGCGCCGAGCCCGAGTTCGAGCCGGCGCCCGATCCGATGGCCGAGGTCGCGGTCAGCAAGCCGACCCGCCGCTACAAGATCCGCTTCACGCCGGGGCCGCGCCTGCTGATCGCGGGCGTCGATCCGTTGCGTATCCTGCGGGCGATCAAGGCGCTGGGCGCCGTCGAGGTCGAGGCCGATGTCTCGCGGGTGCCCGATCTCACCACGTTCGATCCGGCCGCCTGCTCCTTCTCCTGGACGGTGACGCTCGACACCGCGGAGGCACAGAGCGAGCTCGACGACATCTGCGAGATGATCGACGACCTGGCGAAGGTCGAGATCGAGGCGCCGCCGGAACCCGAACCCGAACCGGAGCCCGCGCCTCAACCCCGGCTGGCTGCTCCGCCGAAGACCAAGGCCGTGGCCATGCCGCCGGCGCCGAAGGCTCCGGCCAAGGAGCCGGCCGCCGCAACGCCGCCGTCCCGCCGCGAGAAGCCGACAGCCACCGTCCGCGTCGACGTGCCGAAGCTCGAGCGCCTCGGCAACATGGTCGGTGAGCTGATCATCACCCAGGCGTTCCTCGCCCGCCAGGCGGCCGGGCTCGACACCGACCAGCACCGCAACCTGTTCCGGGCGCTGGACGAGATGTCGCAGCACATCCGCGACCTCGCCGATGCCGCGACCTCGATCCGTGCCCAGCCGCTGAAGGTCGTCTTCTCCCGCTTCGGCGCGCTCGTCCGCGATCTCGAGAAGGTGACCTCCAAGCGGGTCAGGCTCGAGGTCCACGGCGACGCGACCGAGATCGACAAGACCGTGGTCGAGCGACTGAGCGAGCCGCTGACCCATCTCATCCGCAACTCGATCGACCATGGGATCGAGTCGACGGAAGCGCGGCTGGCGGCGGGCAAGGACCCGGTCGGGCATCTTCGCCTGAGCGCCGAGCAGCGCGGCAGCCAGGTGGTCATCGAGCTCTCCGACGACGGCGCCGGCGTCAACCGCGAGCGCGTGCTGAAGAAGGCGATCGAGCGCGGCCTGGTGGCGGCGACGGCGACGCTCTCGGACGAGGAGATCGACGGCCTGATCTTCCTTCCGGGATTCTCGACCGTCGAGGCGGTGACGGCGGTCTCCGGCCGCGGCGTCGGCATGGATGCCGTGCGCGAGACGATCACAGAGATGGGCGGCCAGGTCGGGCTGGTCTCGCGGCCGGGGCAGGGCACGACCTTCTCGCTCTACCTGCCGCTGTCGCTGGCGATCCTGGATGCGATGGTCACCGTCGTCGCCCGGCAATATTACCTCGTGCCCATCGGCGCCATCGTCGAGAGCCTGCGCCCGACGCCCGCGTCCCTCGTCCAGATGGATCCCGAGAGCCGCATGCTGGCCTATCGCGGGACCATGATCCGCATCCTGTCGCTGGCGAAGGAGTTTTCGATCGCCGGCGCCGTCGAGGACCCGACGCAGTGCATCCTGGTGGTGGTGCGCCCGGCCGGCGGCGAGATGCTGGCGCTCCAGGTCGACGACCTGATCGGGCAGGAGCCCGTCGTCGTGAAGAGCCTGGAGAAGAACTACCGGAAGATTCCGGGCCTTTCCGGGGCGACCATCCTCGGCGACGGTCGGCCCGCCCTCATTCTCGATCCTCCTTCGCTCGGCACCGCGTTCGCCCGGCGCCGGAGGCAAGACACCCAAGCACTCACCAGCACTCACCGCGGCCGGCTGAGAGAGACGGGCATGGACGGACAACGCGAGACCAATCGCAACGACGCGTCGCCGGAGGTGCAGTTCGTCAGCTTCGAGATCGGCGAGGACACGTTCCTGATCCCGATCGAGCGGGTGGTGGAGTTCCGCATCTGGTCGGAGCCGACGGCGATCCCGCACTCGCCGGACTATGTGCGCGGCATCGTCAACATCCGGGGCGAGATCGTTCCGATCTACGACGTCACCGCGCGCCTGGGCCGCGGCTTCACCAATCCCACCGATCGGCATGTGGTGGTCATCGTGCGCGGCGACGACGCCCGCTCGATCGGCCTCCTGGTCGATTCCGTGACCGACATCGTCAACGTCCGCGTCAGCGACATGGCGCCGATGCCGAAGATCGACGGCGGCAAGGCGACGCCGTTCATGACCGGGGTGGTGTTCATCGACAACCGCATCCTCGGCGTGACCGACATCGACCGCCTCGTGCACGAGACCTTCCCCGATAGCGAGAGCCTTCAGTCCCTGGCACCGCCGGAGGCGCCGCGCGGATGACGTCGATGACGGAAGAACCCACGGCGGCGATACGCGAGGTCATGGAGTCGGCCAAGGTGGCCGGCCCGGCCTTCGAGTATGACGACCTCAGGTTCTTCGCCGAGGCGATGCGCAAGCGCGCCGGCATCATCCTGCCGGACGCCAAGGCGGCGCTGGTGTTCAGGCGCCTGGCGCCCCGGGTCCGCCAGCTCGGCCTCGCCTCGTTCGCCGCCTATCGCGAGCGGCTGTGGAATCCCGACGATGCCGAGTGGGACCATGTCGTCGGCCAGCTCACCACCAACCACTCTCATTTCTTCCGCGAGATCCATCACTTCAAGCTTCTCTCGAAGCATCTCACCGAGCTGATGGAGCCCGGAAGCTGCCGTATCCGGATCTGGTCGGCGGCCTGCGCCGCCGGGCAGGAACCCTTCTCGATGGCGATGCTGCTGACCCATCTCACCCTCAGGCGCCAGGACGTCGATGCGCGCGTGCTCGCGACCGATGTCGACCGGTCGATCCTGGCGGCGGCCGAGCGCGGCCGCTATACGCCGGAGGATCTGGGCCGCCTGCCGCGCTTCGCCCGGCCGTATGTCCGCAGCGAGGCCGACGGCACGTCGACGGTCACCGAGGTGCCGCGCGAGCTCGTCAGCTTCAAGTTCCACAATCTGGTCGGCACCGACTGGCCGATGGCGGGGCCGTTCGATGCGATCTTCTGCCGGAACGTCCTGATCTATCTCTCCCGCGCGGACCAGGCTCGCGTCGTCGACCGCCTGTCCCGGCTGCTGAAGATCGGCGGCATCCTCTGTCTCGGACATTCCGAGGTCGCCCGCGGCAAGAATTTGCCGATCAAACGCATCGAGGTGCCGAGCAGTTATGTCCGGATCTGACTCTTCCGGCCGCGGGCCGCCCGGTGCGCGCATCCGGGTCCTCATCGTCGATGACTCGGCGCTGGTGCGCGAGATGCTGACCGGCATCCTCTCGGCCGATCCCGAGATCGAGGTGGTGGGTTCGGCTCCCGACCCTCTCATCGCGCGCGAAAAGATCAAGGCGCTGTCGCCGGACGTCATCACGCTCGACGTCGAGATGCCGCACATGAACGGCATCGAGTTCCTCGAACGCATCATGCGGCTCCGGCCGATGCCGGTGGTGATGATCTCGACGCTGACGACCGAGGGCGCCGACACCACGCTTCGCGCGCTCGAACTCGGCGCGGTCGACTACGTGGCCAAGCCGACGCGGCGGCTGAGCGAGTCGATCGCCGTGCTGAGCGAGGAGATCTGCACCAAGGTGAAGACCGCGGCGCGGGCTCGTGTTCGCGGCGGCGGCGGCACGCCGCGACCGGCGCCGGTGCCGAAGCCGGCTCCGAGCGCGCCTGCCGATCCTGGCTCGAACCGCTTTCCCCACCTCGACGTCATCGGCATCGGCGCCTCCACCGGCGGCGTCGAGGCGATCGGCGAGATTCTCTCGACGGTGCCGCCGGACGCTCCCGGCATCGTCATCGTCCAGCACCTGCCAGGAACCTTCACCGGCCGCTTCGCAGCCCGCCTGGATGCCTCCCTGCCGCTCACCGTCGCCGAGGCGCGCGACGGTGCGCCGGTGCTCCCGGGGACGGTTCACATCGGCCGCGGCGGCCGCGACTTCGAAGTCGGCCGCGATCCCAAGGGACGCCCGATCTGCCGGCTGGTCGACGAGGTGCCCGGCACCATCCACGTCCCCTCGATCGACAGGCTCTTCGCCTCTCTGGCCCGCTTCGGCGGCCGCTGCGCCGGTGTGCTCCTCACCGGCATGGGGCGCGACGGGGCCGTCGGCCTGAAGGCGATGCGCGATGCCGGCGCGCTGACCATTGCCCAGGATGCGGCGACGTCGGTCGTCTACGGAATGCCGCGGGTCGCGGTCGAGGCGGGGGCGGCGGTTCGCCAGCTTCCGCTTCAGCGCATCACCGCAGCCATGCTCGAACCCACCCCCTCAGAAGGAGGACAATGAAATGCCCGTCGCAAAAACGCTTCGCGTTCTCGTCGTCGACGATCAGGAAAGCATGCGTGGCATGGTTCGCGCCTATGTGCGCCGTCTCGGCATCGACAATGTCGATATGGCCGAGAGCGGCAGCGAGGCGCTGAAGGAGCTGATGAAGCGGCCCTACAACCTCGTCGTCTCCGATTACCACATGGTCAGCGGCTCCGGCCTCGACCTGCTGAAGAGCATGCGGGCGCATCCGGTCCTGAAGAAGACGCCGGTGATCATGGTGACAGGGAACTCCGACAGCGAGACCGTCTCCAAGGTGGTGCAGGCCGGCGTCAACGGCTATGTCGTCAAGCCCGTGTCCTTCGAGGCGCTGAAGTCGCGCGTCGAGAAGGTACTCGGAGCGCTCACCTGAAGTGCGAACGATCGTCCCTACCGAGTGCGCCGAGGGTGAGCCGCCATGAAAATCTCAACGAAGCTGACCGGCCTGATCGGTGCGGCAGCGCTTCTATCGGTCAGCCTCTATGGCCTGATCGCCTATCGCACTTACGCCAATATTCAGTTCCAGCGCCTCCTCAATCACGGATTGGACTATCAGCAGCCGTTGAAAGCGCTCGGCGAGGGCATCTATAGGCATCAGCTGGCAGCTCTCGATGCGAAACGAAAGGGCGTCTCCGACAGCGAAGCGCTGAACCGCGCCGACGGCCTGATCCGCAGTGCGCTTGACCAGATGGCGACGGCAAATCGTCGTGTCGAGAGCGACGGCTACCGCCTTCCGGACCTGACGGGGCTCAGGCAGGCGGTCGAACGGATTCTCGCGACGCGCCCGCGCAGCGATGTCAGCATGTCGAGCATCGCTCAGGCCCACGAGGCAGGCTTCATCCAGCTCCGGCAGTCATTCCAGACGGCCCAGGTCACCTTCGAGATTCTCAGGGATACGGACGAGGACATCACCCTGGTCGGGGATCTCCAGTTCGAGCTGCTGCCCAGCATCATCGCCGCTCGCGGAGCGCTGATCGCGCGGATATTCGCCTTCGACGATGCCCGCTCCGAAGGCCAGATGAGCGCAGGCGTCATTCGAGGATTGACCGAGAATATCCAGAAGCAGGTCGGCGCGCTGCAGGAACTGGCGCGACGACATGTCCGCGACGCCACCCGCATCGCCCGGGCCGATCCGGAAAAGCGCGGATGGGAGCAGCACGTGCAGCCGGCGACGGGCCTGCAGGACCGGGTTCAGAGATTCTCGAGCGCGATCACGGCGGTCGTGGCGGACGGGCAATCCGCGTCGACGCTTGTGGACGAGGATGATGCGGCGTTGACGGCATTCATCGGTGCCTGGCGCGCGTTGTCGACGAACGTCGAGGAGGTCTTGAGCTCGCGGCTCAGCGCCAATACGCGAGACTTCTACATCCAATCCGCGGCCATCGCCGCGATCATGGTCCTCTTGTTCTTCGCCATGCTGTGGATCGTCCGCAGCGTGACCAAGGACATCAACACCGCGGAATCGACGACTGGACGAATTGCGGAAGGCGATCTCGATCTCACGGTCGAGGGCACCGAGCGACCGGACGAGATCGGCGGCCTGGCCCGCTCGGTCGAGGTGCTGAGGCAGAACTCGGAGAAGCAGCGGGCACTGCAGGAGAACGAGCGCGAGATGATGGCGCGCATGGCGGACACCGCCAAGCGGGTGGCCGAGTCGGTTCAGGCGATCCGCGCTGCCTCCGGCGAGATCTCCCAAGGCAGCAGCGACCTCGCCGCGCGCACCGAGCGCCAGGCCTCGGC
>CAXNIC010000056.1:0-17935 GCA_964201945.1 Alphaproteobacteria bacterium
CGCCGCCGACCGCCAGGTGATGGGCAAGATCACCGCCGACGGCGTGTTCATCGAGCAGCTGGAGCAGAACCCGGCCCAGTACCTGCCGGAGATCACCGAGGGCCTGCTCGGCGGCGAGGAGGTGAAGATCGACCTCAACCGGCCGATGAGCGAGATCCGCGAGATCCTCTCCAAGCTGCCGATCAAGACCCGAGTCTCGCTCTCCGGCCCGATGGTGGTGGCGCGCGACATCGCGCATGCCAAGCTGAAGGACCGGATCGACGCCAGCCAGGGCCTGCCGCAATACGTCAAGGACCGGATGATCTACTACGCCGGCCCGGCCAAGACGCCGAAGGGCTATGCCACCGGCGCCTTCGGCCCGACCACCGCCGGGCGCATGGACTCCTATGTCGACCTGCTGATGGCGAACGGTGGCGGCTTCGTCACGCTGGCCAAGGGCAACCGCTCGAAGCAGGTGACCGACGCCTGCAAGAAGCATGGCGGCTTCTACCTCGCCTCGATCGGCGGCCCCGGCGCGCGGCTCGCCCAGGACTGCATCAAGAAGGTCGAGGTGCTGGACTATCCGGAGCTCGGCATGGAAGCGATCTGGCAGATCGAGGTCGTCGACTTCCCCGCCTTCGTCGTCGTCGACGACAAGGGCAACGACTTCTTCGCCAAGTTCCAGCACTGAACCGATGGCGGCGGGCTTCGTCGCCTTCGTCGAGGAGCTTCTGCAGCCCTTCGGCCGGGTGACCACCCGGCGCATGTTCGGCGGCCACGGCATCTACCTGGACGGTCTGTTCGTCGCCATCGTCTGGAAGGACACGCTCTATCTGAAGGCGGCCGGTGACGGAAAGGCCGCCTGCGAGGCGGCGGACCTCAAGCGTTTCCGGCCATCTTCCAAGACGCCCAGCTACAGCCTGGGCTTCTTTGCTCCGCCGGAAGACGCCCTGGAGGATCGGGACGCGCTCCGCCCCTGGGTCGAGATCGCGCTGGCGGCGGCCCGCGAGACCGGGCGCGCACCGAAGCCCCGACGGCGAAAGATGAAATCTTAGGCACCGTTTCGCCGCGCCGTCCTGGCACCTTGTCATGACAGACGGCAGCCCCCTATCCTCGGGGCTAGCGTCCAGAAGAGGCGCCGCTCGAAACCAGGGATCGACGCCTCTCCCATCACGGGAACCGGATCGACCCCGTAGTGGAGGATACCCCCGATGATGCGCCGACATATCCTTTCGCTTGCCTGCGGTCTTGCTCTGCTGAGCGGCCTCGGCACCTCTCCCGCCGAAGCCGCCTGGCCCGAGCGCCCGGTCTCCATCATCGTCCCCGCCGCCGCCGGCGGCGGTACCGACGCCACCGGCCGCCTGCTCGCCAAGCAGCTCCAGGACATCTTCAAGCAGCCCTTCAACGTGGTGAACCAGGGCCAGGCCGGCGGCGTCGTCGGCCATACCAACATCGCGACGGCGCGCCCCGACGGATACACCATCGGCGTCATCTACCCCTATGCCCAGTACAAGCTGCTCGGGCAGGCCGACATCACCCGCGAGATGTTCCAGCCCGTCGCCCAGTTCAACTTCGATCCCGCCGGCTTCCATGCGCCGATCAACACGCCCCACAAGTCGCTGAAGGATGCGCTGGCGGCGATCAAGGCCAACCCGTCCAAGTTCAAGATCGGCTGCGGCGGCCCCTGCGGCGGCAGCTGGGACATCCCGGTCTCGGGCCTGCTCATCGACCAGGGCATCGACACCAAGCAGATCAGCTTCATTCCCAGCAACGGCGCGGCGGTCAGCCTTCAGGAACTGGCGGCCGGCGGCCTCGACTTCGTGACGGCCTCGGCGCCGGAAGCGAAGGCGCTGATCGAGGCCGGCAAGGTCCAGCCGCTGGTCGTCATGAGCGACGACAAGATCCCGGCCTTCCCGAACATCCCGACGGTCAAGGAGCAGGTCGGCAAGACCTTCGAGGGCGGCGCCTGGCGCGGCATCGCCGGGCCGAAGGGCCTGCCGCAGGACATCGTCGTGTCGCTCGAAAAGGCATTGAAGCAGATCTACGACAGCGCCGAGTTCAAGGACGCGATGACCGCCCGCGGCTTCGGAATGCGCTGGCGGACGTCGGCCGAGTTCACCAGCTTCCTCAAGGAGCATGAGGAATTCACCGCGCGGATCATGACCGCGCTGAACATGGTGAAGAAGTAGAGCGGAGCTCCGACCCGCCCGGCTTCGCCGGGCGGGCCGGAGTCCAGCCATGAAGTTCAACGACGCCATCGTCGGCATCGTCATTGCGCTCCTGGGCGCGGCGATCATCTTCCAGGCATCGAGTTTCCCGCGGGCCCAGCACATTCCCTATGGCCCCGGCTTCCTGCCGACCATTCTCGGGTCGGGTCTCGTGGCCTGTGGAGTCGTCCTGATCGTTGCCGGGATCGCCGCGCGCCGCACCCAGCGGCTGCTGGAACTGGGCGAGTGGTCGCGCTCGCCTCGGCACATCTTCGGCTTCGTGCTGATCCTGGCCTGTCTCGCCTTCTATGCGCTCTTCGCCGACGACATCGGCCACTTCGCCTGCTCGGTTCTCATCCTCTGGGCCCTGATCGCGCACCTAACCCGGCGCCCTTGGCGGGCTCTCTTCATCTCACTCATCGCCAGCATCGCCATCCAGTACTTCTTCGTCGAGGGACTGTTGGTCCCGCTGCCTTGGGGCATTCTCGAGCCCTATTCAGGATGGTTCACATGGAGGTGATGCTGACAGCGCTCGGGCTGCTGCTCGAGCCCTACACCTTGATGGTGATCCTGCTCGCCTCGATCTTCGGCCTGTTCGTCGGCGCCATGCCCGGCCTGACGGCGACGATGGCGACGGCGCTCCTGGTTCCGGTCACCTTCTTCATGGCCCCCGTGCCCGCGATCGCCGCGATCGTCTCGGCCTCGGCCATGGCGATCTTCGCCGGCGACATCCCGGGCGCGCTGCTGCGCATCCCCGGCACCCCGGCTTCGGCGGCCTACACCGACGAAGCCTATGCGATGACCCGGAAAGGCGAGGCCGAGATGGCGCTCGGCGCCGGCGTCACCTGCTCGGTGTTCGGTGGGTTGTTCGGTGCGGCCGCGCTGATGTACTTCGCTCCGCCGCTCGCCGAGCTGGCGCTGCAGTTCTCGAGCTACGAGTATTTCTGGCTTTCGGTGCTCGGCCTCGCCTGCGCCATCCTGGTGTCGCCGGGCTCGCCGGTGAAGGGATGCATCGCCCTCCTCTTCGGCGTGATGATCTCGACCGTCGGCATCGACCCGATGACCGGGTTCAGCCGCTACACCTTCGGCTATGTCCAGCTCCTCGGCGGGCTCAGCCTGATCCCGGTTCTGGTCGGCATGTACGCCGTCGCCGAGATCCTGCGCTACGCCATCATCATCGATGCGCCGGTCACGATCACGCAGAAGAAGATCGGCAACATCTTCGCCGGCCAGTTGCCGATGATGTGGAAGTACAAGGTAGGCATCATGCGCGGCAACGTCGTCGGCACGCTGATCGGCGCGCTTCCCGGTGCCGGCGCCGACATCGCCGCCTGGGTTTCCTACGCGATGTCGAAGAAGTTCTCGAAGACCCCGGAGAAGTTCGGGACCGGCCATGTCGAAGGCATCGCCGAGGCCGGCGCGTCCAACAATTCCGCTCTCGGCGGTGCCTATATCCCGGCAACCGTCTTCGGCATTCCCGGCGACTCGATCACCGCCATCGTCATCGGCGTGCTCTACATGAAGGGGATGAATCCGGGGCCGACCATCTTCATCAAGAACCCGGAGCTCATCTACGCGGTGTTTCTCTCCTTCATCCTCGCCAATCTGATGATGTTGCCGCTGGGGTGGGTCGCCATCAAGGTCTCCAAGCAGGTGCTGTCCGTGCCGCGCTCCGTGCTGATGCCGATCATCCTGATGTTCTGCCTGGTGGGATCCTTCGCGATCGACAACACGGTCTTTGCCGTCACCATCATGCTGATGTTCGGCATCATCGGCTTCCTGATGGAGGAGAACGGCATTCCAATCGCGCCGGCCGTGCTGGGTCTCGTTCTCGGGCCCCTGATCGAAGGCAACTTCATCACCTCGATGATGAAGGCCGACGGACGCTTCCTGCCGTTCTTCGAGCGGCCGATCGCGGGCGTGCTCGGTGTGGTCACCATCCTGGTCTGGATGGCGCCGCTGGTCCTGTGGCTCTGGAAACTGAACCGGTCGCGCTTGGCGACCGCCGCGGCGCGCTCTTAAGCGACCGAGGCATCGTACGCGCCGCCCGCGAAGATCGGCCGCTTGGCGCCGATCAGCGCCACCTTGAAGGCGCGCGCCTGGACTTCCGTCTGGTCGACCTCGACGAATCCGGCGTTCGGCAGCGCCCGTAGCACAAGCTCGACCCGGCGCCGGGCACGCCACTCCATGGTCATCCGCATGGCGACGACCAGGCGCCCGCCGGGCTTCAACACGCGCAGCGCCTCCTTGAGGTCGAGGCGGAGATGCGGCCAGAACTGGATCGAGTTGACGGCGAGCACGGCATCGAAGCTGCCGTCGCGGAACGGCATCTTCGAGACGGAGCACTCGCGGATATCGACCAACCCGTCGCGCACCGCCGGCCGGTTCAGCTTCAGCGCCGCCGCGACCATGTCGGGGGCGTGGTCGATGGCGAAGATCCGGCGCGCCTCTCCCTCTCGCACCAGGCGGGCGACCGCATCTCCCGCGCCGCAGCCGATCTCGAGCACGGTCTCGTCCCGCTGCATCTCCAGCGCCGCAACGGCTTTAGCGTTCATCGGCCCGTTGATGCGGAGCCACATCCAGCCGAAGGCACGTCCGAGCCTGCCTTGCGGCTGGGCCGCCAGGCCCAGCGTCGAACCGGCGAGAGACCCGTCGTCCTTCTCATCCTGTAGCAGCATGCGGCGAGTTGATCTCTGGCCGCGCGAGTGCGTCAAGCGTTGGCGAGGCGGATCTCGCTCACGGCCTGGCGGGCGACCTGCACCGCCGAACTCAGCGCCAGCACGCCCATGCCGGCGGCGACAATCGCATCCGGCCAACCCTGGCCGGTGCCGAAGACGCCGACGGCAGCGACCAGCACCGCCAGGTTGCCGATGGCGTCGTTCCGCGTGCAGAGCCAGACCGAGCGGCGGTTGGAGTCGCCCTCGCGGAAGCGGAACAGCATCACCGCGACGCCGAGATTGGCGGCGAGCGCCAGCACGCCGACGACGCCCATGGTCGGCGCCTCCGGCACGGTGCCAGCCAGCGCGTGGATTGCGGTCGATCCCAGAACCCAGACTCCGAACCCGGCCATGCTCGCCGCCTTCAGCAGCGAGGCCTTGGCCCGGAGCGCGACGGCGGCGCCGAGCACCCAGAGGCTGACGGCGTAGTTGGCACCGTCGCCGAGGAAGTCGATGGAGTCGGCCAGTAGCGAATCCGAACGGGCCGCCTGGCTCGAGAAGATCTCGACCCCGAACATCGCGAAGTTCACGACGAGCGCAACCATCAGCACCCGGCGATAGACCGGATCGTCGCCGGCATCGCCGTGGTCGTGGGTGTGGCCGTGATCATGGCAATGGGCGGACATTTCACTCCTCCGGATGCGGTTCGCGGACATGCTCGGCCATGTCCTGGATGACATCGCGCACGTGATCGTCGGCGAGCGCGTAGAAGACCTGCTTGCCGCGCCGCTCCGCCCTCACCAGGCGGGCGGCGCGCAGCAGGCGCAGGTGGTGGCTGACCAGGGACGAGCTCAAGCTCAGCGACTCCGCGACCAGACCGACGGGCCGGGCGCCGTCGTCAATCGCCAGCGCGATGGCGAGCCGGGTCGGGTCGCCGAGCAGCCGGAAGATCTCGGCCAGTTCCTGGGTCTGGTCGACGGTCAGCGGGGTCATGTTACGTTATATAATACTATACATGTGAACATATGTTTGAATATCATGGTTCGGCCGATGACTTCAACCCCCATGACTTGACCCGCCGGGGGCGGCCTCTCCAAATCAAGGACAAGGGCAAGACCCAACGACACCGGAGGCACGACCATGGCCTTGGCGCAGCCGAAGCCGGCCGTCTCCGACTACCTCGTGACCCAGGACTGGCAGGGGTATTCGGCGGCCGAGCACGCGACCTGGAAGACGCTGTTCGAGCGTCAGCAGCAGATCCTGCAGGGGCGTGCCTGCGCGGAGTTCCTATCGGGCATACACGCGCTCGACGTCACCGCCGCCGGCATCCCCGACTTCCGGCGGCTGAACGAGATCCTGAAGGCCTCATCGGGCTGGGAGATCGCCGCGGTCGCCGGCCTGGTGCCTGACGACGTGTTCTTCGCGCTGCTGGCCGACCGCAAGTTCCCGGCGACCTGCTTCATCCGCACGCCGGCGCAGCTCGACTACATCCAGGAGCCGGACGTCTTCCACGACGTCTTCGGCCATGTGCCGCTGCTGGTCCATCCGGTGTTCGGCGACTACATGCAGGCCTATGGCGCGGGCGGCCTGAAGGCGCTCGGCCTCGGATCGCTCGAAAACCTGGCGCGGCTCTACTGGTACACGGTCGAGTTCGGGCTGATCCGCACGGCCGAGGGGCTCCGCATCTACGGTTCTGGCATCGTCTCCAGCAAGGGCGAGTCGATCTATGCGCTCGAAGGCAAAGCGCCGAAGCGCATCGAATTCGACCTGATGCGGATCATGCGGACCCGCTACCGCATCGACGACTTCCAGGAATGCTACTTCGTCATCGACAGCTTCGAGGACCTGATCGCGGCGACGCGGCCCGATTTCACACCCTATTACCGCGAACTCGCCAAGCTTCCGGACATCGCGCCGGACGAAGTGGTGGAGGGTGACCGGCTTCTTTAGTCCCGAGGAAACTGGGGCGACCCCAGAGGGTTTCGTCATGGCAGGCCGCGCGTCCAGGGGACCCGCGCCGGAGATCAGGAGAGATGCCATGACGAAGACGCTTCTCGCGCTCGCGGCCGTTTCGATCGCCATCGGCGCAACGCCCGCGCTCGCCCAGGATTATCGCGCCTATCCGACCTACCGCACCCAATGGCCAGCGGGGCTGGAGCAGCACGAGCGATCGGTCACGCGCCAGCTCAACAACGAGCAGGCCAGCCAGCCGACGCAGTACTACTACCCGCCGCAATACTCATATGTGCCGCCGCCGCAGTATTCCTACACATCGCCGCCGGCCTATGCGTATCCCTATGACTACCCGCCGCGGCCGTGGACGCCGCGGTACTATTGAGTTCCCCGGACATCGATCGGCTGCTGTAGTCGTATCCCCTCCCCCCCGCCGCGCGGGGGAGGGTTAGGGTGGGGGGCTGGCCGCCTCCTGGATCGCACGCCCTATCGCTTCGAGAACGCCGCCAAGATTATCGAGAACCTCGTTGTTCCAATATCGAGGAACGACGAATCCCCGCGACTCCAGCTACGCCGTCCGAACTGCGTCATACGAAGCTTGTGCGTCGTGCTGTCCGCCATCCAATTCGATGACGATGCGCGGATCGAAACAGGCGAAGTCCGCAAAGTACCTACCGATGGCCGCTTGGCGGCGAAAATGAGCGCCGTGAATCTGGCCGTTGCGAAGTCGTGCCCAGAGCTTCCGTTCCACATCGGTCATGTTCGACCGGAGCAAGCGGGCGCGTTTGGTTGAGAGGATCTCCTTCGCCATCCGGCCCCCCACCCTGCCCTACCCCGCGCGACGGGGGGAGGGTTCCAAACGAAGCCCTACGCTGAAATCTCGCGCGCGATCACCAGGCGCTGGATGTCCGACGTGCCTTCGTAGATCTGGGTGATGCGGACGTCGCGGTAGATGCGCTCGACCGGGAAGTCGGCGAGGTAGCCGTAGCCGCCATGGATCTGGATGGCGTCCGAGCAGACGCGCTCGGCCATCTCGGAGGCGAAGAGCTTCGCCATCGAGGCTTCCTTGAGGCAGCGCTCGCCGGCGTCGCGGAGTGAGGCCGCGTGCAGCACTATCTGGCGTGCCACCTCGATCTGGGTCGCCATGTCGGCGAGCCGGAAGGCGATCGCTTGATGCTGGAAGATCGGCTTGCCGAAGCTCTTGCGCTCTCTCGCATAGGCCAGCGCCGCCTCGTAGGCGGCCTTGGCCATGCCGATCGATTGGGCGCCGATGCCGATACGACCGCCTTCCAGGTTGGCGAGCGCGATGCGATAGCCCTCGCCTTCCTTCCCCAGCATCAGCTCCGGCTCGAGACGCAGATCATCGAGTTGGATCTGGCAGGTCTCCGATGCATTCAGTCCGAGCTTCTTCTCGATCCGCGCGACCTTCCAGCCCTCGGTCTTGGTCGGCACCAGGAAGGCTGAGATGCCTTTCTTTCCCGCTTCGGGATCGGTGACGGCGAAGACGATGGCGAGGTCGGCGCGGCCGCCGGAGGTGATGAACTGCTTGGTGCCGTTCAGCACCCAGCCATTGCCGTCCCGCTTCGCGCGGGTCTTCAAGGCCGATGCATCGGAGCCGGCACCAGGCTCGGTCAGGCAGAAGCAGGAGAGCTGCTCGCCCCGCGCCAGCGGCTTCAGGAACCGCTCCTTCTGCATGTCCGAGCCGAATTTAAGGATGGGCACACAGCCGACGGAGTTATGGACGCTCATGATGGTGGAGGTCGATCCGTCGCCGGCCGCGACTTCCTCCAGCGCCAGCGCATAGGCGACATGGTCGGCACCGGCGCCTCCCAGGTCCTCCGGCACCAGCATGCCCATGAACCCGAGCTTGCCGAGCTCGGCCAGCGCCTCGGTCGGGAATGTCGACTCGGCGTCCCACTTCGCCGCGTTCGGCTTCAGGTGCTCCTCGGCGAAGGCCCGCGCCGTGTCGCGGATCATCGCCTGGGTTTCGGTGATCACCATGGCAGCGGCTGGCCCTGGTAGTCGAAGAACTTGCCGGTGTCCTCGATCGTCGCCCGGTCGATGATCGGCTTCATCCCGGCGATCGAGACAGGGATCTCGATCGCCGCGTTCACCGTGCCCATGTCGGTCTTGACCCACCCGGGATGCAGCAGAAGACACGTGACGCCGCGCGCCTTCAGCTCCAGCGAGATGCAATGCACGGCCATGTTGAGTGCCGACTTCGAGGTCCGGTAGATCATGTTGCCGCCGGTGTTGGCGCCGACCGAGCCCATGCGGCTCGAGATGAACACCATCTTCTTCTGGGTACTGTGCACGACGTTCTCCGCCAGTACCTCGGCAAGGTGAATGGGTGCCAGCACGTTGGTCTTCAACACCAGCTCCCAATCGGCATAGTTGAGGGTGCCGAGCTTGAGGTCGCGCTTGCCGAAGACGCCGGCATTGTTCAGGAGGAGATCGACCGGCTCGCTGCCCAATCCCTTGGCCAGCGCCCTCACGTCCTTCTGATCGTTGACGTCGAGGGCATGGATGCGGAGATCGCCCTTGAGCTTGCGCAGCGCCTCCGCCTGGGTCGGGTGCCGGCAGCCGGCATGTACGGTCCAGCCATCGGCCAGGTAGACGCGGGTGAATTCGAGGCCGAGGCCGCGGTTGGCGCCGGTGATGACGGCAGTGGGCATGCTTATCTCCAGATGTCGCGGGCGGTCTGCAGCCTCACGCGGTTTCCTTGAACAGCTCGCGACCGATCAGCATGCGGCGGATCTCCGACGTGCCGGCGCCGATCTCGTAGAGCTTGGCGTCGCGGAGCAGGCGGCCGGTCGGGTAGTCGTTGATGTAACCATTGCCGCCGAGGCACTGGATCGCTTCCAGCGCCATCCAGGTCGCCTTCTCGGCCGCATAGAGGATGGCGCCGGCGGCGTCCTTCCGCGTGACGCGGCCCTTGTCGCAGGCCTTGGCCACCGCATAGACGTAGGACTTGGCGGCGTTCATGCCGACATACATGTCGGCGAGCTTCCCCTGCATGAGCTGGAATTCGCCGATCGGCTGACCGAACTGCTTCCTCTCATGCACATAGGGCACGACCACGTCCATACAGGCCTGCATGATGCCGAGCGGCCCCGCCGACAGCACGGCGCGCTCGTAGTCGAGGCCGCTCATCAGCACGCGAGCACCGCCGTTCAGCTGCCCCAGCACGTTCTCCGCCGGCACCTCGCAGTCGACGAAGACCAGCTCGCAGGTGTTGGATCCCCGCATGCCGAGCTTGTCGAGCTTCTGGGCAGTGGAGAAACCCTTCATCCCCTTCTCGATCAGGAAGGCGGTGATGCCGCGCTGATGTGCGTCCGGATCGGTCTTGGCATAGACCACCAGCGTGTCCGCATCCGGGCCGTTGGTGATCCACATCTTCGAGCCATTGAGGACGTAGCGGTCGCCCTTCTTCTCGGCGCGCGTCTTCATGCCGACGACGTCGGAGCCGGCGCCGGGCTCGCTCATGGCGAGCGCGCCGACGTTCTCGCCGGAGACCAGCTTCGGCAGGTATTTCTTCTTCTGCGCGGCGGTACCGTTCAGCCGGAGCTGGTTGACGCAGAGATTGGAGTGCGCGCCGTAGGACAGCCCGACCGAGGCCGAGGCCCGGCTGATCTCCTCCATCGCCACGCAATGCTCGAGGTACCCCAAGGCCGAGCCGCCATACTCCTCCTCGACAGTGACGCCGAGCACGCCGAGGTCGCCCATCTTCCGCCAGAGATCCGAAGGGAACGTGTTCGAGCGGTCGATCTCGGCCGCGCGGGGCGCGATCTCCTTCGCCGCGAAGCTGCGGACGGATTGCCGGAGCTCATCGGCGGTCTCGCCGAGGTCGAAGTCGAGGCTCGGATACTCGTTCGGCAGCATGCCGTCTCCCTGAAAGACTTAACTACTATAGGGGCCGCCCCTCCCCTTCGCCACGGTCCACCAACTCCGGCAATGCGCTAGGATCGGCCCCATGCGCACACCGAGCCTGCCCTCCTGGGTCACCATCCTGATCGCCGGATCGATCATCCTGACCCTGTCGATGGGAGCCCGTCAGGTCTCCGGCCTGTTCCTTAGGCCCGTGGTCATGGACCTCGGCCTCTCGCGCGAGGCCTTCGGCACCGCGGTCGCCATCTCGAACCTCGTCTGGGGCCTGGCCCAGCCCTTCGCCGGGCTTCTCGCCGACCGCTACGGCGCCCGGCCGGTGGTGATCGGCGCCGGCCTCCTCTACGCCGCCGGGCTTGGGCTGGCGGCGACGGCGACGAACGGCACGATGTTCACCCTCGGCCTCGGGCTCCTTTGCGGCCTCGGCCAGGCCGGCACCGCCTTCGCCGTGACGTTCGCCCTGATCGGCCGGGCGACACCGGCCGAGCATCGCAGCTTCGCGCTCGGCCTCGGCTCGACCGCCGGCTCGATCGGCGTCTTCCTGGTGGTGCCGATGACCAGCGCCCTGATCGACGCCTTCGACTGGCGTCCCTCGATGCTGGTGCTCGGCGCCTCGCTGCTGCTGATGCCAATCCTGGCGCTGGCGCTCCGCGAAGAGCGCGTGACGTCGACGGCCGGAACCACGTCCGGCTGGGCCGCCGCCGGCATTGCGAACCGCGACCGCGACTACTGGCTGCTCAATCTCGGCTTCGCCACCTGCGGCTTCCAGCTCGCCTTCATCGCCACATACCTGCCGACGGTGCTGATCGACGGCGGCCTCGACCTCTCCGCCGGTGCCGCGGTTCTGGCCGCCATCGGCCTCTTCAACATCCTCGGAACCTGGGTCTGCGGGCTTGCCGGCGCCCGCTGGCAGAAGAGCCGGGTCCTCACCGTCGTCTACCTCGCCCGGGCCGCCGCCATGATCACCTTTCTGGCGATTCCCTTGTCGATGACGTCGGCGCTTGTCTTCGGCGGCGCCATCGGACTCCTGTGGACGGGAACCGTACCACTCACCTCGGCGCTGGTCGCCGATCTCTGGGGCCGGCGCAACCTCGGCTTCCTGTTCGGGCTCGTCTATATCGGCCACCAGATCGGCGCCTTCATCGGCGCCTGGGCCGGCGGCTTCGCCCATGACCACACCGGCAGCTTCGATATCGTATGGACGATCAGCATCGGGCTCAGCGTGAGCGCTGCGATCTGCCACATGCTGCTGATCGAGCGCCCGCGTCCGATCGCACTCGCCGAAGGCACGGCATGACCCAGCGCCGCCTCACGGTCGTCTCCGGCGCGGTCGTCGTGTTCGCGATGATCGCCGGCACCGCCCTCTGGAAGTCCCAGTGGGCGGCGCTGGCGATCGAGGCCGTGATCCGCTTCTGCTCCTAGTGAGCTTCGGCGGCGGCCGCCGCCGCCTGCGGCTTCTTCAGGAGCGGCATCAGCAGCAGGGCCACGAAGAAGACGCTGGCCATGGCGAGAAACGCATCGTTCATGCTCATGACCATGGCTTCCCGCGAGACGATGCCGCCGAGCTGCTTCATCGCCGCGATCTCGGGGCTGGCGACCGTGTCGCCGAGTCGCGACGCCACCTGGTCGATCCAGAGGATGACGGAGTCCCGGCCGGCATTCACGCTCTGGGCGATCCGATTCCAGTGCAGCTGGTTCTGGTCGGAGAGCAGCGTGTTGAGGATGGCGAGGCCGACCGCGCCGCCGAGGTTGCGGGTGAGGTTGTAGAGGCCGCTGGCGTTCTTGACCTTGTCCGGCGGCAGCGTGCCGAGCGCGATCTGGTTGATCGGCATGAAGCAGAGCATCAGCGACAACCCGCGCACCGCCTGCGGCAGAAAGAACTCCCAGAAGCCCCACTCTGCCGTCATCTGCCCGGTCATGTAGACGCCGGTGCCGAAGAGCGCGAGGCCGAACCCCAGCATGACCCGCGGCTCCAGCACCCGCGTCAGCGCGCCGGCGATCGGGGCCGAGAGGAACTGGAAGGCACCGGTGACGAACATCAGCTCGCCGATCTGCAGGCTGTTGAAGCCTCGCACCCGGCCGAGATAGAGCGGCATCAGATAGACCGAGCCATAAAGGCCGATGCCGAGGATGAAGCTGAAGAGGCAGCCGAGCGCGAAGTTGCGGTCGGTGAATGCTCTCAGCTCGACGATCGGATTGGCGTAAGTGAACATGCGCCAGAAGAAGGCGATGCCGGCCACGCCGCAGACGACGGCCAGCATCAGGAGGTGCTGATCGGAGAACCATTCCTTCCGCGGGCCTTCCTCGATCACGTACTCGAGCGTGCCGAGGAAGATTGCCATCAAGGCGAGGCCGGCGGCATCGAAGCCCTTGAGCAGCGACCAGTTCGGCTTGTCGATGTCGAGCAGCGACCAGACCGCCAGGCTGACGAAGATGCCCGGCACGACGTTGATCAGGAACAGCCAGTGCCAGGACACCGCCTGGGTGAGCCAGCCGCCGAGGGTGGGGCCGAGCGTCGGCGCCATGGTCGCGACCAGGCCGATGAGGATGGTGACGCCGGTGCGCCTGGACGCCGGGAACAGCGCGAAGGTGGTGGCGAAGGCGGTCGGGATCATGGCGCCGCCGAGGAAGCCCTGGATGGCGCGGAATACGATCATCGCCTCGATGTTCCAGGCGACCGCGCAGGCGAGGCTGGAGAGCGTGAAGCCCAGTGCGGAGACCACGAACAGGATGCGGGTCGACATCAGCCGCGAGAGATAGCCCGACAGCGGGATCATCACGACCTCGGCGATCAGGTACGAGGTCTGGACCCAGCTGATCTCGTCGGCGCTGGCGGCAAGGCCCGCCTGGATCTCGCCGATCGAGCTCGACACGATCTGGATGTCGAGGATCGCCATGAACATGCCGAAGACCATGGCGAAGAAGCCAAGGACCTGGTGGGGCTTCGGCATGACCTCGGCGGCGGATGCGCCTGCCGCTGGGGCAGGCGCATCCGCGGTGGCGGCAGCCGCGCTCATTTGCTGGCAGCCATCGCCGGGCCGAGAAGGGCGCCCAGAAGCGGCGCCTCGGCGAGGGTGTCGCGCGTATCGACCTCGGCCACCACCGAGAGGCCGGGGCGGATCAGGCCGGCGAGCGGATTGTCCTTGGACACCGCGATCCGCACCGGAAGCCGCTGCACGATCTTGGTGAAGTTGCCCGACGCGTTCTCCGGCGGCAGCAGGCTGAACTGCGAGCCGCTGGCGGGCGCGAAGCTCTCGACCCGCCCCTCGATCGGGCGGCCGGGGAAAGCATCGACCTCCAGCGTCACCTTCTGGCCGGGGCGCATGCGCTTCAGCTGCGTCTCCTTGAAGTTGGCAACCACATGCACCTCGGGCAACGGCACCAGCACCATCAGCTGACTGCCGGGCTTCACCAGCTGGCCGACCTGGACCGTGCGGTTGCCGACGATGCCGTCGGTCGCGGCCCGGATCACGGTGTCGTCACGCGCGATCTCGGCGGTCGCGAGCGCCGCCTCGGCCTGCTTCAGCGCGGCCTCGGCCTGGCGCCGGTCGGCATCGATCATGGCGATGCGATTGCTTTCGGCGCCCAGCGCCGCCCGCGACTTGGCAGCACCGGCCTCGGCCTTCCGGGCATCGGCCTCGACCGCCTCCAGCCGCTGGCGGCTGGTGAACTCGCTGTTGGCGAGGTTGCGATAGCGCGCCAGGTCCTGCCGGGTCCGCTCGCGATCGGCGTCGGAGGAGGCGATGCCGGCCTGAGCCTGGGCGATCATCGAGTGCTGCCAGGCGAGCTGCTTCTCGATCGCGGTGATCGCCGCGCGCCGGGTCTCGACCGCGGCCTTGGCCTCGGCGACCTTGGCGGCAAAGTCCTCGTCGTCGATGACGGCCAGCACGTCGCCGGCCTTGATCGCCTGGTTGTCGGCGACCGGGACCGCACGGATATAGCCCCCGACCTTGGCCGCGACCGTGACGATGTCCGACTGGACATAGGCATTGTCGGTCGATTCGAAGAAGCGGCCGGAGGTCCACCACTTCCAGCCATAGTCCACCCCGAGCCCGAGAGCGCCGGCGGCGACGCTGGCGAGGAGGGTAAAGCGAAGGATCTTTTTCATTGTCTCACCCCGTGCCCGGCGCGCCGGGCTTATCTAAACTGAACGGTTCAGTTTCGTTTGCCAAACTGAGCCGACATGGCTACAGTGTCAAGCGAGAAACTAAACCGTACAGTTCATTTCTGGATGTGATGACAGACACACTGGTCGTTCAAGGCAGCCGGGCAGCCAAGCCTCAGCAGATCCTCGACGCCGCACGTCAGCTGTTCCTCAAGGACGGCTTCGGCGCCACCAGCATGGACGCCATCGCCAAGACGGCCGGCGTCTCGAAGGCGACGGTCTATGCCCGTTTCAGCAGCAAGGAAGACCTGTTCGCGGCGATGATGAACGCCGAGTGCGGGCGCACCTGGCCGGAGCTGAGCGGATCGGAACTCTACAACCTCGATCCGCTGACGAAGCTGCGCGAGGTGGCTCACCGCTACGTCCGGTTCATCACCAGCCCGTACACGGTCTCGCTGCTCCGCGTCGTCGCCTCCGAAGCGACGCGCACGCCGGAACTCGGCCGGATCTTCTACGAGAACGCCCCCGGCCTCGGCCGGCGACGCTTCGCCGAGCTCCTGCAGGCGGCCGATGCCAAGGGGATCCTGCGCGTCTCAGATTCTCTCCGGGCGGCCGATCACTTCTTCTCGCTGCTGCGGAGCGACATGCACATCCGCTGCCTGGTCGGCCTGCCGGCGCCAGGAGAGGAGGAGCTCGACGACCACGCGCGCGAGGTCGTCGAGATGTTCCTCAGGCTTTACCAGCCAGCCCTAGCGTCCGCGTGAACAGCGCGATGTAGTCCTTCGGCCGGGTCACATAGGGGAAGTGACCACCGCCCTTCAGATGGAAGCGCTCGGCCTTCGGATAGCGCTTGCGAACGGCCTCCAGCACCGGGGCCGGGATGACCGGATCGTCGGCGCAATCCAGCACGATGATCTTGCTGTCCGGCAGCTTCAGCTTCGGCACCGCCGGCCCGTCGCGGACCACCAGCACGCGCGTCTTCAGCCACTTGCCGCCGAGCCGGTCGGCATTGTCCTTCAGCACGGTCTTCAGCAGCTTGAAGCCGGCGTCGGGCGTCGGCATGCCGGCGACGTTCGAATGCGCCTTCGCCAGGTGCTGCTTCGGCGTCATCTTCTTCGCCTCCGCCGGCAGCGGCCCCCTCAGCTCCTTCGCCTTGGGATCGAGAAGGGTATTGGCGACATAGAGCTTCTCGATCCGCTCCGGATGCCGCGCAGCAAAGTGCTGGATCAGGAAGCCGCCGAGCGACGAGCCCAGGAGATGCGCCTTGTCGACGCCGAGCTTGTCGAAGAGGGCCTTGAGCCCATCGGCCAGCTTGATGATGTCGAGCGAGGGGGGCACCGTGATCGCGATCACCCGCGCCTTGCCGGCCAGTGCGGAGATCTGGTTCCAGAAGATGTCGGCGACGCCGAGCGTTCCCGGCACCAGCACGAGGGTCGGCGCCCCCTTCTTGCCCTTGGTCTCGATCACGCCCCATTTGAGCCGGCCGGCGGTGACCTGGCGCTCCGGAAACTTGGCGCGGAAGGCTTCGAGTTTCATTTACGTCCCCCTGTTGTCGCAATCATCAATGCCTCGCCTTTCGACACTATCCCCCGATCCGCCGCGCGAGATCGTGCAGGTATTTGCGGTCGATGGGATCGAGCGTGCCCTTTGCCAGGTCGCCCTTGAAGCCCTCGAGCTCCTCCTTGGTCGCCGCACTCACCGCCGGCGAGGCGAGGAGGCGCTGGATCAACTCGGCGTCGTCGCCGGTGAGCTCGATGACGGGCGCCGTCGGCGGCCGAAGCAGATCCTCCCAGGCGAGCCCGGAAGCAGCCAGCCGCCGGTTCGCCTCGCGGGCGGCGGCGAGAACATCGGCATCATCGGATCCGCCCAGCCGGTCCAGCAGGGCGAGAAAGCTTGCGCGGTCGGTATTCGGCATGTCCCCTCTAGCTCCTAGCTCCGCCAACGGAGCGTGCGTTCCTTAACCGGATTGACGAAGGCCCGGCTCTCGGCCCGGCTCGCCGCCCATTCCTTCTTCAGCCGGTAATACCACTTGGCCTGGGTATCGGCGTCATCGATCAGCATCAGCGGCGGATCGTCGGCAAGCCCGATCGACTGCCTCGCCATGATATCGCGGTCCTGCTTCAGGAACGCGGTTACGAAGGGCCTGACGAACGGCCGCAGCAGCGAGAGCCAGGGCCTGGTCCACCAGATCGCGTGATGGATCTGGGTGGTATTGGCATCAACCGGCGTGACCGCGGTCAGCGCGCCGACCACGACCTTGTCGGTCTTGATGTGCTCGATCCTGACGCCGGGCAGGCGGAAGGAGATCTCGGTCTCCGGTACGCCGCCGATGATCCGGTAGGCCCGGCTGTTCGACGAGGGCCGGTGGCGGGCCATGGTGAAGCCGAGTTCTGACGGCTGGAAAAGTTTGGCCTTCGCATGGATCGAGGCGGCCGAGCGCCACCACCAGGCCCGATGCACGAACGGCCCGTGCGAGGGATCCATCAGGCCGACCACCGCGTGGTCCATGGCGGACGAGAACGGCATGGTCTCGGCGAGGTCGGCGCGACGGTCGCCGACATCAGGCACCACCGGGATCGGTGGCGCCACCGACGGATCGGTACCGGCGAAGATCCAGACATTGCCCTGCACTTCGGCCACCGGGTAGGTGCGCGCCTTGATTCGCGACGGCTCGAAGTCCTGGCCCTCGACCAGCGAGGGGATCGCCGTGCAGCGGCCGTCGGCGCCGAAGCGCCAGCCGTGATAGCAGCACTCGACCTCGCGGCCGTCGAAGCGCCCGAAGCTGAGCGGAATGCCGCGATGCGGGCAGACATCCTTGAAACAGAAGACCTCGCCCTCGTTCGTCCGGGCGAACAGCAGGCGCTGGCCCAGGAGCGTGCGGACGATCATGCGTCCGCGCCCGATCTGGTGCCCGGGCAAGGCCAGGTACCAGAGGTCGCGAAGCCAGCCGGCGTCTACAGGATCAGCCACGTCGCGAGCCCGAGGAAGGTGAAGAAGCCGACAACGTCGGTCACGGTGGTGAGGAATACCCCGGAAGCAACCGCCGGGTCGACCCCGAGGCGCTCGAGGATCAAGGGGATGCTCATGCCGGCGAGGCCCGCCGCCATCAGGTTCAGCACCAGCGCCAGGCCGATGACGACGCCCAGCAT
>CAXNIC010000057.1:0-17867 GCA_964201945.1 Alphaproteobacteria bacterium
CCCGCTTGTGTGGTCGCGCTGAGGCTACTTGGCGCGGGCGCGAAGGCTCCGGAGATTGTGGATGTGAACATGCTCGCCCGGGCGGATCGCGCTGGTCGCTTCTCCGATCGCCTCGCCGTATTTTAGGATTCGGTCGCCGGGCGCGATCGTCTGAAGTGCGATCTTGTGGCAGAGCGGCACGTCCTGGATCGCATCCAACGCCGAGACCGCATCGCCGCAACCCACCCGGATGCGCTCGCCCCGGCCGACGGGCCTCAGCACGGTCGCGACGCTGTCCTCCGGGCTCAGGCGGATCGCATCCATCATCGGCGTGTCCATCTTGGCTCGCTCCCTCACATCGCCGGACCGTAGCGGGCGACCACCTCGTCGCCTTCACCCAGCACCTCGCCCCAGGTGGCGTCGCCCGACGCGACCGCCAGCATGCGCTGCCAGAGGCGGTCGGCCGCGACCTCCGGGGCTTCGCGGCCGAGGAACACGGCGCTGGCGTCGAGATCGAGCTGCTCCCCGATCTTGGCGCAGGTGACCGGGTTGGCGCTGACTTTCAGCGTCGGTGCCATCGAACTCACGAAGCTGTTGCCGACGCCGGTGGTGAACAGCATCAGCTGGGCGCCGGCGACTGTGAAGCCGGTGAGTGACTCCGATGCATAGGCCGGCGCGTCCATAACCCAGCAGCCGGGGCCGCCGGCTGCCTCGCCATAGGCCAGCACGCCCTGGATCGGCCGGCTACCGCTCTTGGCGATGTTGCCGAGCGCCTTCTCCTCGATGCTGGAGAGCCCGGCGGCGATGTTGGTCGGGCCGGGATTGTTGCCGGTGAGGTCGAGCCCGTTGTCGATCGCCGTCTGCTCGCGGCGGCGGACGGCGTCGTGGATGGCGGCGGCGACCACTGGGCTGGCAGCGCGCCGTTCCAGCAGATGCTCGGCCCCCAGCCACTCGACCGTCTCGCCGATGATGGCGCGGCCGCCGGCATCGACCAGGCGGTCGGCGACGCGGCCGAGCAACGGATTGGAGACCAGGCCGGAGCTGGGATCGGAACGTCCGCATTCGAGGCCGAGGCAAAGCGCGGTGAGGGGAGTTGGCGTGCGCCGGCCGGTCGAAACCTGCATCGCCAGCCGTGCCCCGGCGCGGATGCCGCGCTCGGTCAAGGTGACGGCGTCGTGGTCGCAATCATCCATGGTGAAGGCGGCGAAGGGCCGCTTGGTCATCTCGACCTCGGCGACGACGTCGGCCATGACGGGCGGATTGTCGCCGATCAGCAGCACGGCGCCGACATTCGGATGGTTGGGCAGCCGCATCAGCGCGCGTTTCCAGGTGGCGCGGTCGCCGCCCAGGAGGCTGCCATGATTGTAGGGCATGCCGACCATCACCGCGCCGCTGAGCGCGGAGGCGATGCGGCGGGCCGTCGGAATGGTGAGGCCACCGATCGACAGCACCAGCAGATGGTTGCGGATGCCGACGGTGCCGTCCGGGCGGTGATAGCCGAGAAACTCTTCGCGCGACATCTAGGGATCAGATCCTTTCCGTCAGCTCGGCGACGAGGGGCGGGACCAGCGAGAGGCCGAGGCCGGGCTTGTTGGGAAGCCGGCTTGCCTCGCCTGCGTGTTTCGGGAGGCGATTGTCGACCAGCGTATCGAACAGCGGCGACTCGTCATACTGATGCTCCAGCAGGTCGAAGCCGTCGAGCACGGCGGCTGCGTGCAGGCTGGTGCCATGGCAGATCGGGCCGGTCGGGTTGTGCGGGGCGCAGCCGACGCCATAGCTGGCGCAGAGCGTGCCGGCCGCGAGCATGCCGGCGAAGCCACCGATGTATTTGATGTCAGGCATGACGACGTCGTAGCAGCCGGCCTCGAGGAAGGGACGGAGCGCGGCCGGCGAGGTCGACATCTCAAGGCCGGCGAGCTGCATGTTGCGGGCGTTGCTTTTGGAGCGGAGGCGCCGGAGCGCCTCGCATGTCTCTGTCGTCTCCGGGAGCGGGCACTCGAACCAGGTCACGCCGATCTCGGCGAGCCGATCGATGGCTCGCTCGGCCGTAGCTTCGGTGAAGCGCCAGTGGCAGTCGACCATGACGCGGACATCCGCGCCGGCCGCCTCCCTGACCGCGGCGATCCGGGCGATGCCGGCGTCGATCAGGGCAGGGCCGGCATCGGTCTCGGCCAGTGCCGGCGTCAGACCATCAAAGGGTGCCAGCTTCAGCCGCGCGAAGCCGACCGCGATCGCGTCGCGGGCGCTGGCGGCGAAGCCGGCGGGGCTGCGGTCGATCGTGCGCCGGTTGATGTTGGCATAGAGGGGAATGCTGCGGCGCTGGGTGATCCCAAGGAGCTGCCAGATCGGCTTGCCGGCGCGCTGGGCCCGCAGGTCCCAGAGCGCCTGATCGAGAGCGCTCGCGATGGCGGCTTCCACGATCGTCTGGTCGGGGATGGAGGCCTTCAAAGGGGCGGGCACGGCCGGGGTGCCGACCAGCATCGGCGCCTGCTCCGCCAGGAGCGCCAGCACCTCGGCCTCGCGGCCGGCAAGCGTGGCCTCGCCCAACCCCGACAGCCCGTCGTCGTCGACGACCCGGAGGAAGATCCAGACGGTCTTATCGCTGATCCGGAGCGGCAGCGCCTCGATCTTGGCTATTCGGCTCATGGCCGCGACCTTGCCTGATGCATGGGGCACACTATCGCGACTTGCGACCTTTCGCGAAATGCGGTCGGTCGTTGCATGGCGGCCTCGTTGCCGCGGAAGATCACGGACACGCTTGGTAACGAGGACCCGATGCCGACACCGCTCAAGCCCGATCAGATCGACGCCCTTTTCGCCGGCTGGGACGCGCCGGGGGCGCCGGGCGGGACGCTGGCCGTGCTGCGTGGAGGTGCCGTCGTGCATCAGCGCTGCTTCGGCCTCGCTAGCCTCGAGCTCGGGGTCAAGAACAAGCCGGAGACGCGGTTCCATATCGCGTCCATCACCAAGACCTTCGTTGCCGCCGCCTCGGCGCTGATGGTCGAGCGCGGCAAGCTCGACCTGGACGAGGACGTGCGCGGCATCGTGCCCGAGCTCAAGGTCGACAAGCCGGTGCCGATCCGCCGCCTGCTCGGCATGACCAGCGGGCTTCGCGACTCCTGGGAGCTGATGCAGCTCTCCGGTGTCGGCACCGACCAGGCCCGCTCGATCGCCGACTATCTCGACATCGCCTTCAACCAGCGCCACTTCAGCTTCCCTGTCGGCACGCGCAATGTCTACACCAACATCAACTTCATCCTGATGGCGCTGGTGGTCGAGCGTCGGAGCGGCCGGCCCTTCGCCTCGTTCCTGGCCGACGAAGTGCTGAAGCCGCTGGGCATGACCCAGACCCGGCTTCGCGACGAGCCCTATGACGTCGCCGAGAATCTTGCGAACTCTTACCTGCCGCAGGCCGACGGCAGCTGGAAGAAGGGCGTGTTCTCGATCGGCCTCGGCGGCGCCGGCGGGCTCATCAGCAACCTGCCTGACCTCGCCCGCTGGCAGGGCATGTTCCGGGCCGGCGGCATCGGCGGTGCCAAGATTGTCCGTCTGATGGCGACGCCCGGAAAGCTCGCGGACGGCCGGCCGACCAATTACGGCCTCGGCCTCGGCATCCGCAAATATCGCGGCCTTGACCTCTGGACGCATGGTGGCGGGCTGCCGGGGTTCCGCTCGGTCTTCGCCTATATGCCCGGCGTCGACTTCGGCGCGGTCCTGCTCTCGAACCGCGACGACGCCGACACCTATCGCCGCTTCACCGAGATCGCCGACGTGGCGCTGGCCGACGAATTCACCGAGCCGGCACCGGCCAAGATCGGGGCCGAGCGGATGAAGCAGATCTCCATCCCTGACGTCAGCCTCGCCAGCCTGGATGGGCGCTACATCGACCGCGAGTCTGGCGAGATTCTGACGCTCAAGGTCAAGGAGGCCGGGATCGAGGCCGACAAGAACGGCCATGCGCTGGTGCTACGCCCGGTCGGCGGCAACCGCTTCCTGGAGAATTGGTCGAACGTCGATACGACGGCAGAGATCGAGGCCGGGCCGAACAAGGCCCCGGTGATCCGCATGGATTTCGGCGGCCAGGCCTGCGTCTTCGATCCGGCGCCGGTCTACGAGCCGTCGTCGGCGGCGCTGGATGCCTGTGTCGGCCGCTATGCCAGCGACGAGCTGGCAACCACCTTCGAGGTCAGGCGGGAGAAGAACGGGCTGGTGCTCAAGCTCGGGCCGGGCTTCCAGCGCCAGGCCCTGGTGGCGCTGGAGCCGCTCGGCCCCGACCGCTTCGTCGGCAGGACCGAGCTCTGGCAGAGCTGGTGGGTGGTCCACGCCATCCGCGTGATCCGCGAGAACGGCCGTGTCGTGGCGATGCTGGTCAGCTCGGATCGAATGAAGGACGTGCGGCTCGATCGGATGGGGTGAGGCGGCGAGGGGCGTTCTGCCACAAGGGTGAGTTGGCCATCTTGCAGCGCGCCTGAAGCGGACAACGCGTGCAATGCCGCTCCCTGGCGCCGCAGGCGGTCTGGCCGAGCAGCTTCAGCAGCGAGTGAAGCTCGGCCAGATCCTCGCTGCTCCAGCTGGTCGTCACCTCCATGACTGCGTCATGGGCGGCGGGCGCGTCGACCGTCGGGCCGACGAAGCCGTAGCGCTGGAGGACCCTGAGGACATGGGTGTCGACCACGAAGGCCGGCATGTCGAGGGTGCTGAAGTTCAGCGTCGACGCGGCGATCTTGCGGCCGACGCCGGGAATCCGTTGCAGCCAGGCGAGCGCATCGGCCACGCGCCAACCGCGAAGGAATTCCAGGCTGAAGTCCGGACGCTCGACGGCGATGAGGCGAAGCGCCGGACCGAGCTCCTTCGCCTTCCTGTCGGCGAAGGTGACATCGAAGATCGTTCTTTCGATCGCCGCCGGCGGGGCCTTGGCCAGATCGATCCAGCGCGGGTAGCGGCGGACGAGTCCGGAAAAGGCCAAGAGCGATACCGGATCATGCGTCCGGCTGCTGATGAACGACTTGACGAACTGGTTTATCGGCGGCGGCCGCACCGCGTCACGAAGCCGGCCGAAAACCTCGCAGAGGCGGTCTCGCACCCGCCCGATCTCGCTCGCCATGCCCAGGTCGAACCTCGCTTGCATGATGCAGGCAAGAGTATAGAACAAATAGAGAACACGCAATGGCCAAGAACGTGCCGGGAGGACCCTCAAGGCGCCTCAGCGCCAGAGCCGTGATCGGCGCTTCACCTTTTCCAGGCGCTGCCGTGTCGTGTCGTCCGTAGCGGCGAGCTTGTGCCCGGCAGGCTGCGGCGCGCCTTGCCGCCATCCGAGCGCCGCAACCACGGTATCGCTGGTGTAGTAGTCGTGGAGCGCGGCAGCGACCATTGCCTTGAAGGCAACGCCGTCAGGCCCGCGATCGACCTCGCGCAGCAGCGCCGTCCTCGCTTCGGGTGCCTGCGCGACGAAGGCCGTCTCGCCACCGGCCGCCTTGGCGATAGTCGTGAAGATGGGTGTATGGACGGCAACGACGGAGGCGGCATCGATGCCCGATCGCGAGGCGGCCGGCAGGATCGCATCTCCGGGCAGCAGCGTGTCGAGCACCGCGTTGTTGAACTCCTGGCTCATGTGAGGTCCGCTGCCAGGTCGTCGGCGATCTTCAGGCCAAGCGCACCGATTGTGGAGCCGGGGTTTACGGCGCCGACCGTCGGGAACAGGCTGCCATCGGCGACGAGCAGGTTAGGGACCGCGTGGCAGCGGCCACGGCCGTCGGTGACCGAGGTCTTGGGATCGGTTCCCATGCGCGCTGTGCCGAGCAGGTGCCAGCCGGTCACCGGGGCCAGAGGGATGGTGTGGGTGCGATGAGCGCCCGCCGCGCGCAGGACTTCCTGGGCACGGGCGATGCCGAAATCGAGGCTCTTTCGCGAGTGATCGGAGAGCGTGTAGTCGAGCTTCACGCCGGGAAGCCCGTCAGCTTCGATCTTGTCGGTGAGCGTTACGCGATTGTGGTCCTCGGGCAGATCCTCGCCCATCACCAGGACGGTCATCGCGTGGCGGAACTCCTCCCGCAACAGGCGGTGGGCGTCCGCGCCCCAGTTCGGTTCGAGCCTCGTCGCCTGGCTCAGCAGCGCGTTCTCGCGGGTGACCTGCAGATGGATGCCGCGCTTGAAGCCGCGCGTGTCGTCGGTCTCGTAGAATTCGTGGCTATAGAGGGCGCAGCCGACCGGACCGACCGGCCCATCAAGCTCCTCCTCGAACATGGCGCGGAGATACGAGGCCGAGTGGAACATCAGGTTCTGGCCCAGCGCCGGGCTCGATAGCCCCGAGGCCAGAAGCAGGCGAGGGGTGCCGATGCCATTGCCGGCGACGACCACGTAGGAGGCCGGCTGCACCACGTCGCGGCCATCGCGGTCGCGATACCGCACTCCGGTTGCGCGGCCGCCCTCGATGTTGACCTGCTGGACGATGGCTTCGGTGCGCAGCTCGACGCCGGCCGCCAGCGCCTTCGGCCAGTAGGTCGCGTCGACCGACGACTTGGCCTTGGTCGGGCAGCCGAGCAGGCAGGGGCCGCAATGATTGCAGCCGGCGCGGCCATCATGGGCGCGAGAGTTGACCGCGGCATCGACCGGCCACCAGTGCCAGCCCAGCTTGTCGAAGCCGCGCGCCGCGACCATGCCGAGGCGGCCGAGCGGCAAGGGCGGCATCGCCCGCTCCGGCTTCGGCGGATAGGCCGGATCGCCGGCGAGGCCGGAAACGCCGACCATCGCATCGTTCTGGTCGTAGTAGGGTTCGAGTTCGAAATAGTCGAAGGGCCAGTCGTCGCCGACGCCGTCCAGCGTCTGGGTACGGAAGTCGGAGGGATGTAGGCGCGGGAAATGCGCCGCCCAGTTGATCGTCGATCCGCCGACGCCATTCCACATCAGAGGCTTGAAGGCGGAGTTGGCGTCGTCGATCGGATAGTCGGCCGACGGTGCCGGGTTCTTCGACTTCAGGCGGAGATTGGGATACGTGGCCCAGTCGCCCATCGTCTGCCGCTGCCAGTCGGTGCCGGTCGGCGGCATGGTCGCGTGATCGACCCAGCCTCCGCGCTCCAGGCAAACGATCCTGAGGCCGGGAACGCGGCTCGCCAGGCGCCAGGTGAAGGCGGCCCCGCCGAAGCCGGCGCCGACCACGACCACGTCGACGGGATCATTTCGGATCATGGCGCCGATTGTTCCACAGCGCGGCGGAGGCGACCATCATGAACCCAGGCGGATGAGGGGGCCGCCCACCGCTACGTCCTGTTCATCGTGAGTGACGAGCAGGGTCGGCAGGTCGGCGCGCCGTGCGTGATCGAAGACGAACTGCCGGATGCGATCCCTGAGTTCCGAATCGAGCCGGTTGAACGGCTCGTCCAGGAGGAGCGCCCGAGGCTCGGAGAGAAGCGTGCGGAGCAGTGCGATGCGCGCCTTCTGGCCGCCCGACAGGGTGGCCGGGTCGCGGTCGGCGTAGCCCGAAAGCTCCGCGGCTTCGAGCGCCGCCTCGATGCGCTGTCTCCGCTCCGGGCCGCGGATCGAGGCGGGCAAGGCGAACGCCAGGTTCTCGCCGACCGTGAGGTGCGGGAACAGCAGCGGGTCCTGGAACAGGATGCCGATCCGCCGCCGCTCCGGCGGCACGCCGGCGAGTGGTTCGCTGTCCAGCCGCATCTCTCCGGACACCGTGAAGGCCGGCTCGATCCAGCCGCCGATCGCCGCCAGCAGGCTGGATTTGCCGGAACCGCTCGGTCCCATCACCGTGACGATGGCGCCGGGGGCGATCCTGAGGTCGAGGTCGGCGATGAGAACGCGCGCGCCGAGCGCGATGCTGAGCCCTGTGATGACGAGGCCGCGGCTCACGTCGCGGCCTGCATGTCGCGGCGGGCGCGGAAGACCCAGGTCGGCAGCAGGATCGCCGAGGCATAGACCAGCAGCGGGAGCGCCGACTGCAGCAGCGCCAGCGCCGCGACCAGCCGCCGGTCGCCGCCGGCGGCCAGCGTCACCGCTTCGGTGGTGAGCGTCGGCCAGCGGCCGGCGCCGATCAGCAGCGTCGGCAGGTATTGCGCGACGGAGACGGCGAAGCCGACCGCCGAGGCGAACAGGATCGGGCGCAGCAGCATCGGCAGCTTGAGCCGGATCAACCGGCGCCAGGGGCCGACGCCGAGACCGCCGGCGACGCGCTCGTAGCGAGGGTCGAAGGCGCGCCAGGGATCGGCCAATGACAGGAAGATGTAGGGCAGCACGAACAGGAGATGGCTCCAAACCAGCGCCGTCCATGTCCCGTCGACGCCGACGCGGATGAGAAGAACCTGGACGCCGAAAAGAAAGGCGGTCTGCGGCACCAGCAACGGCAGATACAGGACCAGAAGCGCCTTGCGGCCCGGCCTGAGGCCGTACCGGCGCTCGGCCTCCAGGCAGCCGATCGACAGGGCAAGCGCGATCAGCACCGAGGCGACGGCAACCGTCAGGGTGACCGACGTCGGGCCGAGCAAGGCTGCCGGGCGCTGCTGCCAGACGAGGGTGTCGAAACGCTCGGGCAGCGCGTCGGGGAAACGCCAGGGGCCGGCGAACGACCAGACGAGAAGGGCGAGGAGCCCGAGAAGGCCGAGTCCGACGATCAGGCCGCCGGCGCCGGCCCCGATCGTCCGGAGGAAGCCTTCGTGGCGGCCTCGCCCTCCTGACGACAGCCTCGGGCGCCCGGCGAAACCCAAGCCGATCTCGCCCAGGCGCCAAAGCGCGATGGCTGCGACGACGAGCAGAAGTTGCAGGATGGCCCCGGCCGACGCCGGGAACAGCCGCGCCAGCTCGCGATCGGTGAACCAGCGGACCAGGAGCGGGGCCAGGGTCGGCGGATTGGCGGGGCCTAAGATCAGGGCGACGTCGACGACCGCGAGCGAGAAGGCGAGCACGGCATAGATCGGCAGGCGGATCTGTGGGTAGATCTGCGGCAGCAGCACCTTGAACCAGGCGGTCACCGGGCCGTATCCGAGGGAGCGGGCAAGGATGAGCGAGGCCCGCGGCCGCACCTGGCCGAGCGCGGCGACGATCATCAGCAGCAGATAGGGCACCTCCTTGGTCATCAGGCCGAGGACGAGGGCAAGGCCCGCTGGGTCCTGGACGCTGGCGATGTCCGGCGGGCGATCCCAGCCGGTGGCCCAGGGCGAGAACAGGCGAACGAGCCAGCCACTGGGAGCGATCAGGAAGGCGAGACCAATCGCAAGCGCGGAGTGGGGAAGGGCGAGCAATGGCCCAAGCGCGGTATCGATCCGCCGGAACCACGGCCGATCGAAGATCGCCGCGCAGAGGAGCAGGGCGACGGCGAGCGAGAGGAAGGTCGCCGCGAGGCCGGTGACGACGGTCAGGCGGATCGCGCCGTCGATACCGGGTTCGGCGTACAGCATTCGCCAGGAGTCGAGGCTGAGGCTGTGGCCGCCGAGCGCCGGCAGGAAGCCGAACGCCGGGAGGAGCATACCGCCGAGGCCGGCAGCCAGGGGCAGCAGCAGAAGTGCCGTGGTCAGCCCGGGAAACAGACGGAGCATGTGCGTGCTGCCGCGGCCACTATCCGCCGTAGCGCCGCTGCCACTCGGTGACGATCCGCGTCATCCAGCTCGGATGCGGCTCGAGCTGTGTGACGCCCAGCTCTTCGTTCGCAAGCGTGGCGACACCGCGCGGCAGGTCGGTGAAGAGTTTCCGCTCGGCTGGCGACAGCTTGGCGAAATCGAGGACGGTGAAGCTGCCGAGCACGCGCGGATCCTGGGCGCGTGCCTGCGCCTCCGGGGACAAGAGGAAGTTGGCGAGCACCTTGGCGCCGTCCTTGTGAGCGGCATTGAAGGGGATGGCGACGAAGCTGGTGTTGCCGATGGTGCCGCGCTCGAGGACGAAGGTGCGGACCGTGTTCGGGAGCGCGCCGGTGGCGATGGCGTTCGAGGCCTCCGCCGGGTTGAACGACAGCGAGATCTCGATCTCGCCATCCGCCAGGAGCTGCTGCTGGACCGCGCCGTTCTCCGGGAACTGCCGGCCCTGGCGCCAGAGGGTGGGCTTGAGGGCGTCATACCAAGCCCAGAGTGGCTCTGTGGTCAGCCCGAAACTCTGGTCGGTCGCCGCCTGCTGCAGCACCGCCGGATCGGGTGCTAACTCGTAGAGCGCCTGCTTGAGGAAGGTTGAGCCCAGAAAATTCGTCACCTGCGGATGGGTAAGGCGGCCGGGATTCGTCTTGGCCCAGGTCAGCATGTCGGGGATCGACTTCGGCGGCGACTTGAGCCGCGCCGTGTCGTGGATGAAGACGATCTGGGCCATCGCCCAGGGCGACTCCTGGCCGCCCACCGGAACGGTGAAGTCGACGGTGGTCGTCGGCTTGCCCTTGACGTCGACCAGACGGTAGTTGGGAAGCTGCTCGCTCCAGGGGCCATGGAGCAGGCCGTTCTGGCGCATGGCGAGGAAGTTCTCACCGTTGATCCAGACGAGATCGACCGCTCCGCCCTCGAGGCGTCCGGCGGTCTTCTCGGCCAGCACGCGAGAGACTGCCTCGGAGGTGTCGCGCAGCTTCACCTGCTCGACCGTCACGCCGAAATCGGCCTTCACGCGGTTCCCGGCCCAAGCGATGAAGTCGTTGGTCTGTTGCGAGCCACCCCAGGCATGCCAGTAGACGGTCTGGCCCCGTGCCCGCATGAGGACCGACTGCCAGTCGGTATCCTGGGCGCGGACGTTCGGGCCAGCCATCAGCAACGCGAAGGCAGCGGCCAGGAGCGCAGCGGGGGATCGCATCGTCAGGTCTCCGCGAGAGGCGTGTTTCGAAAAGGCTAGCACAATCAAAGGCAGTCACGCCTGGAACGGGGCGGTCCGGCCGGCGCGACTTGATCGGCTGCAATGCTATTGTAACCTTCCTTAGGTCATTTATACGGAACCGCCGCCCGGGTCGCCTCAATGGGCCGGCGGCCGTAGCTCAGGGAGGATTTCGGGCATGCGTGGATTGGCTTCTGGTCTCGGCGCCGCAGCGTCGCTGGTCGTCGCGGCGATCTTGGTCTCAACACCCGCGGCTGCCGACAAGCTGACGCTCTACACCTCCCAGCCGGACAAGGATGCGGCGGAGACGGTGGCGGCGTTCAAGGCCGAGCGGCCGGGAACGGACGTCGAGATCTTCCGTTCGGGCACGACCGAGATCCTGGGCAAGCTCGCCGCCGAGTTTTCGGCCGGCCAGCCGCGGCCGGACGTCCTTCTGATCGCGGACGCGGTCAGCATGGAGATCCTGAAGAAGGACAACCGGCTCGCCGCCTATAAAGAGGCCAAACTCGATGGCTTCCCCGCCGGTGCCTACGACCCCGACCGTACCTATTTCGGCACCAAGCTGATCACCAGCGGCATCGTCTATCACAAGAACGCCAAGTTCCAGCCGACGTCCTGGGCGGATCTCGCGCGGCCCGAGTTGAAGGGCCAGATCATCATGCCGAGCCCGTTCTATTCGGGCGCGGCGGTGATCGTCCTCGGCGCGGTCACACAGCAGTCCAGCCTCGGCTGGAAGTACTTCGAGTCCCTGGCTGCCAACCAGACGGTCTCCGCCCGCGGCAACGGCGCGGTGCTGAAGTCGGTCGCCAGCGGCGAGAAGCCCTACGGCATCATCGTCGAGTTCATGGCGCTGAACGCCAAGGCCAAGGGCTCGCCGGTCGAGTTTGTCTTCCCCAAGGAGGGCGTGGTGCCGGTGACTGAGCCGGTCGCGATCCTCAGGACTGCGCCGAACCCCGTTGCCGCCCGTGCCTTCGTCGATTTCCTCCTGTCCGAGAAGGGGCAGAAGGTGGCGGCAAAGCAGGGCTACATGCCGGCGCTTTCGGGCATTCCCAGCGAGATGGGATTGCCGCCGGGCGAAGTGAACCTGATGCCCATGGATGTGGGGCGCATCCTCAGTACAACCGAGGAAGACAAGAAGCGGTTCGCGCAATTGCTCGGCGAGTGACGTCGAACTGCGCTATCTAGCGCGTCGATGACTGCTGCCCGGCTCGTGGGCCGGGCAGGGGAGCGGGCTCTGCTTCCCTGCCTCGTGCTCCTCCTTTCGGCTCTTTCGATCCTGCCCTTCGGCCGGCTGCTCGCCGAAGGCGTGGCGCCGAAGGGTGTGCCGTCCCTGGACGCGGTCGTTGCCGCGCTTAGTCGTTCCTCTACCTGGGTCGCGACCGTTCACAGCCTTGAGGTCGCGATCGGCGGCACGGTGTTGGCTGTCATTCTAGGCTCGGCCGTGGCCCTCACGGTCACGCTGACCGACGCCAGGCTCCGCAGCTCATTCATTTTCTGCTTCGTGCTGCCGCTGATGATCCCGCCGCAGGTGACGGCGCTGGCCTGGCTCCAGGTGATGGCGCCGAGCAGCCCGCTGCTGGGGCTTCTCGGCTTCGAGCCCAGGCTGGGGCAGCCGAACCCGCTCTATTCCCGCCAGGGCATCATCCTGATCCTCGGCCTGCAATATGCGCCGCTGGTCTTTCTGGCGCTTCGGGCCGGGCTTCGCGGCCTGCCGGGCGACCTGATAGAAGCGGCCCGTGCCGCCGGCGGCCGTCCCTGGACGGTGCTGAGAACCATCATCCTGCCGCTGATGGCGCCGCATCTGATCGCGGCAACCGCGCTCTCCTTCGTCTCCTGCGTGGGCAATTTCGGCATTCCCGCCTTCCTCGGAATCCCCGCCAACTATCTGGTGCTGCCGACGCTGATCTATCAGCGCCTGGCCGGACTCGGACCGACGTCGTTGAGCGAGGTGTCGGTGCTGGCGCTGGTCATCGGCCTGATCGCGCTCACCGGCATCATCCTGCAGGGGATCGTGACGCGGGGACGGGACAGCCGGACGATGATGATGTCGGTGGCGACGCGGCCGTTCGCGCTGGGTACTTGGCAGCGGCCGGTGACCTGGGTCATGTGGCTGGTTGTCGTAGCTATGCTCGGTCTGCCGGTGCTCGGTCTGCTGTCGACTTCGCTCGTGCCCGCCTATGGCGTGTCGCTCAGTGCCGCCACGGCGACGCTCGAGAACTACAACTTCGTGCTCTTCGGCCATGCGGCCTCTAAGCGCGCCATGGTCAACAGCTTCCTGCTGGCGGCGGCGGCCGCTGTCATCGTCATCGCCATCAGCGTCGTGCTCGCCTATTTCCTGGTCTGGCGCCGCTCGGTCCTGTTGAGCCTGCTTAACCTCGCTGCCGAGCTGCCCTATGCGGTGCCCGGCGTCGTTCTCGCCATCGCCTCGATCCTCGTCTTCCTGAAGCCGCTGCCGATCCTTGGGTTCAGCCTCTACAACACCGTCTGGATCATCCTCTTCGCCTACGTCGCACGCTTCCTCATCCTGGGCCTGCGGCCTGTGGTCGGCGGCTACAGCCAGCTCGATCGCGGCCTCGAGGAGGCGGCACAGGTGGCCGGCGCCGGCTTCTTCACGCGGCTGCGGACCATCATCCTGCCGGTGATCTCGCCGTCGGCGGTGGCCGGCGGGTTCCTCGTCTTCATGACCGCCTTCAACGAGCTGACGGTCTCGGCGCTGCTGTGGTCGTCCGGGGCGGAGACATTGGGCGTAGTCGTCTTCGGCTTCGAGCAAGGCGGGGAGTCGACCTATGCCTCGGCCCTCGCGCTCGTCACCGTGGTGGTGACGCTGGCGTTGATGCTGGCGACCCTGGCGGCCGGCCGGGCCTTGCCCAAGGGAGCGCTGCCGTGGCGCGACTGATCCTGGATCGCGTCTCCAAGTCGTTCGGGACCCAGGAGGTCCTGCACGGGGTCGACATCGACGTCGCCGATGGCGAGCTGCTGGCGGTGCTCGGGCCATCCGGCTGCGGCAAGACGACCCTGCTGCGCCTCGTTGCCGGCTTCGAGACGTTGAACGGCGGCAGCATCGACATCGGTGGCCGCCGGGTCTCCGGCAACGGCATCCATGTCCCGCCCGAGGACCGGCGTGTCGGCATCGTCTTCCAGTCCTATGCGTTGTGGCCGCATCTGACCGTCGAAGGGAATGTCGAATACGCGCTGCGTGTCGCCGGCACGCCGGCGGTGGAGCGCCGCCGGCGGGTTGCCGACGTGCTGGCCAAGGTCGGGCTGGAGGGGTTCGGCTCCCGCCGCCCGGCCGAGCTCAGCGGCGGCCAGCGCCAGCGGGTAGCGCTCGCCCGTTGCCTGGTTATGGAGCCGTCGCTGGTGCTGCTGGATGAGCCGCTGGCGAACCTCGATGTCCACCTTCGGGCATCCGTCGAGGCGGAGTTCGTCGAGTTCCATCGGCGGACCAGGACGACGATGATCTACATCACCCACGACCAGGCAGAGGCGATGGCCTTGGCCGACCGGATCGCGGTGCTGGACCAGGGCGTCCTCATGCAGATAGCGCCGCCGGCGAAGCTCTATGCCGAGCCGGCGAACGCTATGGTCGCAGGGTTCGTCGGTCGCGGCATGGTAATTCCCGCGATTGTACTGACTGGGGAGGTGGATGGGCGGTGCCGCGTCTCGGTCTTCGGCATGGAGGTCGTCGTCCGCTGTGCCTCCGGCCAACGGGCAATCTCGCAGGCGATGCTCTGCCTTCGACCACGCGACCTGAGCGTCACGTTCGGAGACGGCATTCCCTGTCGGCTCAGCCGGGCGATCTACCAGGGCGGCGGGTTCCGCCTCGAAGTTGAGCCGGACATGGCCGCCGACACGATGCTGACGCTGGATGTGCCTGACACGGCCGGAATCGGCCATGGCGACCGGGTGGCTGTGACCATTCGCGACGGCTGGGTCATCCCCGCTTAAGGCAGGTTCGCCGGCGCCGTTGGCGACCAGATGTGGCGCCGCCAGTAGAACGCGATCGCCAGCGTCGCGACCAAGCCGAAGGTCGCGTAGATCGTTCCGGTGGTCGCGAAGCCGATGCGCTCGATCAGCGGACCGGTGGTCAGAAGGCCGACGGGAAGCCCGTAGACCGCCAGCATCCGGACACCCAGCACCCGACCCCGGAACCGGGGATCGGAGCTGCGCAGCAGCATCACCGACAAGGGAACGAGACTGAGGCTCTGCGCGAGGCCGGCGCAGGCCATGAGCACAATGCCGCCGGACTCGTGCTCGACATGCACAAATACCAGCAGGACGGCGAACCAGATGGCGGCGAAGATGATCATCATGCGAGCCGGTCGAATGCCGGCGCCGCGCGTGGTAAGCGCGATCGAGCCGGTCAGCGCACCGACGGCGAAGCTGGCGGTCAGGTGGCCGAGCCCGGTCTGGTCGACGGCGTAGATCTCCTTCGCGATGTAGGGCAGCAGCCCGTTCGAGAAGGGATAGGCCGCGAGATTGACCAGGAAAGCCAGATACATCGCGGCCAAGAGGTGCGGCGCATTCCAGACATAGGCGAGCCCTTCCTGCAGATCGCTCCATGGGGAGGAGCGCTTCGGCAGGCCCGACATGTCGCCGACCGTGTAGGCGCTGGGACCGGCGCCGGCGATGCCGAGGGTGAGCAACAGGCTCACCACGTAGAGGCTGGAGACCACGGCATAGGCGAAGCCCATGCCGAGAAGACCGACCAACCCGGCCCCGGCGAGCGCGCCGGCGATGCGGGCCGAGTCTGCGGTGGTGCGGGAGATGCTCATCGCGCCCACCAGCTGACCCGTCGGGATGGTGGCACCTATCAGCGCATTCCGCATCACCAGGTCGGACGAGCGGACCAGCCCCGCCAGAGTGCCGATGACGAAGACGTGCACCGGGTGAAGCGTACCGGTCAGCGCCAGCATCATAAGGGTTAGGGCCAGGAGGCCGTAGATGGCCCGCATGAGGCAGAGCAGGTTGCGGTGACCGATCCGGTCACCGACGACACCGAACATCGGCGCGCAGAGCGTGCCGAGGAGCTGCAGCGACCCGAACAGGGTCAGCAGCAGCACAGACTCAGTCTCGACCACCACGTACCAGCCGAGGATGATCACTTCCATCTCGGTTGCCCAGGATGTCGCGAGATCGGCCGGCCACTGGAAGCGGAAGCTGCGGACCTGGAACGGCGCCAGGATCGGCGGGCGCGATGGGTTACTCAACGCCCAGGCCCGTTGGCATCCTCTGCATGGCCCGATAATCTCACCCGGCCGGAGCCGGCGTCACGCTGAATCCGGCAACCGCGCAACGGCGCGAACCAAGGGGTGCTCCATGCCGATGATCAAGATCGCTCTGGCCCAGACGCGCCAGTCGCCACGCTTCGAGGATAATGTCGCGACCATCTTCCGCTTCGTCGAGCAGGCGGGCGCCGCAGGCGTGCAGATCCTCTGCTTCCCGGAGACCCAGACGGTGGGCTACCGGGTCGACATCACGCCGACCGACGCGCCGGTCGAGCCGGAGCGGCTGCGCGACCTGCATGCCAAGGTGGCGAAGCGCTGCGGCGAGCTGGGCATGGCCTGCATCCTCGGCACCGAGACGCCGCTCGAGTCGAACCCGAAGGGCGGCAAGCCCTACAATTCAGCCCTGGTGATCTCGCCCGAGGGCAAGATCCTGGGCGTCCATCACAAGACCAAGCTGACGCCGCTGGACGCGGTTGCCTACAGCCCCGGCGAGGGCTTCCAGGTCTTCGACCTGTTCGGGGTCAAGGTCGGCGTCGTCATCTGCTACGAGGCCTTCCGCTTCGCCAGCACTACGCGGGCCTGTGTCGCCAAGGGCGCGCAGGTGGTCTTCCATCCGCAGAACAACACCACGCGGCCGAACGACTGGAAGATCCCTGTCCATCACGCCATGGCGACCACGCGTGCGGCCGAGAACACCGTCTGGTTCCTCACCTGCAACATCTGCCACGACCAGCACCAGAACTGCCGGACGATGGTGATCTCGCCCGACGGTGTGGTCAAAGCCCAGTCCGAGCTGAAGCAGGAGCAGCTGGTCGTCGCCGACATCGACACCGATCTCGCGACCCGCGCCATGTACAAGTTCGATGTCGGCGAGGAAGCCGCCGACGACTGTGCGGCGATGCTGTTCGCCGGCACGGTCAAGAAGGAAGAATACAAGGCCGCCTGAGAGGACCGCTTCATGCCGCTTCCGGAGCCCGTCTACGGGATCAACATTGCCGAAAACGTCATGATCCCGATGAGGGACGGGGTGCGGCTGGCGACCGACATCTACCGCCCCGCCGGACCCGACGGCACGCCGTTGCCCGGACCGTTCCCGACGCTGGTCTACCGGACCTCCTACGACAAATCGAACGCGGTCGCGCATATAGAGCCGGTCGCCCGCTTCTTCGTGCCCAGAGGCTATGTCTGCCTGTTGCAGGATCTCCGCGGTCGCGGCAAGTCGGATGGCATGGGCCAGTACTTCCACGTCGCCAACGTGAACGAAGGCAAGGACGGCCACGACAGCATCGAATGGGCGGCGAGCCAGAGTTGGTGCAACGGCCGCGTCGGTATGCTCGGCAGCTCGCATATGGGCATCGTGCAGAACGCCGCCGCGCTGGAGCGGCCGCCGCATCTGAAGGCGCTCTGGGTCGACGTGGCGCCGACGATGTTCTTCGACGGCTGCGCGCGTGAGGGCGGCGCCCAGGCGCTGCACATGTTCGGGGCCTTGTTCCTGCACGGTTTCGATGCTCAGGAGATCCGCGACAACCCGGCGGCACGGAAGCGCCTGGAGAGCGCGGTCGAGACGCTGCGTGATCAGCTCTACCGGATCCCGTTCAAGCCCGGACATACGCCGCTTTCGCCCAATCCCAATTTTGAGGAGCTGCTGTTCCGCTACCAGTGCAACGGGGTCTACGACGACTGGTGGAAGATGCCGGTGATGGATCTCGAGCCCCATATCGGGCGCTTCGCCGACATCCCGGTGATCCTCTCGAGCGGCTGGTACGACCCGTTCGCTCTGGATATGGCGCGCGAGTTCGTTTCGCTGGCGAAGCAGAACAAGTCGGTGACCCAGCTGCTGCTGGGGCCGTGGAACCACGGCTCGATGAAGGGCGACGGCGTCTC
>CAXNIC010000058.1:0-17833 GCA_964201945.1 Alphaproteobacteria bacterium
CCGGCGCCGAGTACCGCATCGTCGTCGACTTCGCCAAGCCGGGCTCGTTCCGCGCCACCCAGAACATCGGCAACTCCGGCGTCCCCGGCAACCCGCACTACCGCGACCAGTTCGAGCCCTTCATCAAGGGCGAGTACCACACGGTGCACTTGAAGCGCGCCGCGATCGAAGCCGATCTCGAGAGCAAGACCGAGATCGCCCCGGCTTAGGTCAGGCGAGCTCCTTCGAACCCCCTCTCCCGTGCGAAGCGCGGGGGAGGGATGGGGTGGGGGCGAGCGAAGCGAGGACCTTCACTCGCATGGTCCTACCACTCCTCGCTTCGCTCGCCCCCACCCTGCCCTCCCCCGGCTGCGCCGGGAGAGGGTTCCGATCGGCTAGCCGCACTGCGCGCGCTCGGCTAGCTTCGGCCGGGGGAAGCAGCCATGACCAGAAGCAACGACGATCCCGAAGCCCCGTTCCAGCGTGCGGCCGAGCACGCCATCGCCTTTCGGCGCGGCATCGGCGAGCGGCTGCAGCGTCCGGACCAGACCTATGGCGAGGCCGTCCTCGCCTGGGACGCGCCGACACCGGAAGCCGGAACGCCGGCGGAAGCGGTGCTGGAGGAGCTGGTCCAGCGCGCTGAGCCCGGCCTGCACGCGATGACCGGCCCGCGTTTCTTCGGCTGGGTCATCGGCGCCTCGCATCCGGCCGGCGTGGCGGCGGACTGGCTGGTCTCCGCCTGGGGCCAGAATGTCGGCAACCACATCGCGACGCCGGCCGCATCGGCCGCGGAACTGGTGGCCGCTCGCTGGCTCGTCGACATCCTGCGCTTGCCCACGGGCTCGTCGGTCGGCTTCGTCACCGGCGCCACCATGGCGAACCTGGTCGGGCTTGCCGCCGGGCGCAGCGAGGTGCTGCGCCGGGTGGGCTGGGACGTCGAGGCAAGGGGCCTGTTCGGTGCGCCGCCGATCCGCGTCGTGGTCGGCGAGGATGTCCATGTCTCCGCGCTCTCGGCGCTTCAGTTCCTCGGCCTCGGTCATGAGCGCGTGCTGCGCATAGCGACGGATGCGGAGGGCCGGATGATCCCGGACGCCCTCGCCGCGGCGCTGAGCGAAGGCAGCGGCCCGGCCATCGTCATGACCCAGGCGGGACAGATCAACACCGGTGCCTCGGATCCGTTCGAGGAGATCGTGCCGATCGCGAAGCGACACGGCGCCTGGGTGCATGTCGACGGCGCCTTCGGCCTCTGGGCCAATGCGTGCCCCACCCGGGCCTCGCAGACGGCGGGCGTGGCGCTCGCCGACTCATGGGCGACCGACGGACACAAATGGCTGCAGACGCCCTACGACTGCGGCTTCGCCATCGTCCGCGATCCCGAGGCGCATCGCCGCGCCATGGCCTTCGGCGCCAGCTACCTGCCGCCGGTCGCGGAAGGCGAGCGCGACCCGACGCATTACGTGCCCGAGCTCTCCCGCCGCGCCCGCGGCTTCACCACCTGGACCATGCTGCGCCATTTCGGCCGCGCCGGGATCGCGGAGATGGTCGAGCGCCATTGCCGTCTCGCGCGGCTGATCGCCGATCGCGCCGCGGAAGAGCCCGGCATCGAGGTAATCAACGAGGTCGTGCTGAACCAGGCCGTGCTCCGCTTCGGCGACGACGACGAGCTGACGCTGAAGACCATCGCCCGCCTCCAGCAGGACGGCATCTGCTTCGCCGGCGGCTCGAAGTGGCGCGGCCGCTGGCTGATGCGCATCTCGGTCAGCGGCCATCCAACCACCGAGGAGGACGCGCTGCGCTCGGCCGACGCCATCCGCTCGGCCTGGCGCACCGTGCGCGGGCGGAACGACGCCTGAGAAGATGCCCTCCTCCCTCGCCGCCATCGGCTTCGATGCCGACGACACGCTCTGGCAGAACGAGCAGTTCTTCAAGCTGACCGAGGCGCGCTTCGCCTCGCTGCTGGAGAGCTATGCCGAGCCGGGCGAGCTGTCGCGGAAGCTGATCGAGTTCGAGCGCCGGAACCTCGAGCACTACGGCTACGGCATCAAGGGTTTCACCCTGTCGATGATCGAGACCGCGATCGAGATCACGCAAGGCCGCGTGCCGGCCGCGGTCATCTACGAGATCCTCGCCGCCGGCCGCGAGATGCTGAGCCACCCGGTCGAGACCCTTCCGCATGTGCGGGAAACGCTGGCGCATCTCGTCGGCCGCTACCGCATCATCCTCATCACCAAGGGCGACCTGTTCGACCAGGAGCGGAAGCTGGCGCAGTCGGGCCTGGGCGAGCTGTTCGACGCGGTCGAGATCGTGAGCGAGAAGAACGCCGCCGCCTATGCCCGGATCTTCGCCCGCCACGGCGAGGGGCCGGAGCGCGCCATGATGGTGGGGAACTCGCTGAAGTCCGACATCCTGCCGGCGATCGAGGCCGGGAGCTGGGCCGTTCACGTACCGCATGATCTCACCTGGGCGCTCGAGCATGCCGACGAGCCGGTGGAGGCACCGCGCTTCAGGCGGCTCCGCCATCTCGGCGAGCTCATCGGCCTTCTCGACGACATCGCCTGAGGCGCCCGGGCATGCGATGATGCTCCACGTGTCCTTTGCCGCATCGCCCCTTGAACGGACCTAGCGCAGACCCCGGACGAAAGCGTCGATCGACGGCAGCCGAGCTTGGCAGCCGCGAATGGCGCGTCTTCGCGGCCTTGGTCCTGCTTCTTATCGGCGGCTCGATGCTCTATCTGGCGCAGGACTACCGCAGCCACCAGCAGGAGAGCGAGCGCCGGCTGGCGGCGACGACCGACGTCGTCACCGAGTTCGTCCAGCAGCTGATCAGCATCGTCGACCTGACGCTGGCCAGCATCGACGATGACCGGCTGTCCGCCGACATCGTCATCTCGCGGTCGCCGGGCGAGCTGTACCCGATCCTGAAAAGCGCCCAGTCGGTGTCGCCGGTGCTGCAAGGTCTCGGGATCACCAATGCCGAGGGCAAGGTCATCGCCTCGGCCTCCACGCCGCAGCCGTCGGGCGCCGACCTGTCGGACCGCGACTATTTTCATGCGCACCGGGACCAGGGCCGCCATGGTCTTTTCATCGGCCGGCCGATCTATGCGCGCCCCCAGAACATTCCCGCGCTTCCGGTTTCGCGACGGCTGCAGGCGCCCGGCGGCGCCTTCGCCGGCGTCATCGCCGCACGCGTCGATCCGGCCTATTTCAGCACCTTCTTCGCCTCGGCCGGCGCCGACGCGGTCGCCGTCTACCGCCCGGACGGAACCCCGATCGCCCGCTTTCCCGAGATCGACCTGGTCGCGGCCTCCGTCTTCCCGTCCGCCCATCCGGTCGTCGAGCAGGCCAGGCGGGAGGCGCGCGGAGTGCTGCACCACGTCTCGCCGGAGGACGGGGTCGACCGCCTGACCTCGTATCGCACGCTCGCCGTGCCGACGCTGATCGTCGCCGTCTCGCTTGACGCCGCCGGCATCCAGAGGGCTTGGCTGACGCGCACCTATCCGTTCTTCATCCTGTTCGCCGGCGGGCTCGCCTTCCTGTTCATCATCGCCTTCCTGGTCCAGCGGCATGAGCGGGCGGCCGAGCAGGCGCTGGCGGAAACGGCTGAGGCGCGGGCGACCGCCGAGCAGCTCGCCGACGTCAAAGGCACCTTCCTCGCCAATATGAGCCACGAGATCCGCACGCCTCTCGGCGGCATCCTGGGATATGCCGACCTCCTGCTAAAGAGCGGCCTCGATTCCCAGCAGGCCGACTGGGCGGTGAAGCTGAAATCCGCCGGCGAGCAGCTTCTCGCCGTCATCAACGACATCCTGGATTACTCCAAGCTGGAGGCCGGCAACTTCACCATCGACCTGAAGCCGGTCGCGCTGCCCGTGGCGGTGGACGAGGTCGCCTCGATGATGCTGCCGCAGGCAGCCTCCCGCGGGCTCCAGCTCACCTCCGAGCTGGAGGCGGGCCTGCCGAAATGGATCCGCGCCGATCCCGTGCGCCTGAAGCAGATCCTGTTCAACCTGGTCAGCAACGCGCTCAAGTTCACCGATCGCGGCTCGGTCTCGATCAAGGTCACGCGCGGACGCCTCGCGGATTCGAAGGCGGCGATCGAGCTCGAGGTCAGGGATACCGGCATCGGCATCCCCGAGGAGAAGATCGCCTCGGTCTTCCAGCGCTTCACCCAGGCCGAGACCAAGGCGTCCCGGGGACGCGGCGGCACCGGGCTCGGCCTGTCCATCTCGCGCCGGCTGGCCGAGCTGATGGGCGGCACCCTCACGCTCGACAGCAAGGTCGGGACCGGCACCGCCGTCCGCCTGACCCTGCCGCTGGTGGCGGCATCGGCGCCATCGGAAGCAGCCGGCACCGCGCCGGTCGCCGCCCGCACCGGGCACATCCTGCTGGTCGACGACCTGCCGATGAACCTCGAGATCATCGGCGCGATGCTGAGGGCGCAGGGCCATCAGGTGACGACGGTCACCCACGGCATGGCCGCGATCGACGTCTCGCTTGCCGAGGACTTCGACGCCATCCTGCTCGACATCAACCTGCCGGACATCGACGGCTACGAGGTGGCGCGCGAGATCCGCAAGCTGGAGCGGCCCGGGCGCCGCACGCCGATCCTGGCGCTGACCGCCAACGCCTTGCCCGAGCATGTCCGCCAGGCGATCGACGCCGGCATGGACGGCCATGTCGCCAAACCGGCGAACGAGGCCGTGCTCGCGAGCCAGCTCGCCGCCGTGCTGTCACCGTCCTCATCGGCAGCGGCGACGGCCCCGCGCGTCGAGGCGCAGGCGCCGCTGATCGACACGGCGACGGTGACCTCGCTTGAGAAGCTCATCGGCGAGGCGCGTTACCGCGGCCTCAAGGACGACTTCTGGGAGAAGTGGCGCGCCTTTCGCGCGGCGCTCGCGGTCCAGAGCCTCGATCCCGCCCGTCTCGCCGCCCAGGCCCACGACATGGTCTCGCTTGCCGGCAATGTCGGCTATCTCCGCCTGGCGCAGGCCTGCCGGGAGGTCTCGCACCTGGCCGGCGCCGGCAGCGCCGATCTGGGACCGGCGACCCAGCGGATGCTGGCGGCAGCGGACGATACCGCGCACGAGGACAAGCGCGGCTGAACGGCCGCTCGCGGATCGCCCTCGGCGGTCCAGGTGCTGTAGGATGAGCGACGTTGCTCATTCGTCACGCGGACACCCCTGAATGTATTTCGACTCCCGACTCTGGCCCTTCACCGAAGGCGTGCGCGACCGCCTGTTCGCCGTGGCTGCGCTCGGCGTGCTCGCCAGCGCCGCGGGCGTCGTGCGCCTGGCGCTGCTGGGGTGGCTGGTCGGGCGGGCGCTCTCCGGCGCCGCGGTCGGCGACCTGGTACTGCCGGCGGTCCTGACCGCCGTCGCCATCTTCGTCCGCACCGGGCTCGAGCATTGGCGGACGCTGGTCTCCCACCAGACCGCCGCTACGGTCCTCCAGCATCTCCGCGCCCGCCTGCTCGACCATCTGCTGGGCCTCGGCCCCGCCGCCGTCTCCGGCCTTCGCACCGGCGAGGCGACGCTGGTGCTGAACGAGGCGGTCGAGCAGCTCAACACCTATTTCGGCCAGTACCTGCCGCAGCTGCTGGTGGCACTGGTCACACCTATCGGCATCTTCATATTCCTCGCCTGGCTCGACCTGCCGGTCGCGACCGTGCTCCTGGTCGCGGCGCTGGCGGCCCTCTTCCTGCCGTCGCTGCTGCATCGGCGCGCGGCGGAGGGTGCGGTCGAGCGCTCGCGGGCCTACAAGGCCTTCGCCGCCGACTTCCTGGATTCGGTCCAGGGCCTGCCGACCTTGGCCGCCTTCGGCCAGACCGAGAACCGAGCGCGCACGCTGGGCGAGCGCTCGGCCGACCTGGCGCGGGCAACCATGTGGGTGCTGTCGGTCAGCGTCGCGACCCGCGGCGTCACCGACGGCGCCATCGCGCTCGGTGCCGCCGGCGCGCTCACCATCGGCGCCTTCCGCGTCGTCGACGGCTCGATGAGCCTGGAGGCGCTGACCATCGTGCTGATGCTGGGCGTCGAGGTCTTCCGCCCGTTCCGCGACCTTCGCGACATGCTTCATACCGGCATGCTGGGCCAGGCCAGCGCCGAGGCGATCCTGGCCTTTCTCGGCCGCCGGCCCGCGGTGGTGGCGACGGCGCCTGTGGACCGGAAGAAGCGCACGCCCAGCCTCGATTTCCACGACGTCGCCTTCACCTACCCCGAAGGAACGGCCCCTGCCCTCGACGGCCTCACCTTCCATGTCGATGCCGGCCAGAGGATCGCCGTGGTCGGCCCGTCGGGCGCCGGCAAGTCGACCATCCTCCGCCTGGTGCTGCGTTTCCACGACACCGGCCGCGGCACCATCCGCATCGGCGGCGAGGACATCCGCGACCTCTCGCTCGAAGACCTCCGCCGCCACATCGCCGTGGTCGGACAGGACACCTTCATGTTCCACGGCACGGTCGAGGAGAACCTGAATCTGGCCCGGCCCGGCGCGACGCCCGAGCAGATCGAGCAGGCCGCCCGCGCCGCCAACGCACATGGCTTCATCGAGCGGCTGCCGCAGGGCTATGCCACCGTGATCGGCGAGCGCGGCATGAAACTCTCCGGCGGCCAGCGCCAGCGGCTCGCCATCGCGCGTGCGCTCCTCAAGGATGCGCCGATCCTGATCCTGGACGAGGCGCTGTCCTCGGTCGACGGCGAGAACGAGGCGACGATCCAGGAGGCGCTCGACCGGCTGATGACCGGGCGTACCACGCTGGTCTTCGCCCATCGCCTCTCCAGCGTCATCGGCGCCGACCGCATCCTGGTCATGGACAAGGGCAAGCTGATCGAGTCCGGGCGCCACTCGGCGCTGATGAACATGGGCGGGCTCTATCACGACCTGATGTCCGAGCAGGTGCGGGGCCGCGACCGCCTGGTCGGCGGCACCGCCGTTGCCGAGACCGATGCGCCGGCAACCGCCGACGACAAGGCGCGGGTCGCCTCGGCGGAACCCGAGAGCGGCATCCTCGCCGCGCATGGCAGCTCGCGCTCGGCGCTCTCCAGTCTCTGGCGCCGGGTCGCGCCGTGGCGGGCGGGCATCGTCGCCACCTTCGGCCTGGGCTTGAGCCGCGTCGTCGCCTTCATCGGCGTCAGCGCGCTCTCGGCGCTGATCGTGCTGAACCTCAAGGCCGGCGCCGGCTTCGACCAGCTTGTGCTGGCGCTGTTCGCCGCCGCCATCGCCGCCGGGTTCCTGCACTGGTTCGAATCCTGGCTCGCCCATGACGTCGCCTACCGCATGCTGGCCGAGCTTCGCCTCGGCCTCTTCAGGAAGCTCGCCACGCTCGGCCCCGCCTATCTGCTGCGCCGGCGCTCGGGCGACCTGGTCTCGATGGCGACGCACGACGTCGAGCTGGTCGAATACTTCGTCGCCCATACGCTGGTGCCGGCCGCGGTCGGCGTGCTGGTGCCGGCCGGCGTGCTGATCGCGCTCGCGCTCATGAGCCCGTGGATGGCGCTCGTCCTTCTTCCCTTCCTGCTGGTCGCCGCGGCGAGCCCGGCGATGGCGCGAAAGCGCGTCGACAAGCTGGGCTCGGAGATGCGGATGTCGCTGGGACGCCTCAGCGCGCATGTCACCGACACCGTGCAGGGCCTCTCCGAGGTCGTCGCCTTCCAGCGCGAAGACGACCGGCGGAAGGATCTCACCGTCCTCAGCCGCAGCCTCGGCGAGGCCCGGCTCGCCTTCCTCGGCGACCTCGCCCGCCAGTCGAACCTGCTGGAAGCGACCACCGGCCTCGGCGGCCTTGCCGTCGCCCTCGCCGGCGCCAGCCTCGCCTCGTCGGGAGCGCTCTCGCCCGGCCTGGTGCCGCTGGCGACCTTGATCGCCATGGCCGCCTTCCTGCCGATCTCCGAGATCGCCAATGTCGGCCGCCAGCTCGCCGACACCTTCGGCGCCACACGCCGTCTCGACCTGCTTGAAAACGAGCCGCCGGTCATCGTCGACGGGCCGGAGAGCCTGCCGGCGGCACCAGCCGCCGACACCCCGGCGCTGGTCTTCGACGGCGTCTCCTTCGCCTATCCCGGCACGTCGCGCCCGGCGCTGGCCGACGTCGCGCTCAGCCTCCGGCGCGGCGCCACCGTGGCGCTGGTCGGTCCGTCCGGCGCCGGCAAGACGACGCTGGCGCATCTGCTTTTGCGCTTCTGGGATCCGGAGGCGGGCTCGATCCGGGTCGACGGCGTCGAGACCCGCCGGCTCAAGCTGGGCGAGCTCCGCCGCCAGGTGGCGCTGGTCTCCCAGGACACCTACCTCTTCAACGGCGACCTCGCCCTCAACCTCCGCCTCGGCAAGGACGACGCGACCGAGGCCGAGCTGTGGGAGGCGCTGGAACGCGCCGCGCTTGCCGAGTTCGTGCGCTCGCTTCCCGACGGGCTCAAGACCCCGATCGGCGAGCGCGGCCTCAAGCTTTCCGGCGGCCAGCGCCAGCGCCTCGCCATCGCGCGCGCCGTGCTCAAGAACGCACCGATCCTGATCCTGGACGAAGCCACCTCGCATCTGGACGCGGTGAGCGAGCGGCGCGTGCGGGCGGCGATCGAGGATCTGGCCAAGGGCCGCACCACCCTGGTGATCGCACATCGGCTGTCGACCGTGCGCGAGGCCGAGCACATCATCGTGCTGGACGGCGGCCGCGTGCGCGAGGAAGGCAAGCACACCGACCTCCTCGCCAAGGGCGGGCTCTACGCCACGCTCATCCGCCGCCAGGCCGAGGCCGCCGATCCCAACGCCAGATGGCGGGGCGCCGCGGCGGGGTAAGCGGGCTTCGGGCTCAGCTCTCGCACCACCGGCGCCACATGGCGCGGTAGGACTCGCCGACCGCCTTTGCGTAGCGATCGGGATTGCCGGATTCCGATGCGTCGATGAGTCCGCGAAGCCGGGTCCGCAGCGACGCGAGCCCCTCGACGTCGCCAGCCTTGCGGAGAGCGATCGCGACATAGTCGGCATCGGAGGCGGCGACCCAGTCGTCGAGGCCGATCGAGGCGAGGATGGCCGCCGACATGCGGTCAGGGATGCTGTTCCCGATCCTCGCGACCACCGGGCAGCCCATCCACAGGGCCTCCCAGGTCGAGACGCCACCATTATGCGGGAACGGATCGAGCGCGATGTCGATCCGGTCGTGGGCCGCCAGATGTTCGCGGCGCGACGTGTTTCCGAGAAGCTCAAGGCGGTCGGTGCCGATGCCGCGCTTCGCGAAGGCGTCGATCATCGTCGCTCGTGGCGCCGCGAGATCCAGCAGCCGGTCCTTCAGCAGCAGCCGCGAACCTGGCAACGCCAGCAGGATCTTCGACCAGAGCTCGATCGCGCCCGCCGAGACCTTGAAGAGGCGGTTGAAGCAGCCGAAGGTGACGTAGCCTCGCGTCATCGCCGGGCTCGCGCCGATGCCGGGCGAATCCGGAGGCGCCTCGAATCCGACCTGGCAAGGTAGATCGGCGATCCTTTCGGCGAAGAGCGGCCGCGCCGCGGGCGGCACGCCGACCGTGTCGTGGAACAGATAGTCGATCGCCGGGATGCCGGTGCCGGTCGAATAGCCCCAGGCGGTGACCTGGATCGGTGCCGGCTTCCGCGCGAACATCAGCAGGCGGTTGCCGTCGGTGTGGCCGGAGAGATCGACCAGGATATCGACGCGATCGTCGCGGATGCGCTGGGCCAGCTCGTCGTCGGTCAGGTCCGCGACCTGACGCCAGCGATCGGCGCCTGCGCGGAAGGCCTGAGTCAGCGTATCTTCCGTGCGGCTGTTGGAATAGAGGACGACCTCGAAGCGCGAGCGGTCGAGCCGGCGGAGCACCGGACCGAAGGCGAAGGCGGCGGAATGCGTGCGGAAATCGGCCGAGACATGGCCGACGACCAGGCGGCGATCCGGGTCGCGCGGGTTCGAATGCCTTAGGTCGACAGGAATCCGGCTCGCCTGCATCTGGAACCAGCGCCGCCGCTCCGCCTGGTGCTCCTCGAATCCCAGGCCCTCGACGAAATCGAGCGCATAGATCTTGTTCGAATGCGCGAGGCTGTGGCCAGGCTCGATCGCGAGCGCCGCGTCGTAGCCGGCGATCGCCTCCTTCGGTCTGAGAAGCCGGATCAGCGCGTTGGCGCGGTTGTAGAGGGCATCGACGTGGTCCGGCTTGACCGCGAGCGCGCGCGCGTAATCCGCAAGAGCGGCTTCGAGCGCGCCGTCGCGTGCGAGCGCCGTGCCGCGATGGGTCAGCGCATCGATATGGGCGGGAGCGAGCGCGGTCACCTTCCGGAAGCTGGCGGCGGCCTCGCCCGCCCGGCCGCGCGTCACCAGGGCAAGGCCCCGGCCGATCAATGCCGCGGTCGAGTCCGGCATGATCGCGAGCGCCCGGTTCGCGCCGTGCAGCGCTTGGGTGTCATGGGACACGGCGAGATGCGCGCGGCTCAGCCCGGCCCAGGCATCCGCGAAGTCCGGCGCCAGCGCCAGCGCCGCGAGAAAGCGGCGACGCGCGTCGCGCGGCCGCTCCAGCGACAGGAAGGCCTGTCCGCTGTTGCTTCTCAACCCCGGCGCCTCCGGCCGAAGACGGATCGCCGCCTCGAAACACGCTAGCGCCGCCGCCGGCCGGCCGAGCGCCATCAACGCGTTGCCGCGATTGGCCGTCGCCTCCAGATGGCCCGGCAGAAGGGCGAGCAGCTGGTCGTAGCTCGCGAGCGCCGCCTCGGGACGGCCCATCGCCAGCAGAAGATTGCCGCGGTGGAAGAGGGCATCGGCATGGCTGCCGGGGCGCTGGAGCACCCGGTCGAGCGCGGCCAGGGCCTCCTCGAAACGGCCGAGGCTCATCAGGGCGACGGCGCGATTGGCGAGAGCCGGCGCGGAGGACGGGTCGACGTCGAGTGCCGCCCCGATCAGGCGCGCGGCCTCGTCGTGCCGGTTCTGCTGACCCTGGATCAGGCCGAGCAGATGCAGCGCATCGAAATGCCGCCCGTCCTCGGCGAGGATCGAGCGATACAGGGCCTCTGCCTCGGTGAGATTGCCGGACTGGTGGAACGAGACGGCGCGCTGCAGCCTTTCGGGGATCGTCATTCCTTGCGGGATATCACAAGGGCCTGCCGCCGGCAGTATCCGGATTGTTCTGCGCCTGATGGGTCTCTCCGCGCGCATCGGGGCGGCTGGCCTACAACCCGGGCCGGACTATTTACCGTGGCGAAGCGAATTGCGACGAAACCCGCGGGGCAGCGTCCGCGTTAACCACGTTCAGAAGCCGGATCACCGGCCGCCGTCCTACGGGGAAGTTCCAATGGCCTGGCACATCCGTGCGCATGGCCGCTTCGGAGATGAACTCCCGGGGCGGGATCGGATCATGTCCGCAGGGCAACGACGTTGACGGCCAGTGCGCCGGTCGACTCACGGCGTTCTTCCGCAACTCGGAGGCCCCCTATGGCCTGGCATATCTGCGCGCTCGGCGATCTTCATGAAGACCTGCCCGAATGGGATGGCATCGTCTGGCAGCGCGACCCCTCACAGGCCTGCGATGCCGCGGTGGTCTATGGCGACATCGACCAGGGCGAGTGGTTGGCCGCCGGGCGATCGCTCTCGCCGCTGGTGCCTGTCGGCATCGTCGGCCGTGCCCCTGACTTCCTCCGCGGCGACTTTGCCAGCCCGACCCTGGCGCCCCCGGCGATCGAGGAGATGCTGGCGGCCTTCACGCCGATCCGCGAGCGACTGGGCGAGCTGCCGTCCATCGTCGGACCTGGCCAGCGTGACTTCGACAAGCTGGCGATCCTCGGCCTCGCCTACAGCCGCGGTCGCGCCATCGAGGCCGAACGGACGCCGTCGGCACCCGAGACAGTGACCTATCCGCTGCTGCGGGGTCGGCCGGGGCTCGAGTCGGAGATGCCCCGCACCGACCTGGAGGGCCTCGCCAACATCGATCTCCTGGAGCGGCGGTTCTTCACGCGCGTGCTCACCTGCTCCGCCTGCACCTCGGGGCGGATGTGCGCCTTCGAGGCCTGCGTCGAGTGCGGCAGCGCCAACCTGTTCGAGGAACCGATCATCCATCACTACCGCTGCGGGTTTCAGGACGGCGAGAGCCGCTTCATGCAGGGTGTCGATCTCGTATGCCCGAAATGCAAGCACGGGCTCCGGCATTTCGGCGTCGACTACGGCCGCCCCGGGACGCTGGTGCGCTGCTCCGCCTGCCAGCAGGTGATGGCCGAACCGCAGCCGGCGTTTCACTGCCTCGACTGCCAGGCGACCGTCCGCGGCGAGCAGGCCGCCAGCGTCGACTGGCACAGCTATGTGCTGACCGAGCGCGGCATCTCCGCCGCCCGCATCGCCGACGTGCCGCGTTTCGACATCGCCGTGATGACCCGCGCCTTCGCCCGCACCTATCCGGTGAAGGACTTCATCCTGCTCGCCCAGGAACAGCTCCTTGTCTCCGGCCGCTATCAGCGGCCCATGGCGATCGGCGCCGTCACCATCCGCAATCTGCCGGCGATGCGCGAGAAGATCGGCGGCGGCGGTGCCAGCGAGATCATCAATCTCCTGGTCCAGATCATCGTCGAGAGCCTGCGCGAAACCGACTTCGCCACTGTGCCGAAGGACGACACGCTGGTGGTGGCGATGCCGGAGACGGAGAAGGTTGCGGCCGAGCTGGTGCTGGGGCGCATCCGCGTCGCCGCCGCGGCGTCTCTGGCCTTCCCGGTCGAGATCGGTGTCGAGGTGGTCGAGGGCGACGGCGCGATCGCGCTGCTCGGCAGCCTCACCGCATGAGCAGCGACATCGCCGACGGCCTGATCGGCGGCGTCGAGCTCCTCGGCCAGCTCGACGCCCGCGACCTCGCCCTCTTCTTCTGGTTCACCTTGCTGTTCGAGCTGCCGCGCTACTTCATCGGTGCGCTGGTCTTCTTTTATCGCGGCGTTCGCGCCCTGATCCTGCCGGAGGACACCGGCGCGGACGCGCTTCAGTTCGCCCTCAACCAGCCGAGCTTCAGCGTCATCGTCGCCGGCCACAACGAGGCGGCTGTCCTGCGTACCTGCGTCGCCTCGATCCTCGAGCAGACGGCGATGGCCGACCGGAGCAAGGGTGAGATCATCGTCGTCGACGACGGCTCGACCGACGAGACCGCGCGCGTGATCCAGGAGCTGCGCCAGGAGGGCGCCATCGACATCGGCCTCTCGGTCGAGCTCCGCGGCGGCAAGAGTGCCGCCTCCAACCTCGCCGTCGCGCATGCCAGCCACGACATCATCATGGTCGTCGACGCCGACACCACCTTCGACCGCGACGCCTTCGCCTACCTGCTGGCGCGCTTCGCGGAGCCTGGCGTCGGCGCGGTCAGCGGCAACCTCTTCGTCCGGAACGCGGACCGGAGTCTGACCACGATCTACCAGGACATCGAGTATCGCATCTCGATTTCGCTCGGCCGGCGGATCAGCGAGATGCTGGATCTGCTGGGCGTCGTCTCCGGCGCCTTCGGTGCCTTCCGGCGCGAGGCGGTCGAGGAGGTCGGCGGCTTCGACGTCGAGGTCGGCGAGGACGCCGACATCACCATGAAGCTGCGCAGCGCCGGCTGGCGCATCGTGTTCGAGCCACGTGCCCGCGCCGGGACCGACGTTCCCGACACCATGATGGGGCTGATCCGCCAGCGCCTTCGCTGGGACCGCAGCATCGTCACCATCTGGTGGCGGAAGTACGATCACATGCTGAATCCGTTCCACGCCAATTTCAGCCTGGCGAACGCCGCGGTCATCCTCGACGTCTGCTGCCTGCAGGTGCTGATCAGCGGCGCCTTCTTCATCTATCTCGTCTGGATCTCCTGGGTCTTCGGCTGGTTCACGCTGGTGCTGCTGGGCGCCACACTCAGCGTCTACTTCGCCCTGGCCTTGGCATCTCTTCTCATCGCCGGCTTCGCCGACGGCCGCCGCAGCGTCATCGGCCTCCTGCCGTTCCTCCCCTACTTCGTTCTCTTCGGCTGCTTCGTCATGCGGCTGGTCCGTCTCTACGCCGCGCTCGATGAGCTCATCTTCAAGCGCTCCTTCCATGATCCCTATGTGCCCCGTCGCGTGATGAGCCAAGTGGAGCGCACCTGATGAGACGCCTCAAGGTCCGTGCCCTTCCACATGCGATGGAGAACCAGGTCCGCCGACAGGGCGGCACCTGGACCCGGGTGATCTACCTGGTCGTGCTCATTGCGATCGCGGTGTGGCTGATCGATCTCCTGTTCGGCTCATCTCTCTTCCTCAAGAGCGAAGGCATGGTGCTGGCGCCGTCGGCGACCGTGGCGACCGAGTACCCCGCAACCGTCCGCTCGATCGAAGCGAAGGAAGGCGACAATGTCGAGAAGGGGCGGCTGATCGCGCGAATCTCCTCGCAGAGCGTCAACGAGAGCATCGCGCGTCTTGCCGCGGAGATGGCGACCCTGCGCACGCGGGAGTCCGATCTTCGCATCCAGTCGCGCCGCAACGCGTCGCTGTCGCAGCTCGCCAACTATCGAACGCAGATCGCCTCCGAGACCCGCCAGCGATACGAGACCCTGCAAAGGAAAGGCATCCTACCGGCCGACAAGCGCACGGCCGCGATCGACAGCGAGTACAAGAGCCAGTCGGAGTCGGGCGCGCTGAAGGCCGAGACCGATGCCATCGTCCAGCAGCTCGCCCGCCTGGAGCCTGTCATCGAGAGGGCCCAGAGAACGCTGGACGAGCTGGAAACCACCTATGGCCGGGGCGAGCTGGTGTCGCCGCTGGACGGCATCGTCGGCAGGCGCTACGTCGAGCCGGGCTCGGTCATCCGCCCGGGCGAGCCGATCGTCGACGTCTACACGCACGAGACTTACGTTCTGGCCTATCTGCCGACCGGCACTCTCTATGAGGTAGAGGCAGGGCAGCCGGTCATCATCCGCTGGGGCGTGAAGGTCATCCCCGGCCGCATCCGCACCGTGGAGCCGCTGGCGGTGGCGCTGCCGAAGGAGTTCCAGACCTCGTTCAAGCCGGTCGCCCGCAACCAGATCCTGCGGATCGAGTTCGACGGGACCGGCACCGACGACACCCCGCCCCTGTTCGCCAAGGTCCAGGTGCGCGGCACCGGCGTGCTGGCCCGGGTCTTCGGTTGGCTGTTCTGACGCGGTGGTTCAGTCGCTCGACTGGCATTGGGCGGCGTCGAGGTCCGGCGGCCGCTGGTCCTGGGAGACGTCGCGGTCGGCGACGTGCCTCGCCAGGCGGTCGTAGGTGCCCCCCAGCTGCAGCATCGCTCGCCGGGCGCCGGGATCGATCATCGACCGGGCGGCGCTGCGTGCCTCCTCGGCCTTCAGCTGGAAGAGGAGCGCCCGGCCGCAGCCCGCCGCCTTGCCGGCATCGTCCGGCGAAGGCGCGGCGGTGGGTTCGTCATCCGGGAGGATGACGATCCAGCCACGCCCGTCCCTGCCACGCGGATCCACGATCGGCCTCGGTTACTTTCCGAGTTCGCGGGCGATGTCGGTCGACTTCGGACCTACCTTGCGCGCGGCCATCTTCAGCTGCTCCGCGCTCACGCCCCACTTATTGGACCAGTAGGTGACTTCGTAGGGCTCGCTGATGTTGACGCGGACCGCGTCGGCGGCCCCCTTGATCGTCTTGTCGTCGGCCATGCTGCTTCCCTTCCTTCCCTGGATCGGCTCGAGGATTGTGCGGGAAACGCCGATCCGGCGGCGCGGGTTCCCTCGGCCGGCGATCGCCGCCGAAGGTCACGGGATGGAGGCGGATGGGCCTAAGGCGGGCTCAGTCCGCCGGGTAGACGCCGATCGATTCCGCCGGGATCCGGATCGCCACGGTCGACGTCTCGACCTGGTCGGTGGTCTCGACCCGAAGGCGCTGCTCGCCGATACGCAGCACCAGGAGATTGCGGGCGCCGAGATAGCTGCGGGCGACCACCGCCGCCGTCACCTGGTTGTCGTCCCCCCCGCCGAGGAGGATCCGTTCCGGACGGATGGCGAGCGTCACCGGGCCTGACACCGGCCGCCCCGCTCCCGGCTTCACCCGCAGCGCCTCGCCCGACGGCAGCCGCGCGACAGACGCGCCGTCCGGGCCGGCCGCGAGCTCGGCCTTCAGCAGGTTGCTGGCGCCGACGAAGTCGGCGACGAAGACGTCGGCCGGCGCGTCGTAGATCTCCTTCGGCGTGCCGATCTGGGCGACCCGCCCCTTGTTCATGACGATGATGCGGTCGCTGAGCGCCAGCGCCTCGGTCTGGTCGTGGGTCACGTAGACGGTGGTGACACCGGTCCGCTTCTGCAGCTCGCCGAGCCAGATGCGGGCGCGGTCGCGCAGCTTGGCGTCGAGGTTGGAGAGCGGTTCGTCCAGAAGCAGGATCTCCGGGCGGTAGACCAGCGTGCGGGCAAGCGCAACGCGTTGCTGCTGGCCGCCCGACAGTTCGCCCGGATATCGCGCGGCGAACGACTCCATGTCGACCAGCGCCAGCGTCTCCTCGATCCGCTGCTTCGCCTCGGCCCCGCGGATGCGGCGAAGCTCGAGGGTGAAGTCGAGGTTCTGCGCCACCGTCATGTGCGGCCACAGCGCATAGGACTGGAACATCATGCCGAGGTTGCGGAACTGCGCGTCGATGAAGATTCCGGCGGCACCGTCGAACAGCACCTTGTCGCCGATGCGGATGACGCCGGACGTCGGCCGGTCGAGACCGGCCAGCGCCGAGAGCGTCGTCGACTTGCCGCAGCCCGACGGCCCGAGCAAGGTCAGGAACTCGCCGTCGCCGACGGTGAAGGTGACGTCGTCGAGCGCCATCACCGGACCGAAGTGACGCGAAAGATTGGTGACGGCGACGCTAGCCATGAAGTTTCACTCCGAGGAGCTGCTTTGCCGCCACGGTCATGACGGCGGTGAGTGCGATCTGCAGCACGGCGAGTGCTGCGACCGGCCCGGTCTGGCCCTGGATCCAGAGCGCCAGCATGGTGGCGCCCATGACCTCGGAGCCAGGCGCCATCAGGAACACGGCCGAGGAGTATTCCTTGATGATCAGGATCATCAGCAAGATGAAGCAGGAGAGCAGCGCCGGCTTGCTCAAGGGGAGCACGATGCGGCGCATGGTCGAGGTCCAGCCGGCACCGACCGACTTCGCCGCACGGTCGAAGTCCGGGCTGATCTGCAGGAGGGCCGGCGAGACGATGCCATAGCCGGAGCTGAGGAAGCGGATCAGGTAGGCGACGAAGAGAAGCCAGATCGTGTTGCGCAGCACGCCCATGCCGGGAATGAACACCGACGCATAGAAGACGCCGAGGCCGACGATGAATCCCGGGATGACGCGCGGCAGCTGGGCGATGCCGTCGACGGCACGGCGGAGCGGGAACGCGGAGCGCTGCGCCACCAGCGCCACCGCGGCGATCAGCACGGTCCCGGCAGCGGCACCGACGACCGACAGGATCAGCGTGTTGGTGATCGAGCGCACGTAGAGATCGGTCGACACGATGGTGTGGAAGTTGTCCAAGGTCAGCACTTCGAGCGGCGAGATGTCGGGCGAGAACACCTGCGTGACCGAGCGCAGCGCGACACAGCCGACGAGGGTCAGGATGGCGAGGACGACGTAGAGGAAGACCACCGAGAAGATCGGCCAGCGCCAGCGCCCGAGCGCCAGCACGCGGAGCTGGCCCGCCCGGTTGCCGAGGCTGACGAAGCGGTGTCCTGCCGCCAGCACCAGCCGCTGGAAGAAGAAGAGGAGCCCCACCAGCGCCATCAGCATCAGCGCAAGCGCGGCGATCAGGCCGTAGTTCGGCGTGCCGCGCTGGAAGCTCAAGTCGTAGATCATCGTCGTCAGCAGCTTGATGCCGACGGGGTTGCCGAGGATCAGCGGGATCGCCAGCGCCTCCAGCGCGCTGACGATGTTCATGATCAGCGC
>CAXNIC010000059.1:0-17747 GCA_964201945.1 Alphaproteobacteria bacterium
GACGATGGTGCCGACGGCGTAGGTCATCGTCATCAGCACGGCCTCGAACCAGGCCGACTTGAGGACGACGCTGAAATCGTACTGGTAACCCATCGCTCCCTCACAAACGCGATCGCCTCCGCCGCAAGGCAGAGGCGATCGGCGTCACACGACGAGACTCTCTAGAAGTTGAACTCGGCCGGCAGCCTGTTCGGGTCGAGCCCGTTCTTGGCGATGGCTTCGCTCATGATCGTCTTCACCGTGCCGTTGGCGCGCGAGCGCGTGGCCCATTCGTCGACGAACTTGATGAAGCGGCCGTCGCCGTCCCTCCGGGCACCACCCGCCGACGGGAGGCCGCGGACCGGCGTCGGTACCACGATCTCGCCGAACACGGCCGGGCTCTCGGTCATGATCCGGAGGCAAGAGAGCACGTTGGTGACGTAGCCGTCGGCCCGGCCGGATTGCACGGCGAGGATCGCCTGGGCGTTCTCCTTGAACGACATGTTGGTCGCCTTCGGCGCCATCTCCTGCAGCGCCTTCTCGTCGCTGGTACCGGTCGCGGACGAGATCTTGATCTCGGGCTTGCTGTAGTCGGCCCAGCTCTTCAGGCCGGTGAGTCCCTTCCTCTGCACGACGCAATGGGCGAGGTCGTACATCGGACCGGTCATGTCGAGCGCCTTCTTGCGCTCCTCGGTGGCGCTCATGCCGGCAAAGAGATCGGCCTTGCCCGACTGCAGGTCGAGCACGACATTGGCGAAGGTGGTCTCGTAGAAGTCGAGCTTGATCGGCTTGCCCATCGCCTTGGTCAGCTCCTTGACCAGCTCGCGACAGAAGCCGATCGAATAGCCTTCGTAACGATTAGGGCCTTCGACCTTCCACGAATTCATCGGCACCGCCGCCATGGCACCGCAGGTGAGCGTCCCGCTCTCGGAAACCTTGTCCCAGATGGCCTTGCCCTGGGCATTCGCCGGACCGCTCATCGAAACCGTCGCGGCCAGGCCGAGAGCGGCGCCGAGCATCATCATCGCCTTCATCGTCGGTTTCCTCCGTTTGCGCTTGTTTTCAGTCGAGGCTTCGGATCACTCCGCCGCCCGCTTCGCCACTTCGCCCTTCAGGATGCCCCACTTGGTGAGGACCGAGCGCAGCTTTTCCGTCTGCTCGGGCGAGAGCGGCTTAAGGGGATCGCGCAGATGGCCCGCGGGCAGGCCCATCATGTTCCACATCGCCTTGTACGAGGTTGGGATGGTGCCAAGCCGATTAGTGGCCTCCGCCACCTCGTTGTAGCAGGTGACGATCTCGCGCCGCTCGGCCGGGGTCATCGTCTCGAAATCGTAGAAGCGATCGGCCTGGTCGCCGAACAGGTCGGCCTGCGATCCGATGAAGCCACCGGCACCCAGCATCATGTTACTGGCGAAGAAGGCGTTGGTGCCGACCAGCACCGAGACCTTGTCGTGGAACTGCAGCACGCGCTGGGAGATGAACGCCGGGTCGTAGCTGGTGTCCTTGAGGCAGTCGACGTCGACCACGTCGATGATCTTGCGCAGCAGGTCGTGAGTGATGTTGACGCCGGTGCGGTTCGGCGAGTTGTAGACCATCATCGGCAGCCGGGTCGCCTTGTACACGGCCTCGAAGCGCCCGACCACGTCCTGCTCGGTCGCATCCGTCCAGCTATGCACGTAATGCTGCGGCTTGACGCAGAGCCCGTAGGCACCGCCCTCCGCCGCCGCTGCCGCGCGCTCGATGGCTTCCCGCTCGGTGATCGCCCAGGCGCCGACATAGACCGGCAGCTTGCCCTTCGATTCCCGCATGGTGATCTCGCTGATCTCGCGGATCTCCTTCGGCGAGAGCGCCCAGTGCTCGCCATTGTCGGCCGCGACCAGGAACCCGCGCGTGCCGTGCTTCAGGTGCCAGCGGATGATCTCGGCATAGGCGTCCGCAAGGAACTCGCCCTTCTCGCTGAAGGGAGTGACGGGAGCCGAGATGCGGATTTTCGGCGGAAGCTTGCGCGCCATCGTCGCTCCTCCAGGCTGCCTCGGCAGCCGCTTGATTTCCTGCAGGGAACCGGTGACCGAGAGGGGCGAAGCGTAGGCCCTCGCTCGTTGAATGGTCAATCATTTCACGGTTTGCGAACAAGTGTGTTTCGTACCGCTGCCGGCCCGGCTTGGCGCCGTAACATGGTACGACTAGCCTCGTGGCCGGCCCCTTCCGAACGGCACAGCCTGCCGCCCTTCATGACCCCTCCCCTTTCGCCCCAAGGTTGACCGACCGGACGCTCAACCTCCCAGGAGATCCCTCATGGACAAGACCACGCTCGGCGGCTTCATCCCCGCGATCGTCACGCCTTTCGCGGCGAACGGCGAGATCATGGAGGACGCGTTCAAGCACCTCGTCGACTGGCTGATCGGCAACGGCGCCACCGCGATCTGCGTCTCCGGCGACAATGGCGAGAGCTGGACGCTGTCGGCCGACGAGCGCGGCCGGCTGACCCGGCTCGCCATCGATGCCGCCAAGGGGCGGGTCCCGGTGATGACCGGATGCACGTCGCCGACCCTGGCGCAGACGCTGATCTATGCCCGTGCCGCCGAGGCCAACGGCGCCCAGGGCCTCCTGGTGATGCCGCCGACCTACGTCCTCAAGGGCTCGCGCGACGAGATCGTGCGCCGCTTCGCCAGCATCGCCCAGGCGGTGAAGCTGCCGATCGTCGCCTACAACTCGCCCCGCCGGGTGGGCTACTCGATGTCGCCAGACGACCTCGGCGCGGTGCTCAACGCGGCTCCGGTCGTCGGCATCAAGGAGAGCGAGCGCGAGTTCTTCCACCACACGCATCTGCTGGAGCGCTTCCGCGATAAGCTCGCGATCCTGGTCGGGCCCTGCCACTTCATCCTGCCCGGCATCGGGCTCGGCGCGAAGGGCTTCATCGCCACCGGGCCGGAGTTCCTCGGCCGCGACGCCGGCCGCCTGGTCGAGATCGGCCAGTCGAAGCCGACCGCCGAATACGCGGCGCTGCATTACAAGCTGACCGTCGTCTACCAGATGCTGATGGGCATCGGTACCTGGCCCTCCGCCTTCAAGGCGGCCCTCAACCTGATCGGCCAGCCCGCCGGCATCCCGCGCGATCCCGTCCTGCCCTTGACCGGCGAGACGCTGGACAAGGTCCGCCGCACCCTGGATGAGCTCGGCATCCCGACGGTACGCGCGGCGGCCTGAGGGCGCGGTGCGAATTTTATGACATCGCGGGCGCGATAGCCCTCGCCGGAACCGAGGGCGTCGCCGCCGGTTAGCTCCTTTAAGCCCTTTCGGGCGTGAGGAGCCGTCATGGCGGACGACAAGACGAAGAAGGGCCTGGCCGACGCGGTCCGGGTCAATATCAACGAGGACTTCGAGGTCAGCTACTGGACCCAGAAGTGGGGTGTTTCGGCCGAAGCCCTGAAAGCGGCGTCGAAGAAGGTCGGCCCGATGGCCACCGACATCGCCCGCGAACTCGGCAAGTAGGGGCCGCCGTCATGCCCTGCTGGTTCTGCGATCGCACCGGATGGGTGTGCGAAAATCATGTCGGCCGCCCCTGGCGCTCTTTGAGCCACCGCTCGGACGCCTGCGCCTGCGGCACCGGTGCGCGCTGCGCCTGCAGCCGCGACCAGCATGCCGGCCCCGCCCCGATGACGCCCGCCCATCGGGCCCTCCAGCCGGGAGCGGCCGATTAACGTCCGCTAGAGCGTGCGAGCAATCCGATGGATGGCGTCCTCGGTCGCATCGACTTCGCCAACCAGCGCGACCCGGATATAGGGTGCCCCGATATTGGTCCCGTCGGGATCCGGCCGGGTGAGATAGCTGCCGGGCAGGACCTTGACCCCGGCCTCCCAGAGCTTCCGCGTCGCCGCTTCCCCATCGCCGACATCGAGCCAGAGATAGAAGCCGCCGGCGGGCCGGTAGAAGCCGAAGCGCCCGCCGAGGATGCGCTCGGCATCGTCGAACTTGCGGCGATAGAGGGCGCGGGTCGCCGCGACATGCGCGTCGTCCCGCCAGAGCGCGGCAGCCGCCTCCAGTGTCGAGAGCGGGGTCGCGGCACAGGCGTAGCTCCGAAGGCGCGCCATCAGGGCGGTCTCGGCACGAGGGCCAACGCCGAAGCCGGAGCGAAGCCCCGGCGCGCTCGAGCGCTTGGAGAGGGTGTGGAAGACCATCAAGTTGTCCATCGACCCGCCGAGCGATGCGGCGGCCTGCAGCGCGCCCACCGGCGCCTTGTCGGTCGAGTAGATGTCGCCATAGCATTCGTCGGCGACCAGCAGGAACTTGTGGCGGCGGGCAAGGCCGATCGCCTTCTGGAGATAGGCGAGGTCGGCGACGGCCCCTTGCGGGTTTCTGGGCGTGCAGAGATACATGATCTGCGTCCGCGCCAGCACATCGGCACCGATCGCGTCCAGGTCCGGCAGGAAGCCGTTGGCCGCGGTCGCCGGCAGGAACACCGGCTCGGCACCGGCCAGGACCGAGGCACCGACATAGACCTGGTAGACCGGGTTCGGCATCAGGGCGAGCGGCTTCGGTCCGCCACCTTCGGCCGGAGAGATGGCGACGGTCGCCGCCATGTACAGGCCCTCGCGGGTGCCGGCGCAGGCGACGATCATGGCGTCGGCATCGATCATGCCCACCGGCAGGTCGTATCGGCGCTCGAGCCATCCCGCCGCCGCTCGACGGAAGTCGGGCGTGCCGCTCTGCGGTGGATAGCGGTTCCAGCTGTCGCTGTTGCGGCTGACGATCTGGTGCAGGAACGCCGGCGGCTGGTGCTGCGGCTCACCGACCGAAAGGTTGATCGGCGGTGTATTGCCCTTGGATGTCACCCCGTCCAGCAGCCGGTTCAGGCGCTCGAACGGATAGTCGCGAAGCTCTTCCAGCCGCGCGTTCGCCATTATGCCTCTCCTTAATCGAGTCTTGTAGGTAACGCCTGATCCGGCAGCGCAAGAAATCTCGACCACGCCCCCGACCACCTCGAAGCCTGCGAAGGGATCGTCGAGTATATGGTTGAATTCGGCAAGCTCCTGCGCGAAGCCGAGCCTGGGAACGACCGAGGCCACATGCGCGGTCTGCACCTGCAGCAGCCGCGGTTCCCGAAACCAGGTTATCGGACTGATCGAGCATCGTGCGGACGAACGCGTGGCGAGACGTATAATCGCCAGATTCGTAAACTGCGTGACTCCAGGCGGCCCTCGTGATGTAGCAACGAACAGTTCGGGGCTTTACATGGCAAATTGGCGGGTCCTTCTCATTCTCCTGGCCGCGGTCGGCGGCTGCACGGCGCGCACACCTCTGCCAGACACGCGGACTCCCTCCGCTGACGAATGGAACGCGGCGCTCCAAGTGATACTGCTGGCTCCTGGCGACGCGACGCCAGAGGGGACCCTTTCTCTGGGTGAGATGAGCACCACGTCCTGTGCACACCTGACCACCGATCGTGCGGCAACGCGTACTGGAACTCTCCATCAACTCCAGCTACTCGCCTATCGAGCCGGAGCAAGCGCCCTTACCAATGTCGCGTGCGAACCGCCAAGGATCTACCCACTTGGAAAGAACTGCTGGAGCGCCGTCTCGTGCCGAGGCGCCGCCGTCAGGGTGCCGGATTGATCGCCGCCAGGCGCCAGGCGGACAGATCGCGCATGTGACGGACGGACCAGGTCGGGCGTTCGATCTGCCGGATCTCGGCGCCTTCAACGTCGTCATCCGCCGCGCGCTCCTGCCATAGGCACCCGCGCCGACGCGATCCTCAGTCCTTGGCTTCGCCGGCCTTTCGCATCAGGTAGGTGTCCATGATCCAGCCATTGGCGCGCCGCGCCTCGGCCCGGATGCGCTGGATATCGCCGGCCACGTCCTTGAGCTTGCCGGAGATCAGTATCTCGTCCGGCGTGCCGAGATAGGCGCCCCAATAGATGTCGATGTCCTGATCGATGAACTTGCTGAAGGTGGTCTCGGCGTCGAGCATGACCACGACGCTGTCGGCGGTGTCTGGAAATCCCTCCGCGAGACGGCGGCCGGTGGTTATCTCGACCGCCTGCCCGATCCGGTTGAGCGTCGTCTTGTGCTTTGCCGCGAGCGCCTGGACGCTGCTGATGCCGGGAATGACCTCGAACTCGAGGGCATGGCGACCGCTCTTCGCAATGACATCGATGACGCGGATCGTACTGTCATACAGGGACGGGTCGCCCCAGACGAGAATGCCGCCGCACTCGCCATCCGCCAGCTCGTCCGAGATCAGACCCTCGAGTACACCTTGCTTGTCGCGATTCAAGGTATCGATCGTCGATCGGTAGTCGGCCGTATCGCGTGTCCATTCTGGGCTCGACGCATCGACGAACCGATAGCGATCTCCCTTGATATGCCGCCGGCAGATCTCCTTCCGCAGCTCGATCAGCTTCGCCTTCTCGGCCCCCTTGTCCATCAGGAAGAAGACATCGACCTGGTTGAGCGCGTTCACCGCCTGGATCGTCACGTAGTCCGGGTCGCCGGCGCCGATCCCGATGATGAGAACCTTTTTCACGATACGTCTCCGGCGACCGATGCGTGTGACATTCGGACCGCATTACGAGAAAACGCGCACCACCTTCAAGTCCGGCCTGGCTTGAACGCTTCAGGTGTCGCGAATTCGGCCGGAACGGCGCGTGACGGCGGTGTCGTCGCCCCTGCCCGCGTGACGGGCAGGGGCGCCGGAGCTGTGATGTGGTGCAACAACAACTCCATCGACGGGGCGCGGAACGCCCCGGCCGCGATCCTCGGGGCAATGCCCGGGACGGTCAATCGCCGCTGCTGAAATTCTGTGCAGTGAGCCGGCAGGGTGCACGCTTGTTCATCTTTTCCTAACCACGCCCTCGTTCTCAATCTCGTTCCGCATCGGAAAATTTGGCGTGACGCTGCGGGGTTGACCGTCGTCATGACGCCTGTGTGACCGCATGGCTCGCTTCTTGCTCCCTAATGCTGCGGTGCAACAACAACACTCATGACGGAGGCACGTCTATGCGAGATAGGCTTCGTACGTTCTTTGGCGCCGCGCTGTTAGGCGCGTCTCTGCTGGCCGCCGGCCCGGTGATGGCCCAGGCCACCATCAAGGTCGGTGTCCTTCACTCGCTGTCGGGAACGATGGCGATCAGCGAGACGACGCTGAAGGACGTCATGCTGATGCTCATCGAGGAGCAGAACAAGAAGGGTGGCGTGCTTGGCAAGAAGCTGGAGGCGGTCGTCGTCGACCCGGCATCCAACTGGCCGCTGTTCGCCGAGAAGGCGCGCGAGCTGATCCAGAAGGAGAAGGTGGCCGCGGTATTCGGCTGCTGGACCTCGGTCAGCCGGAAGTCGGTGCTGCCGGTGTTCGAGGAGCTGAACAGCATCCTCTTCTATCCGGTGCAATACGAGGGCGAGGAGTCCTCGAAGAACGTCTTCTACACCGGCGCCGCGCCGAACCAGCAGGCGATCCCGGCCGTCGACTATCTCGAGTCGAGCGAGAAGGTGCAGCGCTGGGTGCTGGCCGGAACCGACTACGTCTATCCGCGCACGACCAACAAGATCCTCGAGACCTACCTCAAGTCAAAAGGGGTGAAGGACGAGGACATCATGATCAACTACACGCCGTTCGGGCATGCCGACTGGCAGTCGATCGTGGCCCAGATCAAGCGCTTCGGCTCGGCCGGCAAGAAGACGGCGGTGGTCTCGACCATCAACGGCGATGCCAACGTGCCGTTCTACAAGGAGCTCGCCAACCAGGGCATCAAGGCGAAGGACATCCCGGTCGTTGCCTTCTCGGTCGGCGAGGAGGAACTGGCGGGCATCGACACCAAGCCGCTGCTGGGCCATCTCGCGGCCTGGAACTACTTCATGTCGGTCAAGAACCCGACCAATGACGCCTTCATCAAGCAGTGGCAGACCTTCACCAAGAACGCCAAGCGGGTCACCAACGACCCGATGGAAGCCCATGTCATCGGCTTCAACATGTGGGTGAAGGCGGTCGAGAAGGCCGGCACCATTGAGTCGAACCCGGTGATCGACGCGCTGATCGGCATCTCGGTGCCGAACCTCTCGGGTGGCTACTCGACGATGATGCCCAATCACCACATCACCAAGCCGGTGCTGATCGGCGAGGTCCAGGAGAACGGCCAGTTCGACATCGTCTGGCAGACGCCTGGTCTCGTCGTCGGCGACGAGTGGTCGGACTTCCTTCCGGACTCGAAGGACCTGATCTCCGACTGGCGGGCGCCGATGTCCTGCGGGAACTTCAACGTGAAGACCGGCAAGTGCGGCGGCAAGGGAACCTGATCCTCCTCTGATCCGAAGCCGGCCGGGGTGTCCCCTCACTCCGGCCGGCGGTTCCCCCCAAGCATTTCATACCGGGTTCACTGGTGCAGCCTCCCCTCCTCCGCGCTTTCGGCCTGATCCTCGGCCTTCTCCTGTCGTTCACGGCCGCCGCTGCCGATCTGACAGACCTCGTCCGCGCGCTTGGCCAGGGCAGCTTCGATGACCGCAGCAAGGCGATCGCGGCGCTGGCCGCGAGCGGCGACCCGCGCGCGGTCGCACCGCTGGAAGCGTTGAACGCCGGCAATCTCTACGTCCGCAAGGCGGAGAGCGACGTCGTCATCGCCCGCAAGGACGGCAACGACCTGACCCTGCTCGACCCGGTCACCGGCGCCGTTCTCGGCACCGCGCCGGAAGCTGCGCCCGAGCGCATCCGCGTCAACAACCGGGTCCGCCGCGATATCGAGGCGGCGCTGGGCTCGATGACCCTGCTCAACCCCGACGCCCGTATCCGTCGCGGGGCGGCGGCGGCGGTGTTCAAGAGCCGCGATCCGGCCACGCTGGCGACGCTGGACCAGGCCATCGCCGCCGAGAAGGATGCCGGCATCCTGCTCATCATGCGCCAGGCCCGGGCAGCGACCTTGCTTGCCTCCGATGCGGCCGACGCTGAGAAGATCGCGGCGATCGCCGTCATCCAGGAACGCGCGTCCCGCGACGCGCTCGACCTTCTGTTCACCGTCCGCAACCAGGCGACCGGCGCCGTTCAGGAGGCTGCCATCGCCGCCGCCCGCGTGATCGAGCGCGACCTCGCGATCTGGGAGATCGCGCAGAACGTCTGGTACGGCCTGTCGCTGGGTTCGGTGCTGCTGCTGGCCGCGATCGGGCTCGCCATCACCTTCGGCGTCATGGGCGTCATCAACATGGCGCATGGCGAGATGGTGATGATCGGCGCCTATGTGACCTTCATGGTCCAGGAGCTGATCCGTCGCCACGCCCCCGGTCTCTTCGACCTGTCGCTGATCATCGCGCTGCCGCTGGCCTTCCTCGTTGCCGGTGCCATCGGCGCGCTGATCGAGCGCGGCATCATCCGCTGGCTCTACGGCCGGCCGCTGGAGACTCTGCTCGCCACCTGGGGCCTGTCCCTGATCCTGCAGCAGGCCGTCCGCTCGATCTTCGGGCCGACCAACCGCGAGGTCGGCGCGCCGTCCTGGATGTCGGGCGCCTTCCAGGCGGGCCAGCTCACCATCACCCATAACCGGCTCTGGATCATCGTCTTCACGCTGATGGCCTTCGTCATGCTCAACCTGCTGCTGAAGCGCACCACCTTCGGCCTGCAGATGCGGGCGGTGACGCAGAACCGGGCGATGGCCAGCGCCATGGGCATCCGCCCGCCCTGGGTCGACGCGCTGACCTTCGGGCTCGGCTCCGGCATCGCCGGCGTCGCCGGTGTCGCCTTGAGCCAGATCGACAATGTCAGCCCCAATCTCGGCCAGGGCTACATCATCGACTCCTTCATGGTCGTGGTCTTCGGCGGCGTCGGGAACCTCTGGGGCACGCTGGTCGGCGCCTTCTCGCTCGGCGTCCTCAACAAGTTCCTCGAACCCTATGCCGGCGCCGTGCTCGGCAAGATCCTGGTCCTGGTCTTCCTCATCCTGTTCATCCAGAAGCGGCCGCGCGGCCTCTTCGCGCTGCGCGGCCGGGCGGTCGAGACATGATCGCCGCCTTCGGCCGCCGCGGCCTCGACCGGCGGATCCTCGCCTTCGCCATCCTGATCTTGGCGATCGGGGTGATGGTCCCGGCGATGAACCTGATCGTACCGCCGGGCGATCCTTTCCACCTCTCCACATATGCCGTCACCCTGGTCGGGAAGTATCTCTGCTATGCGCTGCTGGCGCTGTCGGTCGACCTGGTCTGGGGCTTCTGCGGCATGCTCTCGCTCGGCCACGGCGCCTTCTTCGCCCTCGGCGGCTATGCCATGGGCATGTACCTGATGCGCCAGATCGGCTCCCGCGGCGTCTACGGCAACCCGATGCTGCCGGACTTCATGGTGTTCCTGAACTGGAAGACGCTGCCCTGGTACTGGCACGGCTTCGAGTATTTCGCCGTCGCCATGCTGATGGTGATGGTCGTCCCCGGGATCCTTGCCTTCATCGTCGGCTGGTTCGCCTTCCGCAGCCGCGTCACCGGCGTCTACCTCTCGATCATCACCCAGGCGGTGACCTTCGCCCTGATGCTGGCCTTCTTCCGCAACGACATGGGCTTCGGCGGCAACAACGGCCTGACCGACTTCAAGGAGATCCTGGGCGCCAACGTCCAGGGCGCCGGAACGCGCTCGGCCCTGGTCTTCGCTTCGGCGGCGGCGCTGGCGTTCGGCCTTATCACCGCCGCGCTCATCATCGGATCCCGCTTCGGCAAGGTGCTGATCGCCATCCGCGATGCCGAAAGCCGTACCCGGTTCCTGGGATACCGCGCCGAGCACTACAAGCTCTTCGTCTTCGTGCTCTCGGCCTGCATGGCCGGCATCGCCGGCGCGCTCTACGTTCCGCAGGTCGGCATCATCAATCCCAGCGAGTTCGCGCCGGCGAACTCGATCGAGGCGGTGATCTGGGTCGCCGTCGGCGGCCGCGGCACCTTGATCGGCCCGGTGCTGGGCGCCGTCCTGGTCAATTTCGGCAAATCCTACTTCACCGGCGCCCTGCCCGAGCTCTGGCTGTTCGCGCTCGGTGGGTTGTTCATCGCCGTCACCCTGCTGCTTCCCCACGGCCTGATCGGGCTGTTCCGTCGAGTGAGACGCGCTCCGCCCGCCATGGCGGCAGCACCGGCGCCGCGGGCGGCGGAGTGAACCGATGCGCCTGACCGCCGCCCTCCTCTACCTCAACGGCGTCTCCGTCGCCTTCGACGGCTTCAAGGCGTTGAACGGCCTTTCCCTCACCATCGACGATGGCGAGATGCGCGCCATCATCGGCCCCAACGGCGCCGGCAAGACCACGATGATGGACGTCATCACCGGCAAGACCCGGCCCGACAGCGGCCAGGTGCTGTTCGATGGCGCCACCGACCTGACCAGGCTCGACGAAGCCGCCATCGCCGAGCTCGGCATCGGGCGCAAGTTCCAGCGGCCGACCGTTTTCGAGCACCACACCGTCGCCGACAACCTGCTGCTGGCGCTGAAAGCATCCCGACAGGTCCGCCGCACGCTGTTCGCCCGGGTCACCCGCGCCGAGGCCGAGCGGATCGAGGAGCTTCTGGAGACCGTCCGCCTTTTGGACCAGCGCGACCTCCTCGCCGCCCAGCTCTCACACGGGCAGAAGCAATGGCTGGAGATCGGCATGCTGCTGGCGCAGGACCCGAAGCTGCTCTTGGTCGACGAGCCCGCCGCCGGCATGACCGACTCCGAGACCGCGGCCACCGCCGAGCTCCTGAAGGAGATCAACCGCACGCGCTCGGTGGTCGTGGTCGAGCACGACATGGCCTTCGTCCGCGACCTCGGCGTCAAGGTGACGGTGTTGCACGAAGGCTCGGTGCTGGCCGAAGGGCCGCTCGACCACGTCAGCGCCGACCCGCGCGTCGTCGAAGTCTATCTCGGTCGATAAACATGCTCACCGTCCGTGACGTCGATCTCTACTACGGTGCCGCCCAGGCGCTGCGGAAAGTGTCGCTGTCGGCGCCGATCGGCGCCGTCACCTGCCTGCTCGGGCGCAACGGCGTCGGCAAGACCAGCCTGCTCCGCGCCATCATGGGCCTGCAGTCGATCGCCGGCGGCTCGATCGCCTGGGGCGAGGAAGAGATCTCGCGCCTGGCACCCTATGACCGCGCCCGCCGCGGCATCGGCTTCGTGCCCCAGGGCCGCGAGATCTTCCCCCTGCTCACCGTGCGCGAGAACCTGCAGACCGGCCTCGTCGCCCGGCCGCGACACGACCGGACGATCCCGGACGAGGTCTTCCAACTCTTCCCCGTGCTGAGCGACATGCTTGGGCGCCGCGGCGGCGATCTCTCCGGCGGACAGCAGCAGCAGCTCGCCATCGGCCGCGCGCTGGTCACCCGCCCGAGCCTGCTGGTCCTGGACGAACCGACCGAGGGCATCCAGCCCTCGATCATCAAGGACATCGGCCGCGCCATCGCCTATCTCCGCGACAAGGGCGGCATGGCGATCCTGCTGGTCGAGCAGTACTTCGACTTCGCCCGCGACCTCGCCGACCACTTCGCGGTGATGGACCGGGGCGAGATCCTGCTTTCCGGCACCCGCGCCGAGCTGGACGAGACACGTGTTCGACGCCATCTCACCGTCTGACCTCGCACGCCGGCCGGTCGCCGGCACGGATGCGCCGCAGCGCGCGCGTGGCCGTGCCCATGTGTCGTTCGACGGCAGCGGCGGTCGCTCGCAGCTCCGCATCCTCCGCCAGGAAGGATCGGCCAAGGCTCGCCTGCCGGCGGTCCCGGCCGGCGCGCCGCCCGAGATCGTGCTGATGAACACCGCCGGCGGCATGACCGGCGGCGATCATTTCCGCTACGAGATCGAGCTCGAGTCGGGTGCCGCCGCCACGGTCACCACGCCGGCCTCCGAGCGTATCTACAAGTCCGCGGGCGGCAACGCCCGGGTCGAGACGGTGCTACGCGTCGGCGACGGCTGCGCCGCCGAGTGGATGCCGCAGGAGACCATCCTGTTCGACCGCGGCCGGCTCGACCGCCGCCTGATCGTCAGCCTCGCCGCCGACGCCGTGCTGCTCGCCGTCGAGTCTGTCATCCTCGGGCGGCTCGCTCATGGCGAGGCGGTGCGGCAGGGCTATCTTCGCGACCGCTGGCATGTGAGCCGGGCCGGACGCCTTCTCTTCGCCGACGCGACGCTGCTCGACGGCCCGATCGCCGACATCGTCGCCGCGCCGGCGATCCTCGGCGGCAACATCGCCTATGCAACGCTGGTCTATGCCGCGCCCGACGCCACGCGCCAGCGCGACCGGCTGCGCGAGACGTTCGGGGACACGCGCGACGTCGGCTTCAGCGTCCGCGACGGCGCGCTGATCGGCCGTTTCATCGCCATGGACGGCTTTGCGCTCCGGGGCCTGCTGGTGCCGGCGCTGGCAGTCGTCCGCGACGGACGCCCGCTCCCCCGGGTCTGGACCTGCTGACGAGGAGAGGATGAACCTCACCCCCCGCGAGAAAGACAAGCTGCTGATCGCCATGGCCGCGGTGGTCGCCCGCCGCCGCCTCGAACGCGGCGTCAAGCTGAACCACCCGGAAGCGATCGCACTGATCTCCGACTTCGTCGTGGAGGGGGCACGCGACGGCCGCTCCGTCGCCGAACTGATGGAGGCCGGCGCGCATGTCGTCGGCCGTGCTCAGGTGATGGACGGCATCGCCGAGATGATCCCCGACATCCAGGTGGAAGCGACGTTCCCCGACGGCACCAAGCTCGTCACCGTTCACCAGCCGATCCGATGAGGACGCGATGATCCCGGGCGAGATATTTCCAGCCGAAGGCGAGATCGAGCTGAACGCCGGCCAGCCGACGCAGACCCTGATGGTCGCCAATACCGGCGACCGGCCGATCCAGGTCGGCAGCCACTACCACTTCTTCGAGACCAACCCGGCGCTCCGCTTCGAGCGCGACAAGGCCCGCGGCTGGCGCCTCGACATCGCCGCCGGCACCGCCGTCCGCTTCGAGCCGGGTCAGTCGCGCTCGGTGACGCTGGTGCCGCTGCGGGGCGACCGCATCGTCTACGGCTTCCGCCAGGCGGTCATGGGACCGCTCGGCGGCAAGGGCGCCTGACGCCATGCCCTCCCGCATCACCCGCGCCGCCTATGCCGGCATGTTCGGGCCGACCACGGGCGACCGCGTCCGCATCGCCGACACCGATCTCGTCATCCAGGTCGAGCAGGACCGCACGGTCTATGGCGAGGAGGTGAAGTTCGGCGGCGGCAAGGTCATCCGCGACGGCATGGGCCAGTCGCAGGCGACCCGAGCCCAGGGTGCCGTCGACACGGTCATCACCAACGCGCTGATCGTCGACCACTGGGGCATCATCAAGGCTGACATCGCGATCAAGGACGGCCGCATCGCCGGCATCGGCAAGGCCGGCAACCCCGACACCCAGCCCGGCGTCGGCATCGTCATCGGCCCCGGCACCGAGGTGATCGCCGGCGAAGGCAAGATCCTCACCGCCGGCGGCATGGACGCGCATATCCACCTGATCTGCCCGCAGCAGATCGAAGAGGCGCTGACCTCCGGCATCACCACCATGCTGGGCGGCGGCACCGGGCCGGCGACCGGCACGGCCGCCACCACCTGCACGCCCGGTCCCTGGCACCTGGCCCGGATGATCCAGGCCGCCGATGCGTTTCCGATGAACCTGGCCTTCGCCGGCAAAGGCAATGCCAGCCTGCCCGGTGCGCTGGTCGAGCAGATCGAGGGCGGCGCTGCCTGCCTCAAGCTGCACGAGGACTGGGGCACCACGCCGGCGACCATCGACTGCTGCCTCTCGGTCGCCGACGACCACGACATCCAGGTGATGATCCACACCGACACGCTGAACGAGAGCGGCTTCGTCGAGGACACGGTGGCGGCGTTCAAGGGCCGCACCATCCACGCCTATCACACCGAGGGCGCCGGCGGCGGCCATGCGCCCGACATCATCAAGGTCTGCGGCCTTCCCAACGTCATCCCGTCCTCGACCAACCCGACGCGGCCCTACACCGTCAACACGCTCGAGGAGCACCTCGACATGCTGATGGTCTGCCATCATCTGGACCCGGACATTCCCGAGGATATCGCCTTCGCCGAGAGCCGCATCCGGAAGGAGACGATCGCCGCCGAGGACATCCTCCACGACATCGGCGCCTTCTCGATCATCTCCTCCGACAGCCAGGCGATGGGCCGTGTCGGCGAGGTCGCGATCCGCACCTGGCAGACCGCGCACAAGATGAAGGCGCAGCGGGGTCGCCTGCCCGAGGAGCAGGGCGACAACGACAATGTCCGGGTCAAGCGCTACATCGCCAAGTACACAATCAACCCGGCGATCGCGCAGGGCGTCGGCGATCACGTCGGCTCGGTCGAAGTGGGGAAGCGCGCCGACCTGGTTCTGTGGAGCCCGGCCTTCTTCGGGGTGAAGCCGGACCTGGTGCTGCTGGGCGGCATGATTGCCGCTGCGCCCATGGGCGATCCCAACGCCTCGATCCCGACGCCGCAGCCGGTCCACTACCGGCCGATGTTCGGTGCCTTCGGCCGCGCCCCTGCCCTCTCCTCGGTCGTCTTCACCTCAGCCGCCGCCGAGGCCAATGGGCTGCGCGCCCGGCTCGGCGTCGAGAAGGCACTCATCCCGGTCCGCAACACCCGCGGTGGCCTCTCCAAGGCGTCGATGATCCACAATTCGGCGCTGCCGAAGATCGAGGTCGATCCCGAGACCTACGAGGTCCGGGCCGACGGAATCCTCCTGGTCTGCGAGCCGGCGAAGCTGCTGCCGATGGCGCAGCGCTACTTCCTGTTCTGAGGACCCGATGCTGCGCGCCACCACCATCCGACCGGCCGGCGACTGGGACTTCCCGCCCGCCGACTGGGCCCAGCTCGACTACGACCAGCGCCGCCGGCGCCGACGCTCCGTCACCGCCAAGGGCGGCCTCGTCTTCCTGCTCGACCTCCCGGCGGTGACGACGCTTCGCGATGGCGACGGCCTGGTCCTCGACGACGGACGCATCATCGGCGTCCGTGCCGCGCCCGAGGCCCTGCTGGAGATCACCTGCCGCGACCCGCGACAGCTCGCGCGTATCGCCTGGCATCTCGGCAACCGACACCTCCCGACCGAGATCCGGATGGAGGCGATCCGCATCCGCGCCGACCACGTCATCGCCGACATGGCCCGCGGCCTCGGCGCCGTGGTCGAGAGCCTGTCGGCCCCTTTCAACCCCGAGCAAGGCGCCTATAGCGGCAATGGCGGCGGCCACCACCATCACGATCATGGCCACGACGACCACGATCATCACCATGACCACCCGCACGACCACGACCATGTCCACGCCTGAGCCTCTGTCCTCCACGGCGCTCCGGCGGCTGCTGCTGTGGCTGTCGCCCAGCTTCCCGGTCGGCGGCTTCAGCTACAGCCACGGCCTGGAACGGGCAATCGAGGATGGCGACGTCGTCGACCGCGCAACGTTGCTCGCGTGGGTGAAGGAAGTTCTTCGTCACGGATCCGGTCGATCGGACCTGATCCTGCCGGCCCAGGGCTGGCGCGCGGCGAGCGCCGGCGACCTGTCGACCCTGGCGTATCTGGCCGATCTCGCCATCGCCATGTCGATCTCGGCTGAGCGCCGGCTGGAGACGGTGGCGCAGGGCGAGGCGTTCCTGCGTGCCACCCGCTCGGCCTGGCCGCATCCGCTGCTGGAACGGATCGCGGCGATCCGTGACGCGGAGGTCGCCTATCCTCTCGCCGTCGGTGCCGCCGCCGCGCTGCACGCTATCCCGCTGGCGCCGACGGCCAGCGCCTTCCTCGCCTCCTTCGCGGCCAGCCTGGTCTCCGCCGGCGTCCGCCTGATCCCGCTCGGACAGACCGATGCGCTCAAGATCCTGGCCGAGCTCGACGCAGCCATCGAGACGCTCGCCGACGGCGCCCGACGGCTCACCCTCGACGACCTCGGCGGTGCCACGTTCCGCGCCGACATCGCCGCCATGCGCCATGAAACCCAGGAGACGAGGCTCTTCCGCTCATGACCCAATCGACCAACGGCCCGCTGCGCGTGGGCATCGGCGGCCCCGTCGGCTCCGGCAAGACCGCGTTGATGGAAGCGCTCTGCCGCTCCTTCCGCGATCGCTACGACATCTGCGCCATCACCAACGACATCTACACCAAGGAGGATGCCGAGATCCTGATGCGTGCCGGGGCCTTGCCGGACGAGCGCATCCTCGGCGTCGAGACCGGCGGCTGCCCGCACACCGCCATCCGCGAGGACGCCTCGATCAACCTCGCGGCCGTCGCGCAGATGAACCGGAAGTTCCCCAATCTCGACCTGATCCTGATCGAGTCAGGCGGCGACAACCTCGCCGCCACCTTCAGCCCCGAGCTCGCCGACATCACCATCTACGTCATCGACGTTTCGGGCGGCGAGAAGATCCCGCGGAAGGGCGGTCCCGGCATCACCCGCTCCGACCTGCTGGTCATCAACAAGACCGACCTCGCCCCTCATGTCGGCGCGTCGCTCGACGTCATGGACCGCGACGCCAAACGGATGCGCGGAGATCGGCCCTACGTCTTCACCGCGATCCGCTCCAATCAAGGCACATCGACCATCGCCCGCTTCATCGAGCAGGCCGGTGGGCTGGGTTCCGCCTAAAGGCGGACGACCGCGAAATGATAAGAAAAATCATGAGGTTGGCTGGCCTTCCTGGATACGGTTCGAACCGAGCGGTTCGAGCAGGTGCTTGAAATGAAGGGGAGCTTCCTGCACCTCTCCCAAGCCTGAACGACCAGACCGAGACGCGCCAGGAGCCGAGCCTGCGCTTGCACGTGCCAAAGTCAGGA